>JANMUX010000084.1:0-1691 GCA_031392125.1 Acidobacteriota bacterium | reverse complement strand
TCTCGACCCGACCGACGCGCTTCATGCGCTTCTTGCCTTCCTTCTGTTTCTCGAGCAGCTTGCGCTTGCGCGAGATGTCGCCGCCGTAGCACTTGGCGAGCACGTTCTTGCGCATGGCCTTGACCGACTCGCGGGCGATGATGCGGGCGCCGATCGCGGCTTGGATCGCGACCTCGAACATCTGCCGGGGAATCAGCTCGCGCATCTTCGCCGCCAGCATGCGGCCGCGATCGTAGGCGCGGTCGCGGTGCACGATGATCGAGAGCGCATCGACCGGCTCGGCGTTGACCAGGATGTCGAGCTTGACCAGCGGCGACTCCCAGTAGCCGGTGACGTGATAGTCGAGCGAGGCATAGCCGCGCGAGATGGTCTTGAGGCGATCGTAGAAGTCGAGCACCACTTCGTTGAACGGCAGTTCGTAGGTGACGAGCACGCGGTCGGCGGCCTTGAACTCCAGCTGCTTCTGCACGCCGCGCTTGTCCTGGCACAACTGCAGGATGGCGCCGACAAACTCGGCCGGCGTCAGGATCATGGCGGTGATCACCGGCTCTTCGATCTTGCTGATGTGACCGGCCTCGGGCAGCTTGGCCGGGCTGTCAATCTCGACCACCTCGCCGTCGGTCCTGGTCACCCGGTACAGCACGCCGGGCGCGGTGGTGACCAGGTCCATGTTGAACTCGCGCTCGAGGCGCTCCTGCACGATCTCCATGTGCAGCAGGCCGAGAAAGCCGCAACGGAAGCCGAAGCCCAGCGCAACCGAGGTTTCGGGCTCGAAGAAGAAGGCGGCGTCGTTCAACCGCAGCTTCTCGAGCGATTCTCGCAGTTCGGCGTACTGGTGACTCTCGACCGGGTAGAGGCCGGCGAACACCATCGGCTTCAGTTCCTTGAAGCCGGGGAACGGCGCCAGGGTCGGCCGGTGGGTCTCGGTGACGGTGTCGCCGATCTGCGCGTCAGACACCACCTTGATGCCGCAGGCAATGAAGCCGACCTCGCCCGGACCAAGCTCTTCTTTCGGCACCGCCTTCGGCGTGAACACCCCGAGCGTTTCCACCTCGTGGTCCTGCTTGGTGTTCATCAAGGTGACCTTCATGCCGGCGCGCAGCGAGCCCTCGAGCACGCGCACCACGATCACCACGCCGCGGTACGAGTCGTACCAGGAATCGAAGATCAGCGCCTTGAGCGGGGCGGCCGGGTCGCCGTCGGGCGGCGGCAGCCGCGTGACCACTGCCTCGAGGATCTCGACCACGCCGGTGCCTTCCTTGGCGCTGGCGAGAATTGCCGTGTCGCCGTCGAGGCCGATAATCTCCTCAATCTGGCGGCGCGCTTCTTCAGGCTGGGCGCTGGGCAGGTCGATCTTGTTGATGACCGGAATGATCTCGAGGTTGTTCTCGACCGCGAGGTACGCGTTCGCTAACGTCTGGGCTTCAACCCCCTGCGACGCATCAACCAGCAGCAGGGCGCCTTCGCACGCGGCCAGCGAGCGGGTGACTTCGTAGCTGAAGTCGACGTGGCCCGGCGTATCAATCAGGTTGAGCACGTAGGTCTGGCCATCCTTGGCGGTGTACGACAGCCGCACCGGATGCGCCTTGATGGTGATGCCGCGCTCGCGCTCGAGATCCATGCTGTCGAGCACCTGCGCCGACATTTCGCGCATCTGCAGCGCGCCCGTCACCTCCAGGAACCGATCGGCC
>JANMUX010000055.1:0-1977 GCA_031392125.1 Acidobacteriota bacterium | reverse complement strand
TCCTCCAGGACGGCTGGCCGGTCGAGAAGGCAACCGAAGAGGCGAAGTTGATCGGCCTGCGCGGCGAGCCGCTCGAGAAGTTCGCGCTCTCCTATATCGATAGTCATAAGAAATAGGGCTTGGGGTCCTAGGGGCCTAGGGGCCTAGGGGCTTAGGGGGCGGCGCGCCCTGCGAGACGCAGAGAGGGCGGCCAGGCACGCGGCCGCCCGGCGTCCTAGTTCTTCTGCCTTCAGCGCTGTGCCTGGATCGACCAGGCCTAGCCGCAGCGTGAGTCCAATCAAATAGGTAACCTCACGCGCAGAGCCGTACGCGATATCCAGAAATCGCAGGTAGTCCCGTTCAGATGCGCGGGCGCAACCTTCAACGATGTTCGTCGGCACCGACACTGCCGCGCGCCGTAGTTGACTCTGCAGACCATACCGTTCGCTGAGCGGAAGCGCCTCAGTCAGCTTGTAGACCTCCAGCGTAAGTGCATCGGCAATCTGAAATGCATTGAGCTTTCTATGATCGCGAGCCATGTAACAGCTGGTGCAGTTTGATTGCCATAAGAACAATTGGGTTCTCAGACGCATTTCAACTACGCAGCGCGCTTGGGACTGGTGAAGGTACGAAAGTTTCGCAACAAGCGCGGCGCAGAAGATAAAGAAATCTGCACCTGAGCAGGGCCCCAAGCCCCTAAGACCTTAGGACCCCAAGCCCCCTAAGCCCCTAATCCCTTTAAGGCGTTTGACACCGCCGCGCTGGCAAGGCCATACTGAACGGTCGTTAGTGCGGCGATTTCCTCGACTTGATGGGCCGCACCTCGTCTTGCGCAAGCAATGACGTGGTTTCTATCTAAGTCGCGAGCCAGGCCCGCGACGTCGCGGGCTTTTTTATTGGGAGTTTTAATGGGCAATCGATACATCTTCTCGTCGGAGTCGGTCGGTGAAGGTCACCCCGACAAGGTCGCCGACACGATTTCAGACGCAGTACTTGATGCGTGCCTCGCGCAGGACAAGTTCAGCCGCGTCGCCTGCGAGACTTACGTGAAATCGAACGTCGTCATCGTCGGCGGTGAGATCACCACCAAGGCCAAGCTCGACTACGTCAAGATCGCGCGCGACAGCATCCGCGAAATTGGCTACGTCAACGACGATGACGTGTTTCATGCCGACAAGGTGTTCGTGAACGTGCTGGTCACGCAGCAGTCGGCCGACATCGCGCAGGGCGTCGATGCCCGCAAGGTGAAGGGCAAGAAGACCGCGCAGCAGGGTGCCGGCGACCAGGGCCTGATGTTCGGCTACGCCAGCAACGAGACGCCGGAGCTGATGCCGGCGCCGATCATGTTCGCGCACCGCCTCGGCCGCGAGCTCACCAAGATCCGCAAGGCCGGCAAGTGCCCGTGGCTGCGTCCCGACGCCAAGTCGCAGGTCTCAGTGGTCTACGAGAACGACAAGCCGGTCGCGATTTCCAACGTCGTCATCTCCACGCAGCACGCCGCCGACGCCGAGCACAAGGACATCGAAAAGTTCTGTATCGAGGAAGTGATCAAGAAGGTGCTCCCCAAGCGCCTGCTGACCAGCAAGACGGAATTCCTGATCAACCCGACCGGCCGCTTTGTCGTCGGCGGACCCCAGGGCGACACCGGCCTCACCGGCCGCAAAATCATTGTCGACAGCTACGGCGGCATGGGCCGTCATGGTGGTGGCGCATTCTCGGGTAAGGACGCAACCAAGGTCGACCGCAGCGCCGCATACATGGCACGCTGGGTGGCAAAGAACGTGGTTGCCGCGAAGCTGGCTGCGCGCTGCGAAGTGCAGTTTGCCTATGCCATCGGTCATCCCGATCCGGTGAGCGTGCACGTCGAGACCTTCGGCACGGCAACCGTGGCCGATGCGAAAATCATCCGCGCCATCAACCGCGTGTTCAACTTCCAGCCGGCCCAAATCATCGACCAGCTCAGCCTGCGTCGCCCGATCTTCTCGAAGACCACCAACT
>JANMUX010000047.1:0-2498 GCA_031392125.1 Acidobacteriota bacterium | reverse complement strand
CAGGCCGAGGCTGACGGTATCGACGCAGAAACGGTGGTCACGCGATTGCTGGACACCGTACCGGCACGCTAGCCCCAAGCACCCGAGCACCTAAGCACCTAAGCACCTAAGCACATGTCCCGCCCTCACGTCGTCACCTCGTCAGAACTGCAGTCGCTCCGGGACCTCGAACTGGTGACACGGACGACGGTCGAGGGTCTGCGGCAGGGGCTGCATCGCAGCCCCTTTCACGGCTTCAATGCAGAGTTCAGCCAGTACCGGCACTATCGGCCTGGCGACGATTTGAAGCATGTGGACTGGAAGGCGTTCGCGCGAACCGACCGCCTTTACACCCGGCAGTTTCGCGAGACGACCAACCTGGCGGCGCTCTTCGTGCTCGATGTCAGCCGGTCGATGAACTATGCCGGGAAGTTCGACCTGGCCCGGCAAGTCGTCTCGATCCTTGGCACGTTAGTCCTCGACCAGGGGGATTCCGCCGGCGTGTTGGCTGTTGACGGCCGCGCGCGGTTGGTGCCGCCGCGCAGCGGACACCATCACCTGCGCGTATTCCTGTCCCAGGTGGCGCAGCTTGCGCCGATCGGTGGTGCCAGCCTGGACGACGCGCTTCGGCAGGCGGCAACCGTGATGAAGCGGCGCGGCCTGGTGATTGTGGTGTCGGACTTCTACGAAGAAGAACAAGCCTTGCCGCAACTACGACGGCTGGCGCGAATGGGCCACGACGTTGTGGTGGTGCATACCGTGGCCCGCGAAGAGTTGGCGCTTGATGTCGGGGGCGCCGCCCGGTTCGTCGATCTCGAGACCGGTCGATCGCTGATGGTGCAGCCGTCAGCCGTTCGCGACGGGTACCGCGAGGCCGTGGGGCACTGGCTCGCGAACGTGCACAACACCGTGACGCGCGACGGCATGGAGTATCTCCGGCTGGTGACGGGCGAGCCGCTGGAACCGGCGTTGCGGCGTTTCCTCATGCATCGTCGCGGCAGCCAGTGAACCCATGTGGATTTCCTGGCTGGTACCGGCAGCGTTGTGGGGGTTCGCGTTAGTCGCCGTGCCAATCGCGATCCACCTGCTGGTACGCCAACCGAGCCGGCGAGTGGACTATCCGTCGCTGCGCTTCCTGCGCTCCTCGCAGTTGGCCGCGTTTCGCCCCCGGAACATCCAGGATGCACTGCTGCTGATCTGCCGCGTTGCGATCGTCGCTGCGGCGGTCATGGCGTTGGCTGGCCCCGTCATTCAAAGCCCGGCGCGAGCAGAAGGGTATTCCGACCGCGTCGCCCGTGCGGTGATCATCGAGCCAGGTGCGGAGCCCGCAGGAGTTGACGTTGCTGCCGACGCCTTTGCTTCGCAACGGTTTTCACGAGCCAACCTTCGCGATGCGGTGGCCGACGCGACTCGGTGGCTGGATGAGCAGCCGCCTGCCGCCCGGGAGGTCGTGTTCGTCGGCGCGTTTCGTCGTGGCAGCCTCACGGCGGCGCACCTTGCTGCGGTGCCGGTGTCGTCAGGACTTCGGTTCGTGCCGACAAGTGCCGCCGAGTCTGCTCGCGAGGTGACCTTTCTGGTTCTGCGCACTCGGAACGGAGCTCTGGTGCTCGACCGGCAACAGGCGTCCCTCGGCGACGACGAGACTCGCGTGTCGGGTGGTATGGCGACGCCGGTCGCTGCGGACACGTTGCGAGTGATCGCGGCGCCGGCGGAACAGGCGCTGGCCGACGCTGCCTTGCGTGCCGCGCTTTCGGCAGGGCTGCGCTGGTCGGACCCGGCGGCGCGCGCGCTGGTAGTTTGGACTGGCGCCGACGAGCAGGTGGTGCAGCGATTGCTCAACGGCGCCACGGTGGTTCGCATGGAGCGCCCCGCGTCGGTGTCGGCCGCGGCCACCGCCGTGCGCGACGCCGTAGAACGTGTCACCGCTACCGAACTTGCTTCACTCGAGCCAGTCAGGATCAGCAGCGAGCAATTGCAGGCCTGGTCGCGGCCCCCAGGCCGGTCGCCTACAGACGCCCGTCCCATTGATGAGGGTGATCGGCGATGGCTGTGGGTACTTGCCCTGGCTCTGCTGGCGGTTGAGCACGGGTTGCGACGTGCTGCTCGTTCACGCGTGAATGAATCGGCCGCGGAGGCTCGCGTTGCCTGACACCCGGCTCACGGCGGTCATTGACCGTGCCCGCGCGCGCTTGCGGCTTCGCGCCGTCGTGTGGGGACTGGCGGCTGGGACCGTCGCCGCGACGGCCGTCAACGTCACTGCGATGCTGGTCGCAGTGCCCGCAGGCTCGCGCCTGCTCGTATGTGGCGTGGTGGCCATCGCTGTCGCGGCCTGGGTGACTCGGGCGAATGGGGGAGCGACGCCGTTGGCAGCCGCGAGGTGCCTCGAAGAGGCCGCTGCCATGGACAACCTGATCGTGACGGCAGTCGAACTGCGCGAACAGCCACGGCCCGTGCCCTCGGACATCCAAGATGAAATTGTGCGGCAGGCCGAGAGGCGAATCGCGAGCGTCGACCTGCCG
>JANMUX010000499.1:0-1879 GCA_031392125.1 Acidobacteriota bacterium | reverse complement strand
CGTAACTCTCAACCTTGGGGTTGGTTTCCCGCTTGAAGGCGGCCTCGACGGCCAGCTCGTGGAGGCCGAAGACCTCGCGCAGCACCACGCCGTCCGCGTCGGTCGGCTCGGCAACGTCCGCCCACACCACGGCGCCGCTGTCCTGCGACAGCAACGCCGGGTCGAGGCGGTCCACCAGTTCGGTGGCGCCGCCCCTGTGGACGAAGTAGCGTATCAATCGCCGACCTTGACGCTCAGTGCCGCCTGCGCGGCCGCGAGGCGCGCCACCGGCACGCGATACGGCGAGCAGCTCACGTAGTCGAGGCCCACCTTGTGGAAGAAGTGCACGGACGACGGATCGCCGCCGTGCTCACCGCAGATGCCGAGCTTGAGGTCCTTGCGCGTGGCACGGCCCTTCCGGACGGCGATCTCGACCAGCTGGCCCGTGCCCTCGCCGTCGAAGCTCGCGAACGGATCCTTGTCGAGGATCTTCTTGTCCTGGTAGACGCGCAGGAACTTGCCCACGTCATCGCGCGAGAAGCCGAAGGTCATCTGCGTCAGGTCGTTGGTGCCGAACGAGAAGAACTCTGCCTCTTTCGCTACTTCGTCGGCCGTCAAGGCGCCGCGCGGCACTTCGATCATGGTGCCGATCAGGAACTTAATCTTGACGCCGGTCTCCCTGATCACGTCCTTGGCGACGCGCTCGACAATCGCTTTCTGATCGCGCAGCTCACGGACATCGCCGACGAGCGGAATCATGATCTCGGGGACCACCTTCAAGCCTTCCTTGTTCAGCTTGCACGCCGCTTCCATGATGGCGCGCGTCTGCATCTCGGTGATCTCGGGATAGGTGATGCCGAGACGCACGCCGCGATGGCCGAGCATGGGGTTGAATTCGTGCAACTGTTCGACGCGGGCGAGCAGGTTCTTCTTGTCAGCATGCTCCTTGCCCTTCTGCCCCTTCGACTCCATGACGGCGACTTCCACCATCAGGTCCTCGCGCTTCGGCAGGAACTCGTGCAGCGGCGGATCGATGGTGCGGATTGTGACGGCCTCCCCCTTCATCGCCTTGAAGACGCCGTAGAAATCTTCGCGCTGCATCGGCAGCAGCTCGTTGAGGGCGGCACGGCGGTCGGCTTCGTTGTCCGCCAGGATCATGCGCTGCACGATGGGAATGCGGCCCTCGCCGAAGAACATGTGCTCGGTGCGGCACAACCCAATGCCGCGGGCGCCGAACGCGTAGGCCAGCTCCGCCTGGTCTGGCTGATCCGCGTTGGCGCGGACGCCGAGGCGGCGGACCTTGTCGGTCCACGACAGCAGCGTATTGAAGCGCTGGTAGATCGGCGAGTCGGCCGGCTTCATCTTGCCCGCGACCACCTGGAGGATTTCGCTCGGTTGCGACACCACCTTGGCGAGCTTCACTTCACCAGTCAGACCGTCGAACGCGATGTAATCGCCTTGCTTGACGGTCTTGCCGTTCACGGTGAACGACTTGCCGTGTTCGTCGATACGCAATTCGCCGGCGCCGACAATGGACGGCTTGCCCATCTGGCGGCCGACCACTGCCGCGTGGGACGTCATGCCGCCGGTCGCGGTCAGGATGCCCTGCGAGACCCACATGCCGGTGATGTCGTCCGGCGCCGTCTCGCGACGCACCAGGATGACCGGTTCGCCCTTGTTGGCCCACTCGACCGCCGTCTCCGACGTGAATACCGCTTTGCCGCAGGCGGCACCAGGTGACGCCGGCAACCCCCGGGTCACGGCCTCATGCGACTTCCACTCTTTGGGGTCGAATCCAGGCGCCAGCAGCTGCGAGAGCGCTTCGGGATCGACCAGGAGGATCGCCTCCTTCGGCGTGACCAGCTTCTCCTTGACGAAGTCGGTCGCGATCACCACCGCG
>JANMUX010000482.1:0-5418 GCA_031392125.1 Acidobacteriota bacterium | reverse complement strand
GGACAGCAGTCTTTTGCCCACGAGACGAGATCCAGGAAGTCGGTGAAGTCACTGGATGAGTCAAAGAGACAGCGGCGATCGTTGCCGCGATTGATGACGTGATGAACGCTGTCGGGTGGGGAATAGCGAACGGCTCTCGGCATGAAGTCCTCCGAGCGCACCGATCGCAAAGGTGAGGCCATGCACAGTGATGTGGACGAACTCGCAAGAACTGATCTCGCCGCTCCCCGCCGACTGGCAGGAACTGCAGCAAAAACGTATGTAACCGTGCCAGGCCCTGACACAACCTGCACCTGTTGCGCCCGAGCCCCGGTTCATGTATTATCTCGTTCATCCGGATTGACGGATTGATGACCCAGATCCTTGACCACATGGCCGCGCTGGCCGACCCGATCCGCTGCCGGATGCTTCTGCCCCTCGAACGGCACGAGCTGACCGTCAACGAGATTTGCTCGGTGTTGCAGTTGCCACAGTCCACAGTCAGCCGGCACCTTAAAACGCTGGCCGACGATGGCTGGGTGGTGTCACGGCGTGACGGGACCAGCCGGTTTTACGGCATGGTGTTCGAGGACCTTGACGGCGGCGCGCAGCGCCTGTGGCCCCTCATCCGCGAGCAGGTGTCGTCGACAAACGGCGCCGAGCAGGATGAACGCCGGCTGAAAAGCGTGCTCTCGCGTCGTCGCACCAAGTCGGAGGAGTTCTTCGCCTCCGCATCGGGGCAGTGGGATCACCTCCGCACCGAGCTCTTCGGCGACACCTTCCAGCTGCATGCGTTGCTGGCGATGATCGATTCGAAGCTGACGGTCGGCGACCTTGGCTGCGGCACCGGTCAGGTCACCGAGCTGCTGGCGCCGCATGTGCACAAAGTGATCGCGGTGGACGGCTCCACCGACATGGTGCAAGCGGCCCGCCGCCGCCTGAAGGGCGCGACCCACGTCGATGTCCGCCGCGGCGACATGGAAGCGCTGCCGATCGACGACCGGCAATTGGACGTCGCGGTCCTGGCACTGGTGCTGCACCACGTGCCCGAACCGGTGCGCGCGCTCGCCGAAGTCAACCGCGTGCTCAAGCCGGGCGGCCGCGTGCTGATGGTCGATATGCTTCCGCACGACCGCGAAGAGTACCAGCACCAGATGGGACACGTGTGGCTGGGATTCTCTGAGAAGACGATCAAGAAACACCTGGAGACCGCCGGGTTCAGCCGTCCGGTGGTGACCCTGCTGCCCACCGAGCCCAACGTCAAGGGACCGAGCCTGTTTGTCGCGACGGCGCGAAAAGACTAACCAAGTACGAAAACGACAGCAACGAGGAGAGAGAGATATGGCAACTGCAGTGAACGAAATGCACGCGTTTGATCTGGCCAAGAAGGCCGGTCGTGAACCCTTCAAAGTCCGTGATCTGGGCCTGGCCGAGTTTGGCCGCAACGAGATTCGCCTCGCCGAGCACGAAATGCCCGGGCTGATGGCGTTGCGCACGCGCTACGCCGGCAAGACCCCGCTCGCGGGCGCGAAGATCATGGGCTCGCTGCACATGACCGTGCAGACCGCCGTGCTGATCGAGACGCTGACCGCACTCGGCGCCGACGTGCGGTGGGTGAGCTGCAACATTTTCTCGACGCAGGACAGCGCCGCCGCCGCCGTGGCCGTCGGCCGTCCCGAATCGGGAGGCACCGTCGCCAACCCGCGCGGCACGCCGGTGTTCGCATGGAAGGGCGAGACGCTCACCGAATACTGGTGGTGCACGGTCGAGGCCCTCATGTGGCCCGACGGCAGCGGCCCGACGATGATCCTCGATGACGGCGGCGACGCGACGCTGTTCGTGCACAAAGCCCTGGAATACGAGAAGGCCGGCAAGGTGCCGGCATTCAACCCCGACAAGGATTCCGAGGAGTGGGGCGTGATTCTCGAGACGCTCGGCAAGGAACTGAAAGCCAAGCCAGGGGCATGGTCGAAGATCGCGCTCGGCATCAAGGGCGTCAGCGAAGAGACGACGACCGGCGTGCACCGCCTGTATGAGATGACCGCGGCCAACACGCTGTTGTTCCCGGCCATCAACGTCAACGACTCGGCGACCAAGAGCAAGTTCGACAACCTCTACGGCTGCCGCCACTCGCTAATCGACGGCCTCAACCGCGCCAGCGACGTCATGCTGTCGGCGAAGGTCGCCGTGGTGTTCGGCTACGGCGACGTCGGCAAGGGCTGCGCCCAGGCCCTCAAGGGCCAGGGCTGCCGCGTGATCGTGACCGAGATCGATCCGATCTGCGCGCTGCAGGCGGCGATGGAAGGTTACCAGGTCACGACCATCGACGAGGTGATCGAGACCGCCGACATCTTCATCACCGCCACGGGCAACAAGAACATCCTGACCGTCGAGCTCATGAAGCGGATGAAGGACAAGGCGATCGTCGGCAACATCGGCCACATCGACAACGAAATCGACAAGGCCGGCCTCGCCAAGGGCGGCGCCAAGCGCGTCGAGATCAAGCCGCAGTACGACGAGTGGATCTTCCCGGCCGAGGGCAAGCACCCCGAGCACAGCATTCTCGTGCTGGCCGAAGGCCGCCTCCTGAACCTCGGCTGCGCGACCGGCCACCCGTCGTTCGTGATGTCCTCGTCGTTCACCAACCAGGTGCTGGCGCAGATCGACCTGCACCTGAGCATGAACGGCAAGCCCACGCTGTCGGGCACCAACTACGACGCCAACCGCGTCTACATCCTGCCGAAGAAGCTGGATGAAGAAGTGGCGCGCCTCCACCTGGGCAAGCTGGGCGTGAAGCTCACCACGCTCAGCAAGGACCAGGCGGACTATATCGGTGTGGCGGTCGAAGGCCCCTACAAGCCGGCTCACTATCGATACTGATCATGCGAACGCCGTTGTGGTGGGTGCTCGGTGTATGCGCAGCGATTGTCGCGTGCGCCGGGCCCACCCCCAGCGGTCCCACCAGGACGCCGATGCTGTCACGGACGCGGTTTCTCGCGTTCGGCGACAGCATCACGGCCGGTGAAGTGACGGCGCCGCTCGGCCTGGGCGGCGGGCCGCGCAATGCCAGTCTGGTCGTTCTGCCGTCGGCATCCTATCCCTCACAACTGCTATCCCAACTTCAGGCCCGCCATGCGTCGCAGGCGTCGTCGATCGTCATGACTAATAGCGGCAGGTCAGGCGAGACCCTCCTTGAGGGGCGCGAACGATTCCCGGGAGAGCTTGCTGCCAGCCAGGCCGAGGTCGTGCTGCTAATGGAAGGCGTGAGCGGGTTGCCGGTCGCCGGTCCAGACATCTCGACCGACGTCATGCGCGAAATGGTGCGGCAGGCCACCGGGCGTAGCGTCCGGGTCTTCATTGGTTCGATGGTGCCCACCATCGAGGGCCGGTCACGATCGCAGAGGCCCGCGGAACTGGTGACCTACAACATGAGGCTGCGGCAAATGGCGGGCGAAGAGAATGCGGTCTTCGTCGATCTGTATTCAGCGCTGCTGCCCGAGGCCAGCTCCGTCATCGGTGTCGATGGCTTGCATCCCACCGAAGTGGGATACAAGCGCATCGCCGACATTTTCTTCGCTTCGATCCAGACGCACCTGGTGAAATAGGTCGTCTACTTCAGCGACACTTTCTGCACGCGCCAGTTGGTGCGTTCACCGACCAGCAATTCGTTGTCGCTGCGGCAATCGATGGAGTTGGCGAGTCCGAACTCCTTCAGGACCTTGCCGGCGGCGCCGAACTTACCGACCACCTTGCCGTCTAACTGCACCTTATAGATCGCCGCATCGTCCATGCCGTCCTCGTCACCGGCATGCGAGATGTAGAGATGCTGCGTGGCGCCACGCGTCATGCACATGGCGATCGGCGTGCCGACACCCCCGAATTCAGACTTGAACGTGCCCTCGCCGTCGAACACCTGGATGCGCTTGTTGCCGAGATCCGCGGCATAGACGTTGCCCTGCGCATCGACCGCGAGCGCCTTGACGCCGGTGAACTGGCCGGGCCCCTTGCCGGTGGAGCCCCACTGCTTGATGAATCGGCCGTCCTTGTCGAACTTAGCCACCCGGTTGGTATTGCCAATGCCGTCGGCAATGTAGATGTTGCCGGCGCGGTCCCACGCGACGTCGGTGGGGCGGCTGAAGCTCGAGCCGGGCGTACCCGACCCCGGTGCGCGCGGAGGCTGCCCACCGGCTGCCCCGGCGGGCCCAGCGGCGACTGGCGCAGCGGCTGCCCCCGCGCCTGGTGCACCGGCTGCACCTGCCGCGGCCGGCGCACCTGCCGGTGGCGGAAGACCGGGTCGTACGGAAATCGTCTCGGGCTTGCGGCCCAACACCAGCGCCACGCGGCCTTCGGTGTCGAACTTCACCACCTGGTTGGCGCCTTCGTCGATCGTCCAGACGTTGTCTTGTGGATCGATCCGCAAGCCGATGGCGGCGTTGAAACCGTAAACGTCCTGGCCAAACTCACGCAGATACTTGCCGTTGGCGTCGAACTGAAACAGGCGCGAGCCGCCGCGATAGAACGTGCGGTTGTCGCCAAGCGTGGCGTAGGGATGGCCGGCGCGGTGATAGACGAACACCTGGCCCCTGGAATTGGCGCCGACGCCGCCCACTTCACCGACGTAGACGTCGTTCGGCGTCTTGAGGAAATCGCTGGTCGTGAATGCGATGTCCGGAATGCCCGACTGGGCGATCAACGAACCGCCCAAGAATAGGGTGCCTAGGGTGCCTAAGGTGCCTAGGGTGCCGAGCGTGCGTAAGGTGCGCTTCATGATGCTGGACCCCTTCATGGCTGGCTCGTCGTCTTCATTTGCTGGGGCTTGAGCAGAATTTTCTGCGAACGCCAGTTGTTGATCTCGGCGGTGTAGATGGTGTCGGGGTCGCGGCAATCCATCTGGTGGATGGTGGAGAACTCACCGACGGCCTTCCCGGCCCGGCCGAACTTGCCGATGATCGTGCCGTCGAGTTCCATCTTGTAGACTTCGCCCGTGAACTCCGCGCCCGCTGCCGGCGCGCTGTCCTGCCAGGAGTTCGACACGTAGAGATACTGCTTGCCCGGGTTCTTCGGACCGGGGCCGCCCGACACGCAGACCGCCCAGGGGTTGCCGACGTTGGGGTAGTTGGCCTTCCAGTTCAGGTCGTTGTCCAGCACCTGCACCCGCGCGTTGCCTCGATCGCCGACGTAGACGTTGCCCTGGAAGTCGGTGGCAATCGAGTGCGGCGTGTTGAACTGGAGGTTGGCGTTGCCGCGCGTGCCCACGGCCTTCACGAACCGGCCGTTCTTGTCGTACTTCACCACGCGGCCGTCGAAGTAACCGTCGGCCACGAAGATGTTGCCCTGTTGATCGAAGGCGACGTCGGTCTGCCGGCCTAACCGGTACTTCTCGTTGCGGCCGTGGTAACGGCCGTTGCCCGGCATGTTGGACAGGCTGGCCACCGGGTC
>JANMUX010000114.1:0-3775 GCA_031392125.1 Acidobacteriota bacterium | reverse complement strand
AAAGAGATGCCGGTCGAGGTGACCTTCGGCACGCTGTCGCTGATCACCTTGCTGCTGTTCGTCGGCGCCACGGGTAAGTCGGCGCAGATTCCACTGTATGTCTGGCTGCCGGATGCGATGGAAGGCCCGACCCCGGTCTCGGCCCTTATCCACGCGGCGACCATGGTGACGGCGGGCGTCTACCTGATCGGCCGCAATGCGGTGCTGTTCGAGCACGCGCCCATCACGATGACCATTGTCGCGGTGATCGGCGCGGCGACGGCGCTAATGGCCGGCACCATCGGGCTGGTGCAGAACGACATCAAGCGGGTGCTGGCGTATTCGACCGTCTCGCAGTTGGGTTACATGTTCCTGGCCATGGGCATGGGCGCGTTTGGCGCCGGCATCTTCCACTTGATGACCCACGCGTTCTTCAAGGCCTGCCTCTTCCTAGGCGCGGGCGCGGTCATTCACGCGCTGCACGGCGAGCAGGACATCCGCAAGATGGGTGGCCTCAAGAAGCACATCCCGATCATCTACTGGACGTTCGTGATCGCCTCGGTCGCGATTGCCGGCGTGCCGTTCCTGTCCGGCTTCTTCTCGAAAGACGAGATCCTGTTCGAGACCTTCCTGCATGGCAGCAAGGTCCTGTGGGCCGTGGGTGTCTTGACGTCGTTGCTGACGGCGACCTACATGTTCCGCCTGGTGCACCTGACGTTCCACGGTGAAGAGCGCTTCGGTGCGGTCTCGCACGCGCACGGCCACGATGATCACGGGCATGCCCATGCAGCACCGCAGCACCCAAGCACCCCACCCCAGCACGCCCATGGCCTGCATCTGCATGATGCGCCCGCCCCCATGGCGTTTGCGCTGATCGTGCTGGCGATTGGCTCGATCCTGGCCGGCTACGTCAACATCCCGCACGCCTTCGGCGGACACCTGGCGCTCGGTACCTGGCTGGAGCCTGCCTTCCAGGCCACCAACTGCGGTCAGCCGGTGACCACGGGCGAACTGGCAGGCATCGCCATCGCCGACTGCCTGCCTGGCGAGGAAGGCCTGGCCGCCGAGGATCACACCTCGCTCGAACTGTCGCTGATGGCGGTGTCGTCGCTCGTCGCCTTCGCGGGCATCGGGTTGGCGACCTTCTTGTGGCTGAAGCGCAAGGACATTCCGGCGCAGCTGGCGACGCAGTACTCCGGCGTGCACAGGCTGCTCATGAACAAGTACTACGTGGACGAAGTCTACGACGCGACCATCGTGCAACCGATCAAGATCGTGTCCCAGGAAGGCTTGTGGCGGGGCTTTGACGTGAAGGTCGTCGACGGCGCGGTTAACGGCGCGGGCTACTTCGTGAGCGGCGTCAGCATTGTCCTTCGATTGCTGCAGAACGGGTCGGTCAAGACCTATGCAGCGTCCATTTTTGCGGGCGCGGTTGCCATCCTCGCCTTCTACCTCTGGAGATAGCGCGACGTGAACGGGTTGCCCCTACTCTCCATTGCCATCCTCCTGCCCATCATCGGGTCGGTCCTGCTGCTGTTCGTCTCGAACCGCGACGGTTCGAAGAACAGCCTGGTCCGCAACCTGACGCTCGGAATTTCGCTGGTGACGTTCGGCGTCACGCTGATGCTGTGGGCCGGCTTCGACCCGTCGGCCGGCGCGCCGGCGTTCCAGTTCGTCGAGCGTCACGCCTGGATTCCGGCGTTCGGCATCGAGTACTACGTCGGCATCGACGGCCTGAGCCTGATGCTGCTCGTGCTGACCGGATTCTTGACGCCGCTCGCGCTGCTCTCGGGATGGGACAGCGTCGAGAAGAACGTCAAGGAATTCTCGATTTTCATGTTGCTGCTCGAGGCGTCGATGATTGGCGTGTTCAGCGCCCTCGACGTGTTCCTGTTCTACATCTTCTGGGACTTCGTCCTGATCCCGATGTATTTCCTGATCGGCATCTGGGGCTACGACCAGCGCATCTACGCCGCGGTCAAGTTCATCCTCTACACCATGGCCGGCAGCGTGCTGATGCTGGTGGCGATTATCGGCCTGTCGTGGATGCACCAGTCGGTGACCGGCGAATACAGCTTCGACCTGCTTCGGTTGTATGAGCTGGCCATTCCCGAGGGCACGCAGTACTGGATGTTCCTGGCGTTCACCATTGCCTTCATCATCAAGGTGCCGCTGTTCCCGTTCCACACCTGGCTGCCCGATGCTCACGTGCAGGCGCCGACGCCCGGTTCGGTGATCCTGGCCGGCGTCATGCTGAAGATGGGTGGCTACGGCTTGATTCGCTTCGCCTTCCCGCTGTTCCCGGAAGCGGCGCTTTACTTCGCCCCGCTGCTGGCCACGCTTTCGGTGATCGCCATCGTCTACGGCGCGCTGGTGGCCATGGTGCAGCCCGACATGAAGAAGCTGGTGGCTTACTCATCGGTCAGTCACATGGGCTTCGTGGTGCTCGGCATTGCCGCGTTCAACATGCAGGGCCTGCAGGGCGCGTCGTACCAGATGCTGGCGCACGGCGTCAGCACCGGCGGACTGTTCTGCATTGTCGGCATGCTCTCGGATCGCCGTCACACGCGCCAGATCAGCGAGTTCGGCGGCCTCAAGACCGTGATGCCGCGGCTGACGGCGGTCATGCTCATTCTCACGCTGTCGTCGATTGGCCTGCCCGGCATGAACGGGTTCATCGGCGAATTCCTGATCATGCTGGGTGCCTTCAAGTGGGACCCGCGGTTTGTCGTCGTGGCCGCACTCGGCGTGATTCTGTCTGCGGTCTACATGCTGTGGATGTTCCAGCGGGTGTTTTACGGAAAGATTACCAACAGCCACAACGAGGGCCTGCGCGACCTGTCGTTGCGCGAATGGGCCATTATTGGGCCGCTCGCCGCGGCGTCCATCGGCATGGGTGTCGTCCCGAACGTGTTCCTGAAACCGATGGAGCCCGCGATTCAACGCCTGGTGGATCGCGTGCAGGCCCGCCAGCCGATGGTGGTGGAGACGCCGGCTGACGCGCCGGTCGTGGTGGCAACCTCCTTCGCCAAGGCTACCGCCTTCGCTAAAGCTCCGGCGGACAAGACGGAGGCGGCGCGATGATTAGCAGCTCCTTCGACGCCATCATCCCCATGCTCTGCGTGGCCCTTGCGGGCCTGGTCGTGCTGCTCGCCGAATCGTTCCGCGGCCGCGACGAGAAGATGCCCATCGGCGGGCTGGCGATCATCGGCCTGATCGGCGCCGGCGCGGCGTCCATTCTGCTGTGGAACCGTAACGCCACCAGCTTCGGCGTGGTGACCGCCGACAACTTCTCGCTGTTCGTGAACCTGGTGCTGGTAGCCGTCGGCATCCTGACCGTGATCTTCTCGTCGCAAACCGTCGACCGCGACAAGATCCCCGCCGGTGAGTACTACGCCATCATGCTGTTCGCCATCGTCGGCATGATGCTGATGGGGCAGGCTACCGACCTGCTGGTCATCTTCCTGGCGCTCGAGACCATGTCGATTGCGGTCTACGTGCTGACGGGCATCCGGCGCGAACAGCAGCAGAGCACCGAAGCGGCGTTCAAGTATTTCCTGCTGGGTGCGTTTGCCAGTTCGTTCTTCCTTTACGGCGTGGCGTTCATTTACGGCGTGACGGGCAGCACCAACCTGGATCGCATTGGTTCGGTGATTGCTGCCCAGTCGATGAGTGGCAACCCGATGATCCTGCTGGGTGTCGGCCTGCTGATTGTCGGCTTCTCCTTCAAGGTGGCCGCCGTGCCGTTCCACATGTGGTCGCCCGACGCCTACGAGGGCGCGCCGGCGGTGGTCAC
>JANMUX010000361.1:0-14369 GCA_031392125.1 Acidobacteriota bacterium | reverse complement strand
GGGGGGGGGGGGTTGGGGGCGCTGCGGGTGGAGCTGGCGGGGGCGGCGCCGGCGCCGGCGCCTTCTTTGCGCAGGCCGCGGCACCCAGGCCTAACAACACGCAGATTGAGGCAACGCCTGCCGTCCGTCGAAGCACACTGATCGTCATTCGATCTCCTGGATCTGCTGTTCTGCCGGGGTAACAGAATTGGTGTTCGCAGATTAGCGGGTCGCTTCAGCTGGTGTCAACGAGTTAGCGACGTGAATCGCAAGGATCCGCAATCCCAGTCGCCGATTATCGGCGCCACCATCGCGTGCCGATGGCACAAATGTCTTATCGGTTTCAATTGTGATCGTGCCGCTCGAGGCAGCCAACGCCGCCGCCGGCACCTCGAACGCCCACGAGCCCGTTGCGCCAAGCAGGGTCGTGGCGACCTCCCGTTCGCCGGCCTTGACGCGCACGCTGGCGGGCGCGTCGAAGTAACGAAGTGGTGACTCCAGGATCAAGGTGACACGAACGTCCTGCGATGGCCCCGCGATGCTCACCGTTGCACGCTCACTGGTCCAGCGCCACACGCCGAGCGTTGTGTTGAACTCCGCCTCGTTCCAGCCAGCGCCGTAACCCCACATCAGGGTCTCTGGGGCCTGCAAGTCGAACTGTTCAATCGCCGTCGGTATGACGGCGGTACCCGAAACTGCGGTTGACTGGATGGTGAGCAGGGCAAGCGGCCCCTCGCCCACCAGGCGGCCTGCTGGAATGTCGAAGACCTGCAGAAAAAAGCCGGGGGCTGCGTCCCACTGTTGCAAGGGGACACCGTCGATCGCGAGGCTGAAACGTGCGGCCGGATCGTTGGGCCCGGCCAGGTTACGGCCACCGACCATCACCCTCGCCGGCCCCGAACGGCGACGCACGCGAGCGGCAATCGGACCGAGGTGAGGGCCGCGCCCCATCAAGGTTGCCATGCCGGACGTTTCAGGCGTGAGCGACCAGCCCTCCTCGGCAAACCAGCCCGGCGCCGCCAGGCGATACCAACGCACCGCCGAGGGCCGCATGCCGCCAAAGGCCGGGCGCGCAACCAGAGGCCAGTGGAATTCGGTGGACGACGACCGGCTGGCCGGATCGATGAGCGCCAGGTCGCTGCGAATCGGATCGGCGAGAAACCAGACCGGATCGGTGCGGCCGTCACGCCAGAACCTGGCCAGCTCGAGCCACTCGAGGCGGGGCGGCGATGGCAGCACCGCGGTGAACGGAAGGTCTTCGGCTTCGAGCGGCCGCTGAAAGGTCTGGTGCATGGCCAGGGTGACCGGCGCGGCGTTCTGCAGGTCCGCCTTCATCGCTGCAAGCACCCTCGCAGTGGGCGCCGGCTCTGCGCCGTAAGCCGCAAGCACCGGGCTGGCGATGATGAGCGACGCGATCGAAACGGCTGCGGCGGCCGCCATGACTCCGCGTTCGGTGGCGAGCGCGGCGCCACGCATGGCCAGGAACGCTACCGGCGGCACCAGCGGCAACGCGTAACGGATGAACGACGTGTCCTGAAACGCCAGGTGAAAGATCAAGTAGGGCGCACTGATGGCCGCTACCGCGATCAGCGTGCGCCGATCGCGCATCAGCAGGTGAGCGACGCCGGCGGCCGCCAGCGTGAGGACAATCGAAGCGAGCACGACCGAATCCCAGGGGGCGATGAACGTGCGCATCAGGGCGAACGCTGCCGCCCGCGCTGACGGGTTGGTGTAGAGCATTTCGCCGCCGGCAAAATCTTCGCCGGCCTGCGTGCCGAGCGCCGCCAGGTAGGGACCGAGGCCGCCGCTCACGACCAGGAGCGGGACGCCCCAGGCCAGGCCACCCACCACGAACATGATGCCGCCGCCGATCATCGCGCCCGCGACGCCGCGGCCAACGCGGTCCAGCAGCACCAGGAGCAGCAGCGGCAGGGTCAGCCACACGGTTTGCGTGCGCATGCCGATGCTGAGCGCGGCCAGCAGCGAGCCAATCACGATCATCCGCCCCGACGCCGACGTCAGTGCCGGCGCCAGTCGGCGGTCACCGCCGGGGCCGGGCGACTGGCGCCACCATGCCAGCATGAGGCACGCTTGCGCCGCGAGAGCAAACGCCAGGCCGGGCAGATCGCTCATGGGTCGCGCGGCGAGGTACCAGAACAACGGGCAGGACACCGTCACCACAGTGGCGGCAAAAGCCTCGAGGTGGAGGGTGGCCCATGGCGAACCCGAAACCGGGGAACGCGACGAGAGGCTGGAGAACACTCCATACAAGCAGGCAATCGCGACCAATCCCGCCAGCAGAGATACCACTGCCAGCGCGCGCGCCTCCAGGGACGACTGCGGCACGCTCCCCATCACCGGCGAGGCAATCGCTCGCGCCACCTTGCCCATGGCGATATACAACGGGTAGCCTGGCGGATGTGGGCGATGCTCGGCGACGTTGAAGTCGCGCACGCCGAGTGCAAAGTTGACCGAGTCGATGTCTTCGAGCGAGTTGGCGAGAAAGGGAACGTGGGCCAGCGCGAAGACCAGCGCCAGCGCGGCGAGCAGCCGCGGCGCGGTCACGACACCGGGCGCAGGCGAAGCGCCTCGTTCAGGCTGCCGAGCCGGTAGCCCTGCAGGTCGAGGCTGACAAATTGATAGCCGAGCGCCTTGAGGCCGTCGACCAGTTTCGCGTTGACCGCCGGGTCGAGCGCGCGCGGCATCTCGGTGCGGGCGACTTCGAGACGCGCCACCGTGTCGTGATGGCGGACGCGGAAGATGCGGAACCCGAGATCGCGCAGCACTTGTTCGGCCTGCTCGATCTGCCGCAACGCCGTGTCGGTCACTTCGCTGCCATAGGGGATGCGTGACGACAGGCACGCGGATGCCGGCTCGTCCCAGCTGTTCAAGCCGGCCTGGCGCGACAGCTCGCGTATGTCGTTCTTGGTGAGAGCGGCTTCGTCCAGCGGACTGCGCACGCCGTGCTCGCGCGCGGCCTGGCGTCCCGGCCGGTAGTCGCCACGGTCGTCGGCATTGTTACCATCGGCGATCACGGCAAATCCCCTGGCACGTGCGACGTCGGCGAGGCGGCCGTAGAGCTCGTCCTTGCAGAAGTAGCAGCGGTTTGCGGGGTTGGCGCGGTATTCGGGCCGGTCCAGTTCGGCGGTGTGAATCACCTCGTGGGCCAAGTGGTGGTCGCGCGCGATCGTGAGCGCGAGTTGCCGGTGCCGGTCGGGATAACTCGGACTGTCGGCGGTCACGGCCAGTGCCTTCGGGCCGAGCGCCTGGGCGGCGGCGATCGCGAGGTACGCGCTGTCGACGCCACCACTGAAGGCGACCAGGACGGAATCGTAACCGGCAAGAATCTCGCGCAGGCGCGCCGCCTTGCCGGCGAGATCGCTACTCGTCGTCGTCTTTCTCGTCGTCGTCTTTGTCCTCGTCCTCGGCATCCTCGGCTTCGCCGTCCTTCTCTTCTTCCTCTTCTTCTTCGTCTTCCTCGTCTTCATCGGCGAGCTCGAATTCGAGCGGCGAGTCGCTGGCGACCCGCAGGAACGAACCGCACTCCGTGCAGGTGAGTTCATCGCCGATGTCAACATCGAACTCATCAACATCAATTGGCGAATCACACTCGGGACAAATCGCGGACATGCTCGGCGCTCCTTGGCGGCGTTGAAGTGGACGGACGGTCCAGCAAATTATAGCGAGAACCTGATACAGTCTGCAACGAATTGGCTGCGCGCCAACGCGCGATATGACGCCTACCATTTTACAACGCAAGACCGTGCTCGTCGCCGCCAATACGCAGTTCGTGCGCGATCGGTTCAAGGCCGCGCTCGATGCTGCCGGTCACCGTGCCGTGGTGGTGAAGAGCGTGGCCCAGTTGCTGGCGCAAGTTCACGCCGACCTCAACGAACTCGATCTGATCGTACTGGATCTGCGCATGCCGCATGCGTCTGGCGTCGAGCTGGTGCGCCGCATCCGCAAGCTCGATCAAGGGCACCTGCCGATCCTGGTGTTCAGCGGTACGGTGACGAGCGTGGAAGAAGTCCGCGAGCTGGCGGCCCTGGGCGTGGGCGGTTACCTCAACGAATACAGCGCGGTTGAACACATCCTGCCGTCGATTGCGCCGCACTTGTTCCCCGATAACTTCAATCGGCGCGGCGGCCCCAGGGTGGTGATGGGGATTGCGGTGTCGTATCGGGCGGGCGGGACAATCGCGGCGGCCCTGTCGCTGAACTTGAGCCGCGGTGGAATCGCAATTCGCACGTCCGGGCCGCTGCCGCGCGAGGCGGTGGTGAAGCTGCGGTTCGCGCTGCCAGGGTCGAAGCGCCAGCTCGAAACCGAAGGCGTCGTGAGCTGGAGCGATGAGCGGGCCGGCATGGGCGTGCGCTTCACGACCGTGAAACCCGCCGACCAGGCCGCGATCGACGAGTTCGTGAACGCCCACTTCTTCCGGTCGGTCAAGACCCCCTGACTATTTGAACCTGCGCAAGCGAACTGCGTTGGCCACCACCAGCGCTGAAGCGCCGGTGTCGGCGAGCACCGCCATCCAGAGCGTGGCAACGCCCATCATCGCAAGCACCAGGAATGCGGCCTTCAGCACAATCGACACCGCCACGTTGACGCGAATGTTGCTGAGGGTGGCGCGACTCAGGCGAATCGCGTAGCGAAGCTTCGACAGGTCGTCGGTCATCAGCGCGATGTCCGCTGCTTCAATCGCCACGGCGCTTCCCATCACGCCCATCGCAATCCCGACATCTGACGCAGCGAGAGCGGGCGCATCGTTGACGCCGTCGCCGACCATGGCGACCGGTCCGAACTCGCGCCGCAGCGACTCGACGGCCGTCACCTTGTCGTGCGGAAGCTGCTGGAACTTGACGATCTGGATGCCGAGTTCCCGCGCGATGGCTTGCGCCGGCGCCTCGTGATCGCCGGTGATCATCGCCACGCGCGTGCCCTCGTGCTGGCGCAGGTCGGCCACAACGCGCGCCGCATCGGCCTTGGGACGGTCGCGTAACCCGAGAATGCCAATCGCCACGCCGTCCCTGGCGACGAGGACGGGTGACAGGCCCTTCGCCGTGACTCCTGCGGCGGTGTCGGCGAGGGCGCCGCTGAGCCAGCCGCGCTCGTCGAACAACCGCGGCGTGCCGCAGACGATCGCCGACCCGGAGACGATGCCTTCGACGCCGAGGCCAGGGAGCGCGCGGACATGCTGCGGTGTAGCAAGGGTGGCGCCCGCGCCGAGGGCGTGCGTGACGATTGCCGCGGCGATCGGGTGTTCGGACTGCGCTTCCACGGACGCGGCGAGGCCAAGCAGATCGGCCGGCGCGATGCCTGCGAGAGGGATCACGGCATCGACACTGAAGGTTCCGGTGGTGAGCGTTCCGGTCTTGTCGAAAGCCACCACCTGCACTCCCGCCAGTCGCTCGAGGTGCGCTCCGCCCTTGAAGAGCACACCATGGTGGGCGGCGCCCGACAGTGCCGACACTACCGAGACGGGTGTTGAGATGACGAGCGCACAAGGGCACGCCACCACGAGCAGGACCAACGCGCGATAGAGCCACGACTCGAACGGCTGGGCGGCCACCAGCACCGGTAGCGTCGCGACCAGGGCAGCGAGGATCACGACCGCCGGCGTGTACCACGCCGCAAAGCGATCGACGAACTGTTGCACTGGCGCCCGCTGCGCCTGCGCGGTTTCGACCAGGTGGACAATTCGCGCGAGGGTGGTGTCGGCGCGGCGGCGGGTGACGACGACCGTGAGGGCACCGTGCCCGTTGATCGTGCCGGCGAACACCTCTTCGCCCTCACCCTTCTCGACCGGAATTGACTCGCCGGTGATCGGCGCCTGGTTGACGTCCGAGCGACCGCTCTGCACGATGCCGTCGAGAGCCAGCTTCTCGCCCGGTCGAACAATCATCACGGCGCCAAGGGCCACCGCATCGATGGGCATGCGGCGTTCGCCGTCGAGGTCGCGAACCAGCACCTCGGCGGGCGTGGAATCAAGGAGGCGGCCAATGGCCTTGCGCGCGCGGTCGAGGCTTCGGGCCTCGAGCCACTGGGCGGCCGCGAACAGCGACACCACCATCGCCGCCTCTTCGAACTCGCCGATCGCCACCGCCCCGATCACCGCGATCACCATCAAGGCGTTGATGTCGAAAGCGCCACGGCGCAGCGCCTGGTAGGCCCGCTGTGCAGGGAAGATGCTGCCGACCAGCGCCGCCACGACGAACAAGCCGTTGACCCATGCGGGAGAGTCGGCGAACAGGCCGAGCGCGCAGGCGGCCAGCACGAGGGCGGCTGCAATCGCCGTCGCCAGCCCGCGGACGTGCGCGCCTGTCGGCGCCGGCGTGAGGTCTTCGCAGCAGCTCGAGCAGCCAAGCGCGGGCGCCTGCGAGGCCGTCGTGGTCGTGCTCACCGTCGTCTCTCCGCGACGGGCTTCGCGGTTCTCGCCACACCCCGACCCCTGATCCCCGGTCCCCGATCCCCGGTCCCCGATCCCCGATCCCCGACCCCCGATCCCTGATCCCTGTTCTCTTCCACGTGCTGCAGCGTCTGCCGGAAAATCGACATGATGTGCTGGTCGTCCAGCGAGTAGAAGACCACCCGGCCATCGCGCCGCGGGCGCACCAGCCGCAGGCCGCGCAGCAGGCGCAGTTGATGCGAGACCCCGGACTGGCTCAGGCCCAGGACCGCTGCCAGGTCGCAAACGCACAGCTCGCCGTGCGACAGCGCGTCGAGCATGCGCACTCGCGTCGGGTCACCGAGCGCGCTGAAGGTGTCGGCGAGTGACTGCACTACATCTGGCGCCGCCAGCCCGCCGCGAATCTTGCGAACACGGGCAAGGTCGATCTGGACGAGGTCGCAAACGTCATCAGGGTTGAACATATGAGCACTTGTTCATACGTTATCGCAACCCGCCGACCGCGTCAATTGGGGATCGGATCTCAGGGCACCAGCAGCAGGCGGTGGCGCGAGGCGGCCTGCACGGCCGACCGCGAGAACGGCTGCAGGCGGTAGCGGCCGTCACGCCAGATCTCGCTCTGGTCGAAATAGTGCGGACTGAGCGGGTGTCCTGACTGGCCTGAGGGCATCGAGACGCGGGATTCGTCCCACTGCCCGGCGTGCAACAACTGGCGCCACGAGGGGTATTCCCAGGCTGCGAATGGCTTCAGGCGGCTCCAGCTGATGCGCATCACCGTGGTGCCGTCGCCGTCGATCGGCACGGGACCGCGATTGAAGAACCACGCCAGGGGCAACCCGGCGCCGCCCAGCGGATGATCGAAGTGGGCCGCATGCAACTGGTTCCATGCGCGCTTGTCGTTGCCGCCGTACTCATTCTGCAGCCGCTCTTCGGCGTCGCGCGCGGCCAGCAACATGATCTCGTCGCGCGACTCGCGGCGGTCGACCGTCGTGATGTCGTCAAACCAGCGCGACTGGCGGTCGGCGATCACGACATGCAGGCCGGCGAAGCGCTCGGCCCCCGCCCATTCATAAAACGCAAGGAACAGAGACTCGTCCATCTCGTCGATGAACGTACGGCGCCATAGCGCGTCCTCGAACGCCTGATACAGCGACACCACGGGACGGGCGTCAACCACGCGGTCCCACTGGGCCAGCAGGTCGAGAACGCCCACCGCGGAAGCATCGGCCGCGCGGCTGCGGCCAGCCGTCCGCGCGCTCTCGATCCCTGCCAGCACCGCGTCAGCGGCCAGGCTGCGGCGATCGTTTTGCAAGACCAGCATCGCATCCAGGTCGACGTTCTCCGGTTGCGACAAGCGTTCGAGCAACCGCGTGGCGCGAAATGGCGCCGCCCAGTCCCTGGTAATGAGGCCCTGAAACCCTCGGTCGATCTCGTTGTTAGCAGATGAGATGAAACCTGCCGCCGGATTCATGACGCGCGGCAACGACGAGGACGTGATCGTGTCGACCCACGCGCCCGCTCCGCTCGCGCCATCGAGCGGCAGGCTGCCATCACCTCCCGCGCGCACCGGCAAGCGGCCCGACATCACGTAACCGATGTTGCCGTCAACGTCGGCGTAGACGAGATTCGACGAGGGCACCGAGAACAACTCGACGGCAGCCGTGAACGTGGCCCAGTCGGTGGCTCGGTTGATGCCCTCGAACGACCCGGCAAGATCGCCGCC
The DNA here is from genome assembly GCA_031392125.1 of Acidobacteriota bacterium. Lineage (GTDB taxonomy): Bacteria > Acidobacteriota > Vicinamibacteria > Vicinamibacterales > UBA2999 > 12-FULL-67-14b. The sequence continues at coordinate 6,261 of JANMUX010000361.1, read as the reverse complement.
GGCATGCCAGCGAAGTGAGTAGGCGCGACGCTCGTCCAACGGCCGGCCCTCGGGCGACAGCCACGACGGCGGCGCATCCCAATCCAGGCCGACGTCGGCGAAAATCGGACCATTCCTGGTCTTCCACACTTCAAATCGATAAGGCTGTGAATGCCCACGGATGGGAATGTCGGCGGGTGTGATCTCGACCGGCACCCATTCGCCACGATGCAATGCGCGCTGTTTGCCAACATCGACGCGCTCGAGAAACAGGTCCTGGACGTCAGCGCCGGTATTGGTAATGCCCCAGCCGATACGCGCGTTGTGACCCAACACCACGAACGGCACGCCGGGAATGGTGACGCCTGTCACGTCGAGACCGGCGGCCACGAGGTGCAGTTCGTACCACACGGAGGGAAGCTCGATCGGCAAATGAGGGTCGTTGGCGAGAATTGGCCGTCCGCTCTTGGTCTTGCGTCCGGCGATCACCCAGTTATTGCTGTTGCCTCGCTTGACGCCGGGGCGAAGCCACTCGAGCCCCGCCGGCCAGTCGGACACTTCCTCCCGAGGCCGAGGCGTCGCCGAGTCCGACGAAACCCGAAGGCTCGAATCCCATGAGGCCGCGCCAGCGGCCGAAGCCACAGCGCCGGCGCTGGGCGTGGCATCGCCGAGAATGGTGGGTGAGTCCGCCGGATACCGGCCGGCGAGGTCGCGGGCCACCGCCTCGCCAAACTTCGACGCCAGGGCGCCCCTCACCAGCTCCGCCTGGTGATTCTCCGACAGGCGCCAGGCCAGCAAGCGGCCGACGGCCATCGAATCTTCCGGGGTCCACGGGGTCGGCGTAATGCCCAATACCTGCAGCTCGATCGGCCGCCGGCGCCCCGTCATCTGCGCTGCAACGGCGTTGACGCCCGCGGCATAGCGCTTGAGCGCGGCTTGCACCGCCGGGGTCGCGCGCGCCCACTCGTCCTTCGCGACGTCGCGCAGGCCAAGGGTCAGAAACCGCTGATCGATTGGCAGCGTCGCCTCGCCCATCACTTCGGAGAGCCGGCCCAGTGTGACGCGCCTGTACAACTCCATCTGCCAGAGACGGTCGCGCGCATGCAGCGCTCCGGCCGCAAACCACGCATCGTCTGAGTCGCGGGCATAGGCGCTGGGCACGCCGTAGGCGTCGATCAGCACCTCGACGGGCGCGTGCAGGCCGGGCAGGGCCAGTTGACCGTCCAACGCAGGCAGGGAGCCGCGCAGCCACCACCATCCGGTGCCCGTGGCCAGCAGAACGAGCGCGGTTATCGCGAACAGGATTCGCTTCACGTGTTTCTCACGCGATCTTCTCACGCGGGGACCGGTTAGCCCGGCTTGCCGCGTTCAAGCGGTTCGAATAGGATGGGGGGCTGGGCGCGCCCAATGCGCGACCGGCCTAGAGCTTACACTGTTTTCAAATATCGGAGACCTCTCGTGATCGAGGTTCAGCATCTGTCGAAACGCTACGGTCCGTTTACGGCCGTAGACGATGTGAGTTTCCGCGCGGAGTCGGGTGAAATCCTCGGGTTCCTGGGGCCAAACGGCGCGGGCAAGACCACCACCATGCGCATCATCACCGGCTACATGCCGGCCAGCGAAGGCACGGCCACGGTGGCCGGGCATGATGTGTTCACGCAGCCGATCGAGGCCAAGCGGAAGACGGGCTACCTGCCCGAGACACCGCCCCTTTATCCGGACATGACGGTCCGCGAGTACTTGACCTTCGTCGCCAAGATCAAGGGCGTGCGCAAGGACATCAAGGGCCGCGTGGACGAGGTCATGAAGAAGACCTGGGTGGCCGACATGGCCAACCGCCACTGCGGCAAGCTCTCCAAGGGTTACAAGCAGCGGGTCGGCCTGGCCCAGGCGCTGATCCACAACCCCGAAGTGCTCGTTCTCGACGAGCCGACCGCGGGCCTCGACCCCAAGCAGATTATCGAAACCCGGCAACTGATTCGCGAGTTGGCCGGTAACCACACCATCGTGCTCAGCACCCACATTCTTCCCGAGGTGTCGCAGACCTGCCAGAAGGTCGTGATCATCAACAAGGGCAAGGTCGTGGCGATTGACACGCCAGATGCGCTCACCGAACGGTTGCGCGGTGCCGTCACCATGTATCTGCAGGCGCAGGGTCCGGTCGACGACATGCAACGCGCGCTGCAAAGCGTCGCCGGCGTGGCGCGGGTACACGTCGCCGATCAGAAAGACGACACGGGTATTTTCGAAGTGGATACCGACAAGGGCGCCGATGTTCGCCGCGAGCTGGCGACCACGATTGTTCGCGGTGGCTGGGGGCTGCTGGAGCTGCGGCCGGTGCGGGTCAGCCTGGAAGACATCTTCTTGAGCCTGACGACCGAGGAAGTGGCCACCGCGGAGCCGGTCGCCGCGATGGAAGCAACGGAGGTGGCCGGTGCGTAATATCGCCGCTATCGCCCAGCGCGAGCTGAACTCGTACTTCTCGTCGCCCATCGGCTACGTCCTGGTCGGCTTCTTCGCGCTGCTGTTCGGCTACTTCTTCTACGCCGCGTTGTTCTTCTTCGAACAACAGAGCATGCAGGCCGGCATGAACCCGACGCAGGCACTGAACATCAACCAGATGCTGATCGGCCCCACCTTCATGAACACCACGGTGATCATGCTGCTGGTGTTTCCGCTGATCACCATGCGGACCTACTCCGAAGAGAAGCGCTCCGGCACCATCGAGTTGCTGCTCACCTCGCCGCTGACCGACCTCGAGATCATTCTTGGTAAGTTCCTCGGCGCCATGCTGCTCTACTCGGCCATGCTCAGTGTCACGCTGATCCACATGGCGGTGTTGTTCGCGTTCGGTAACCCCGAATGGAAGCCGATTGCGACCGGCTACCTGGGCTTGCTGCTGATGGGTGGTTGCTTTCTGTCGCTGGGCCTGTTCATTTCGAGCCTTACCAAGAACCAGATCGTCGCCGCCATGGCGACGTTCGCGGTATTCCTGCTGCTCTGGATCATAAACTGGCTGAGCGGCGCGGTTGGTCCGACCGGCCAGGCAATCATGCAGCACCTCTCGATCACCGAGCACTTCGACGACTTCTCGAAGGGCATCATCGACACCAAGCACGTGATCTACTACCTGAGCTTCATTGCGTTCGGCCTGTTCCTCACCATGAAGTCGGTCGACAGCGAAAGGTGGCGAGGCTAACCATGGCGAGCAAGATTTTCGGCATCATCGGCTGGATCGGCACGGCGCTCGTGTTCGGCGCCGTGGCAATGCGGATGTTCCGTCCCGAGTGGAACCAATATGCCACCTACATGGCGTGGGCCGGCCTCGCGGCTGTGCTGCTCTACATGGCGGGTCAATGGCGCGACGTGGCCACCTTCTACAAGGGACGCGGCGCCCGCTACGGCACCATGTCCATCATCAGCATCGTGGTTTTTCTCGGCGTGCTGATCGCAGTGAACTACCTGGCAACCCGGCAGAGCAAGCGGTGGGACTTCACGTCGAACCAGGTTTACAGCCTGTCGGATCAGACCATCAAGATCCTGAGTGAGCTGAAGGAACCGGTGAAGTTCGTGGTGTTCGAACGCGCAGACCGCGCGCCCATGCATCGCAGCCGGCTCGACACGTTTGCCTACCACTCGAGCCAGGTCAGCACTGAAGTGGTCGATGCGGATCGCGATCCCCTTCGCGCGGACGCGGCCAAGATCGAGTCGTTGCCGACCATCCTGATCGAGTACCAGGGACGCACCGAGAGGGTGTCCAGCAGCGACGAACTGGCGTTGGTCAATGGCCTGATCAAGGTCACCACCGGCCAGGTCCGCAAGGTCTACTTCACGCAGGGTCACGGCGAGAAGGACACGGCATCGACAGACCGCACCGGGTACAGCACGGTGAGCCAGGCATTGACCCGCGACAATTTCGCGGTCGAATCGCTGGTGCTGATCACGCAGAAGACGGTGCCCGACGACGCCTCGGTGGTGGTGATTGCCGGCCCGAGCACCGACTTCTTCCAGCCAGAGATGGACGCGCTCAATGCGTATGTAGCGCGTGGCGGCAAGGTGCTCGTACTGCTCGATCCGACGACCAAGCCTGAATCGCCTGCCCAGCCGTTGCTGAAGCAGTTTCTCGCCGATTGGGGCATCAGCGCCGGCAACGACCTCGTGATTGACGCGAGCGGCCTCGGACAGGTGCTCGGCACCAACGACGCCTCCCTGCCGGTGGTAGTTGACTACCCGGCGCACGGAATCACGGCCGGCTTCGGCCGCGTGATGACCGGCTTCCCCATGGCGCGATCGATGGCGCCAATCGAGGGCGGTTCCAACAACCGCACCGCGCAGCCGTTCATTACAACCAGCGCGCAAAGCTGGGCCGAAGCCGACTTGGCTTCGCTCTCCACCGGCCAGGTCGCACTGAACGCCGACAAAGGCGACAAACAGGGACCGGTCACGCTCGGAGCCGCGGCAACTGCCGCAGCGACCGCTGCGCCCCCGCCCGGCAATGCCAGCCCCGCGGGAGTGGAAGCCCCTCCCAAGCCCGAATCGCGGGTAGCGGCCATCGGCGACTCCGACTTCGCGTCGAATTTCGCCATCGGCATCCCCGGCAACAGCGATCTCTTCGTCAACGCGGTGAGCTGGCTCGGCCAGCGTGAAGACCTGATTGGCATTCGCCCGCGGGCGCCCGAGGATCGCCGCCTGACGTTGACCGCCGATCAGCAGCAGCGAATCATGCTGCTCTCGCTGCTGATCATCCCCGGCATCGTGTTCGCATCGGGCATTTACACCTGGTGGCGGAGAAGGTAAGCGACGTGCGCGGACTGACATCCACTCTCATACTCGTCGTCGTTCTCGCCGGCCTCGGCGGTTACATCTACTTCGTTGACTCGAAGCGCGCCGAGCCGGGCGTTGACGGCGGTCAGGCCAAGGCGAAGGTCTATGCCCTCGACGTCGACAAGATCGACGAGGTCAAGCTCACCTACAACGGCGAGACCAGCCTGCTGCGCAAGTCGGCGAGTGGTTGGGCGATGGTCGAGCCGGTGCAAACCGAAGCCGACCCGGCCGAAGCCGTCAGCCTGGCCCAGGCCCTGACCAACCTCGAACTGGTGCGCGTGCTCGACGAGAACCCCGGCGACCTGACGCCGTTCGGCCTGGCCGCGCCGCCAATCGCGGTTGAGTTCAAGGGGCAAGGTGTCAGCGGCTCGCTGAAACTCGGCAGAAAGACCCCGACCCAGGGCGAAATCTACGCCCAAAAGAATGGCGAGAAGGCGGTCTTCCTGGTCTCGTCGTTCAACGAAACCAGCTTCAATCGCTCCCCGTTCGACCTGCGGGACAAGAAGATCTTGAAGTTTGATCGCGAGAAGGCCGACGCGGTCACGCTGGTGCGCGAGGGCAGCACGATGGCGCTGGCCAGGGCCGGCAGCGAATGGAAGGTCACCGCGCCAGTGGCGTCACGCAGCGACTACAGCGCGATTGAAGGCCTGCTGACGCGGCTGTCGACGTCGAACATGTCGAAGCTGGTCGAAAGCGACGCGAAGGACCTGGCGAAATACGGGCTCGACAAGCCGGTGATGACCGTCACCGTCGGCGCCGGCAGCGCCAGGACGGTGCTCGAGGTCGGCAGGACCGAGAACGAGCAGACCTACGCGCGCGATGCCTCGCGCCCCATGGTGTTCGCAGTCGATACCACCCTGCAGGCCGACTTGATCAAGCCCTTCGACGAGTACCGCAAGAAGGAACTGTTCGAACTGCGCGCGTTCTACGTCACCAGGCTGCGCGCCGTGCTCGATGCGCCGGGCGGCCCGAAGGCGTACGAACTCGAGAAGGTCAAGGGCGAGAAACCGGCCGACAGCGACACGTGGAAGGTCACGCGCGTCGGCGGCGCCTCGCACACCGCCAACGCCGAAGCCATGGACGACCTGCTCACGAAGCTGGTCGCCCTCAAGGCGGAATCGTTCGTCGACCCCAAGGTCAAGACCGGACTCGACAAGCCAGCGCTGGTCATCAGCGCCAGCTTCGACGAAGGCAAGTTCGAGCGCGTGCGCTTTGGCCAGGTTGGCGATACGGCATTCGGCTCGCGCGAAGGCGAAGCCGTGGTTGCCAAGATCGAAAAGGCATCGATGGAGGCCGCCATGCAGGCGTTCGACATGGTGGTCATGCCGCCGTCGCCGCCTCCCGCGCCGGCCCCTGATAAGGCCGGCGAGAAGAAGTGAGCGCCGGGCGGCCCGAAGGCGTACGAACTCGAGAAGGTCAAGGGCGAGAAACCGGCCGACAGCGACACGTGGAAGGTCA
>JANMUX010000349.1:0-7178 GCA_031392125.1 Acidobacteriota bacterium | reverse complement strand
CCTGGTTCTTCATCTGACGAAGACGAAGGGCATGTGCGCAAGGACCTGTCCTGATCGAAACAGCCTCGACGGGGCCAGCAGTGCCGACAACGCGCGGCGTTCGCGCGGCCCCAGCAGCTGGTAAAGCGCGTCGGCGGTGTAGCGTTCCTGCATGCGGCCGAGCGGCGACTGCAGTTCATCCGCGAGCACCTCGTAAACGCTGCGTCGCGGCGGATACGACACCACCTCTACTTCTTCGTCAGCCGGGATCCGGGCGCGCTGCTTGGCCAGACCAATCGCCGTGTAGAGTCCGCCCAGCTCGTCGACCAGGCCGAGTTGCCGGGCTTGCTCGCCGGTCCACACGCGTCCCTGCGCGACCTCGTCCACCTTTTCAGGCGACAGGTGGCGGGCCGCCGCCGTTCTCTCGATGAACTGGTCGTAGACCGACTGCATCGACTCGGTGATTTTCTTGCGCTCGTCCGGTGAGAACCGCCGGTCGGGTGAATACATTTCCGCCTGCTTGCCTCGGCTGACCGACTCGATGTTTGCGCCGAGCTTTTCGAGGCTGCCGGCCGTGACAAACTTGCCGGTGTAGACGCCAATCGAACCTGTCAGCGTGCCCGGCTGGGCGACGATCGCGTCGCCGGCCAGCGCGATGTAGTAGCCACCCGAGGCCGCCAGGTCCGACATCGACACGATCAGTGGACGCCCGTTCTCGCGCGAGATCGACAACTCGCGCCAGATCACGTCCGATGCGGTGGACGACCCGCCCGGGCTGTCGACGCGCAGCACGATGGCCTTGACTGACCGGTCCGCACGCGCCTCGCGGATGTACTCGACGAGCGAATCGGAGCCCACTACCGCCCCGTTCACTGGATCGAATCCGCTGCGGCCTGAGTTGATGACGCCAACCGCGTTGATGACCGCCACCTTCGAACGGCGCGTCACGCCGGTCGCGCTCCACGACACCAGGGCGTAATCTTCGGCGTCGACGAAGGCGGCGCCGCGCAGGTCGTCATTGAGGTCGTCGAGTTCGTCCTCGTACGCGACTTCGTCAATCAGGCCGAGACGCAGCGCGTCGACCGGGAGGAACGGTCCCTGATCGATCAGCGCGCGCACTTCGTCTTCGGACTTCTTGCGGGCATCGGCGATGCCGCGCACGAGCTGATCGTACTGGCTGCGGTTGAGCGAGTCGGCCATCTCGCGATGCGCCGGCGTGAACGATTTCTCCAGGTAGGTGTTGACGGCGCTCTTGTAGTCGCCGACGTGCAAGAAGTCGGGATAGGTGCCAATCCAGTCGAAGGTACCGCGCAGGAACAGTTCGTAGCTGGCGATGCCCGTGAGATCGAGCGTCGACGAGGGCAGCAGGTAGACGCGATCGGCCGCCGAGGCGAGATAGTACTCACGGTCGCCGGCGTACTCGAGCCATGCGTGCACGTACTTGCCACTGGCACGGAAGTCGTCGAGTGCATCACGCACTTCCTGCACCTTGGCCCAGAACGGCGAACTCAGGCTACCGGGACGGAGCAGGATGCCGGTGATGCGCGCATCGGTTTTGGCCTTGCGGATCAGGTCCACATAGCCGCGCACGGTCAGCTCACCCGGACCGAACACAACATCAGGCAGCACTTCGGGCAGGTCGCCGCTGGGGCTGAGGACCAGCGTCGCCCGAGCCGGCACTGCCGGTTCCTGGCCGACGACGAAATACAGGACAAGCATGGCTGCAGCCGAGACCAAAGTGGCTGCGAGCAAGAACCCGAAGACGAACCTGACAGCGCGTTTCACGCTTCCAGTATAGACCTGGGACGCGCGGCTAGCTGCTCAGCCTGGCGCGAAGGGCCTTCATGCCACGCAACACCAGCACATCGGTCACCGCGTCGGGTGCGGGCGTCTGCGACAACAGCTGCAACGCCTCGTCGCGAGCCCCTTCAGCAGCCCGAATCTCGGCCGCGTGGTAGAGGATCCGCGCATCCTTGCTGTCGGTGCGAAGCGCCTGTTCCGAAGCCTTGCGCGCGTCGGCGAGCCGACCGGCCTTGAAATACACCCACGCCAGCGTGTCCATCGTGTAGATATCCCGCTTGGCCGTCACTGCTTGTTCGGCCAGGGAGACCGCTTCGGGCAGGTTGCGATCGCGATCGGCGAAGAACCGCGCCAGGGCCTGTGGCTGGGCGACGCCATTACCCCAGGCAGCACGCTCGATCTGTTCGGCCATGCGGTAATACTGCTCGGCGCCGGCCTGGTCGCCAAGCGCGTGAGAGAGGTCACCGACTGCTGCGGCGAGATCCGGCGTCGGGACCTTGGCCAGTTGCTGCTGATACGTCAGACGCGCGCCGGCGAGGTCGCCCTCGGCAATCTTGATGCGCGCGAGGCCCGCCATGGCCAGCGGATGGTCGGGAAAGGTGGCCGCGGCGTGCTCAAATTCCCGCTTCGCCTCCCCGAGGCGACCCTGTTGGAGAAACAGGTCGGCCAGCTGCGCGTAATGCCACGCCTGCGATTCCGGGTCGTTTGACCACGCGCCATCTGCCGCTCGCTTCATGTATTCAATGGCGCCCGCCAGGTCGCCCTTGATTTCGAGGGCGTGCGAAGTTCGTGCGTAAGCCGGGGGGCCGGGCTGAAGCTGTCCCATGCGATCGTACGCCTCGAACGCGCGCTCGTAATCGCCTAATTCCAGGTAGCCATCGCCGATCGCCCCGAAGTTCCACGCATCGCGGGGATCCATCGCACTCACCTTGTTGGCTTGCGCAACCGCCTCGCCAAACCGATGTTGCGAGAGCAACACGGCCGCCAACATCCGCTGCGCTTCGTAGTGATCGGGTTGACGTTTCAGGAAGGCGCGAATGTGTTCTTCCGCGGTGATCACGGCGCGGCCGTCGTTATTCACGCGCTGCAGCCGGATCAGCGCATCAGCCAGTAAGAGTAGCGCGTCGGCGTCGTCGCCCTTGGATGCGAGACGCGCGGTCATGGTTTCGACCGTGCGAGTCAGCTGGGCGCGCGACGTGCCAGCCTGCACCGCGGTCGGCCGGGCCGCGGGCGTCGCCGATACTGCGGTCTGACGCGCGTCCCTGATCGTCGCCACCACCACGAAGGCGATGGCGACGAGCAGGGCAACAGGCAATAACGCGCGCTTCAGCATTCCTTACTTGTTCCCGGCGTGAGGGATGGCAAGGTACGGGAAGGTCGTCAGGTAGGGCAGATCGTTGCGATCCACACCATCGCCGAGTCCGTTGTTGGGCGAACGGTTGAATGACGGCGTCAGCGGCGTCGCACCAGCAGCAGCCTGCAGCACGATGTCGAGCACGTCGTCACCGACGCGGCGTCCGTTCGGGAAGCCGGCCAGGTCGCCACCGAGCACGCCCATCCGGTTGGGCGACGCCGTGGGAGGAATCATCATGTTGAGGCGCAGCTGTTCCGACGCGCGGACGTTTGCGGGCTGGTTGAGGCCGGCGAGGCCGGTCAGGAAGATCGTTACGAGGTCGTTGCGGGGCGCGGGCGGTGAATCAACGTTGAAGATCAGCTTCAGCAGCTTCGGCACTTCGGGGTCGGTCACGCGGTCAAGCGCAGCGGCGTCGCTGGTCGGTTCGATGGCGTTGAAGACGTCCTTGCGCGCCAGGTCGATCACGGCTTCGTTGACGAGCGGGTTGCCGAGACGCGACACCTGCACGAGCGCGCCGGTATGGCTCTGGGCGCCGGCCGACAGGGTACGCGTGGCGAAGCGGCTTGCCGTCGACCACACGCCGATGACGGCGTTGGGTTCGGTGGCGCCCGTGGGCGTCGTGCCGCCGCGTGCGAGGTCAGACTTGGGCACCTGGATCGCCAGTGAGCTGACGTTAAACCCGTCGGTGCTCGACGCGATAGCGCCTGAGCCGAGGCCGAGGAGGTCGAAAATTGCCAAGTCGAGGTAGAAACCCTCATCGCGCTGGCCGGCGAAGACGCGAACGTTGCTGGCCAGCTGCTGGATGCCGCCGCCGAGCGCGCCATAGTTGGGCGTCGAGCGGGGGCCGATGTTGGGCGGGGGAACTGGCAAGCGGCCAGAGAGTTCGGTGACCTGGCCAGTGCGGCGGGGTCCCGTGATTCGCGTGAGGCGGTAGAACTGCCGAACGTTCAGGTCCGGATCGTCCAGCGTCGTCACGGCACCGGTGTTGTACAGGAACGTCGCGGGATTACGCACCTCGGTGCTGAAGCGCCACTCGTAGGTGATGTCCTCAACGGCGTCTCCGTTGTTATCGATGTGGATGGCGTAAACCACATTCGGATCGAACGGGTAGAAGTTCGGTCCACCATCGGGAGCCTGAAACGGAATAAAGTTCGAGATGAGTGTCACCGTGTCGGTGGCGTCAGGTGAGACGAACGCGTAAACGTCGGTGTTATCCGCGGTCGGATCCTGCGACGTAAGTGGCGCCTCACGGTGGCTCGACGCCTGCCCCGGCATCATCGCCAAGGCAACGACGAAGATGGCCGATAGGCCGATGATCTGTTTGCGCATGCTACTAATCCTCTCCAGTGTGTCTAACGTAGTGTTCCAACCCGCGACGCGTAATGCACTAACCACGCCCAGTTCTATTGAGTGCTACGGTTAATGTGACTGAATGGATGTAGGTCTTTTCCTTCCCTCGCAACCTGTTAACAATAAAAGAGATCCGCCGCCAGGTTCCCTGATGGAATAATTGGGAACCGTCCGGGGGTTATGTAGCCCATCGACGGCTCGGACAGCAGGTAAAAGGGTGTATGCCAAGCGTTACCAGATTTGGGTTGTTCGAAGCGGACATTGCGGGTGGTGAACTTCGTAAGCAGGGGCGCATTGTCCGGCTGCAGCAACAGCCGTTCGACTTGTTGAAAGCCCTGCTAGCTCGGCCGGGAGAAATCGTGACCCGTGAGCAGCTGCGCCAGCAGCTGTGGCCGTCCAGCGTGATCGGGGACTTCGACCAAAGTCTCAATAAGAGCGTGACCAAGCTGCGCGACGCCCTCGGCGACTCGGCCGCAAGTCCTCGGTTTATCGAGACCCTTCACAAGAGGGGCTATCGGTTTATCGCACCGGTCAGCGTCGTGGACGTGACGCCCATCGCGGCGCCCGTTCTACCGCCAACGCCGGCCGCGCCTGCCATCGTCACCTCGGCCGCCCCTGTTCCCAATCCGCCCGCGTTCTCACCGAGCACGTTGATTCCACTCCTGGTTATGGCTGTTATGGTGCTGCTCCTGCTGAACTTCACCGGGGCCATGCAGCGGCCGGCTCAACTCAGTAGTAAGCCAGAGCCGACATCAGCCGAGTCGCCGGCGGTCGCGGTCGATGAAGGCGCCAGTCATGCGTATGGCCGTGGTCGCATGGCGTTGTCGAGGCGTACGGAAGAAGGGCTGCGCAGCGGCGTCACCCTCTTCCAGCGCGCTCTCGCCCTTGACCCCAAGTTCGCGTCGGCTTACGTCGGCCTTTCCGATGCCTGGAGCCTGCTCGCAAGCCACGGCATGGAAGAGCCAGGACCCGCCATTCAAAGGGCACGGGAATTCGCCGAGCGTGCGCTGTCGCTTGACCCTGCTGACGCCGATGCGCACGCGTCGCTCGGCCGCTTGACGATGATCGGCGACTGGGACTGGAAGAGGGCCGAGGCACACTTCCAGCGGTCGCTCGAGATTCGTGAGGCATCAGCAACCCCTCACCGGTGGTACGCCTACCTGCTGAGCGCCACCGGCCGCCACGCCGAGGCGGAACGCGAGGCGCGCCGGGCCGCCGAAATAGATCCGAGCTCCCTGAATGCCGCGACGGGTGTGGGCTATGTACTCTACGCCGCGCGTCGATTTGACGATGCCGCAGTGGAGTTGCGCCGGGTGACCGAGGTCGATCCAGATTTTATCCAGGCCCGCCGTAACCTTGGCCTTGTGTTGGCCATGCAGGGACGCGATCGGGAAGCCGTCGCCGAGTTCGAGCGGGTCGCCCGGCTCAGTGGCGACTCGGTAATTGCACAGGCGGACCTGGCGTGGATCCGCGGCCGTTCTGGGGATGTCGCGGGCGCTCGCCGCCTGCTCGCGGGCCTGCAGGCCCGCAGCGAGCGGAACTATGTGCCGCCAGATGCACTGGCGCTTGCACTAAGCGGCGCCGGCCAGGTCGAAGCGGCGGTGCACGCCCTGCAGCAGGCGTTTGACGCGCGTGTCGCCACGATGGCGCACTTCGCCGTCGATCCGATGTGGGACTCACTGCGCGACGTGTCGCGCGTCCGCGTCCTGGCCGACGCGGTGAGGGCTGGCAGGACTTCACGCGGCGAGTCCGAGACCCCCGGCCCGCCCCAGGATTAATCGCGCTTACGGATTGATCGATCCGAACAAGACCAGGCGGGCGGCCTCGCGCAGGCCGCGCGCGGTAAACGGCTTCTCGAGAAAGGCCGCGCCCTCTTCGAGCTCCATCCGGTCCTCGAACAGCATGTCGCTGAAGCCTGTCTGATAGAGCACCTTCACTAGCGGAAACCGCTCGCGCACGTGCTCGGCCAATTCGCGTCCCTGCATGTTGGGCATGGCGTAGTCGGTCACGAGCAGGTCGACATCGCCGGAGTGCTCACTGAGCTTCTGGATGATTTCGGGACCGCCGCTGGCCATCAGCAGCTCGAAGTTCTCGCGCTGCAGAATGCGCGACAGCACGTCGAGCATCATCGGGTCGTCGTCTACGACGGCAACGGTCTTTTTGATGCTGATCGGCTTCAGTTCCGCCTGCGGCGGATTGGGCCGGGCGTCGTCTTTTGGTGTGACGAGCGGATTCGACGTGAGAGGAATATCGGGAATCTCGAGCGGCGGACGCGCATGGACGGCGGGCGGCTGGTCGGCCGACAGCGCCATGACCACGGTCGCCGGCTCTTGCGCAGAGGGATCGAGCGTGACCGGGCGCAGTGGAGCGGGCGGCAGGTCAACATTAAACGCGTGGGGCAATTCGCCGTGTCCCACGGCGCCCCACAGTTGGTTCAGCAGGTTCTGGGGCAGGCCAATGTCCACGCCGGCCACGAGCACATCGGTGCACAGCGCCTCGAGCTCGCGTATCCGCGCCCGAAGCTGTTCAAGATCCTGTTGGTCCGCCACCAGCTTGCCTGCCGACCAGACACGCGATCCCGACCCGTCTGGTCCGCCGAAAAAACTCACCGCCATACTATCCTGCTTCCAATCTGTCGCGTCGAAGAGTCGACCATGATCCGGCGCACCGTCATGTCTTCCAAGACGTGCGGATA
>JANMUX010000317.1:0-10877 GCA_031392125.1 Acidobacteriota bacterium | reverse complement strand
CGTTGGCGTTGGCCTCGGCAATGCGTTGCGGGTCGATATCCACGCCGATACCCCGCGCGCCGTATTTTCGGGCCGCGGTGATGGGAATGCGGCCATCGCCGCAGCCCAGATCGATTACGACGTCACTCGTGTTAACGCCGGCCAGCAGTAACATCCGCTCGACCACCTCCTGGGGAGTGGGCACATACGGGGCAAGTTGCGGGGCATCGGGCCGCTTGGCCGCCGGGGCTTGGCTGACGGCGAGCCCCTCGACATCGCTCAGGGTAAACGGGCTAACGGCCAGAATGGCAGTGACGCTGAGCTGGAGCGCAAATCTGAACATGTTCGTGAGCATATCAAGGCGCTCGAAACCGGGGGTCAAAAGCGCCTAACCGTGTGTCGAATCAGGGGTTACTCCGGGCGGCGTGATCCCGGGTTGAATTTGCAGAAACGCGGCTTTTCTGGCCCATTTCCGTTGATTTCGGCTCCTTTCTCGGCTATACTCACTGAACCTGATAGCGCATTCAGTCCTGCCAGTATCACCATCTCGAAACGAGGGGCACGTGGGATTTAAGATCGGTGACAAGGTCATTTACCCGAATCATGGGCTCGGGGTTGTCGAGAAGGTCGAAGAAAAGACCATTCACGGAACCACTTGTGGATTTTTTCACCTTCGGATTCTTTCGAACGAAACGACCGTATTAGTGCCCGTTGCTAACGTTGACAACGTTGGATTGCGCCGCGCGATTACGGATGAAGAAGTTGAGCGACTGTTCCAACTGCTGGGCGACGGCAAGATCGACAACCACCAGAACTGGAAGGGTCGTTTTCAAGGACAACTCCGACAAGATGCGCACCGGCTCCATTTACGACATGGCCGATGTGCTGAAAAGCCTGACGTTTCTGGCCAAGTCGAAGAGCCTGTCGTTCCGCGAAAAGCGCATGCTCGACCGCGCCAAGGCCCTGATCGTTTCGGAGATTTCCGAAGTGATGCGGACCACCGCGGCCGACATCGAAGAGCGCGTCAACACGGCGCTCGAGAAGTGCTTCGTCCAGAAGGCGCGCTCGGCGCAGCGGGCCGCGACCCGGGCGACCAAGGCCGCGCCGGCAAAAGCGGTAGCACGCGTGACGCCAGTGGCGGCTCCGGCCCGCCGCCAGGCCCGCGCGTCGTAATTCCCTAGGACGCCGGGTTCATTTTTCCTTGAAGCAAGGGAAGAAATGAGCCTGGCGTCTTTGCTTGCCGCCGTCAGGTCGGTGGTGACCTACGTCGTGGTCTCCCTGTACGTCCTGATTGCCGGCCCAATTGGGCTCGGCATCGCCATTCCCTTCAAACTCAAAGGCGTGCTCTACGAGCTGGGGCACGTTGGCGTCGGCCTGGCCCTGGGGTTGGCGGGTATTCGCTACCGCGTGACCGGAGCGGAGAAGGCTCCGGCGGGCCGCGCGGTGGTCTTCTGTTCCAATCATGAAAGCAACGTCGACCCGCCTGTGCTTTTTCAGGCGTTGCACCGGCGCTTGCATGTGCTTTTCAAGGCCGAGCTCAAGAAGTTGCCGATTCTCGGCAAGGTCATGCTGGCCGGCGGCTTCGTCGCGGTGGAGCGCGAGCGCAAAGAGGCTTCGATGGCGTCGATCGATCGGGCGGCCGACTCGATTCGGGCCGGCAACACGTTCCTGATCTTCCCCGAAGGCACGCGCAGCCGGACCTCGGAGCTCTTGCCATTCAAGAAGGGCGGCTTCATCATGGCCATTAAGGCGCAGGCGCCTATCGTGCCAGTGGCCATTTCGGGTGGCCGCGATGCCATGCGCAAGGGCAGTTGGTTTGTCCGGCCCGTCATGTGCCGCATTCGCATCGGCGAGCCGGTGGAAACGACCGGGATGGGCGTTGACGATCGCGACGAGCTGATTGAAGTGGTGCGCGCCCGAATTGAAGCGTTGTTGAAGACCTGAAGTGGTCAGAC
The DNA here is from genome assembly GCA_031392125.1 of Acidobacteriota bacterium. Lineage (GTDB taxonomy): Bacteria > Acidobacteriota > Vicinamibacteria > Vicinamibacterales > UBA2999 > 12-FULL-67-14b. Next base: position 8,943 of record JANMUX010000317.1, on the reverse strand, counting down.
CGACCGGCCCATGGAGATACTCGCCACCCTCGGACGCACGCTCGGGTTCTCGCTCGCCGCGGGCGTCAATTTGTACGCCACGGTGGCCGTGCTCGGACTGGCGGCGCGCTTCGACTGGGTGCAACTTCCAGAACAGTTTCAAGTCTTCAACAATCCCTGGGTAATCGGCGCGGCAGGCGTGCTCTACGTGGTCGAGTTCGTAGCCGACAAGATCCCGTGGGTCGACTCGATCTGGGATTCGGTGCACACCGTCATCCGCCCGGTTGGCGGCGCCTTGATCGCGGTCGCCGCGCTCGGTGATGCATCGCCGGTCATGGTCGGCTTGATCGCACTGCTTGGCGGCACCACGGCGGCCGGCAGTCACATCACCAAGGCCGGCACGCGTGTCGCCATCAACACCAGCCCCGAACCGGTCACCAACTGGTTTGCGAGCCTTGCGGAAGACGCCTTCGTAATTGGCCTAAGCCTGTTGACGCTGAAGTTTCCGCTGCTGGCGCTGTTGATCAGCGTGGCCATTCTCGCCATGATCCTGTGGGCGGCGCGACGCTTGTGGCGCTGGCTACGCCCCGGCGAACCCGCCCAGCCGGCGTAGAACGGCCGTGCGAAATCTCGGGTAGAGTGGCCACATGCGAATTGGGCTGACCCTTGTCGGAGTTGCGGCGGCCACGCTGGCACTGGCGGTCCAACCTTTCGGTTTTAGTTTTGCCGGCGTCGCTCAGGACCAGCAGCCCGAAGAGCAGTTGCCGCGGTTCCGGGCCGGCGCCAACCTGGTGCGCGTCGACGCTTACCTGTCGGTCGACGGCGTCGCTGTCACGGACCTCAAGCCCGAAGAGGTCGAGGTTTACGAGGACGACAAACTCCAGCGCCTCGAGAACCTCGAGTTAATCGCGGCGCGCGCGCCCAACCCGCAGTCGGAACGCGTGAACCCCACCACCGTGCGCGACATGCGGCAGGAAGCCAACGATGCCGCGCGCTTGTTCACGATGTTCATGGACCGGCCGCATGTCTCGGTGGGCGGGTCGTATCACGCTAACAAACCGATCGTGGCGACACTCGATCGAATCATCGGCCCCGACGACCTGATCGGCGTGATGACCCCGGAGATGTCGCCGACGGCGATCACCTTTAGCCGGCGGACAGCCAGCATCGAGCGGATGGTCAGCGACACCTGGGCTTGGGGCACCAAGGATCAAGTCTCGGTGCTGTCGCCCAAGGAGCTCGCCTACCACGAGTGCTATCCGTCGGTGCGCTACGGCTACATCGCCGACGAGATGGTCGCCCGCTCGCGAGAGCAGCAGACCCTGGATGCCCTCGAGGCTCTGGTGACCCATCTCGACGGGCTTCGGCCCGAGCGCAAGTTCGTGATGGTGTTTACCGAAGGGTGGCCCCTTTACCAGCGGAGCGAACGTCTCGGCGGCCCGCTCGAGGGCCAGGCGCCCAAGCAAGATCCGTTGGGAACCAACCCGGTGACCGGCGGGCTGCGCCGACCCGGTTCTGCCGACCCAGCGAGCGGCCTATCGCAATCGTTCGAGTCGTGCGAGCGCGAGCGGATCATGCTGTCGTTCATCGATCACGAACTAAAGTTCCGCGAGATTCTGCAGCGCGCTAATCGCGCGAATGTCAGCTTCTATCCGATCGATGCGCGCGGTCTCATCGTCTTCGATCAGCCGACGAGGTTCGATCTACCGCCCTCGGTTGACGCGGCGTGGCTGCGGGATCGGCACGAAGACCTGCGCACCATGGCGTTGCAGACCGATGGCGTGGCAGTGCTCGACAGCACCAATGACATCGCCGGGGCCATGCAAAGGATCTTCGCCGATGTCGGCTCGTATTACCTGGTCAGCTATTACTCGTCAAACCCGAAACTCGATGGCCGCTTCCGCCGCATTCGCGTCGAGGTGAAGCGCGACAAGGCCGAGGTGCGGGCGCGACCCGGCTACCTCGCTCCGACCGAGGCTGAGGCTCGGGCGGCGGGCGCGACCCCGGCACGGCCAGCGGGCAGCCGCCCCCCTCCCGCGCCGTCGGTAACCCGCGCACTAGACGCGATAGCACCTGGCCGCGGCAATCTCCCCGTGCGCATCCAGGCGGCCGGTGGCCGCGGTGTTGTTCGCGCGGTCGTGGAACTTGACGCAGCCACCGCGAAACAGCCCGAGTGGTTATCGGGCGGCACGCTGCGCCTCACGGTCGAGCCCGAACGCGCCGGCGCGTCTGGCTCGGCATCGGCGGCGCAGACGGTGACGGTGGCCATCGAGCCCGGCCAGCGGAGCATTCCAGTGGGTGGCACTTCGTCAGCGCTGGCTGCGGGCCGTTATCTGGTGCGTGCGGAGTTGACGCCCCGGTCGGGACGGATGCCGATCCAGGTCAGCACCTTCGTGACGGTCCCGCCCGATTCGGCCGTGGTGGGAACTGCAGCCCTCGCGCTGCGGCGCGGCCCGAGCACCGGCTTGGCCTACGTGCCCACGGCGGATCCGCGGTTCCGTCGAACAGAGCGGCTGCGCATCGAGGTGCCATTGGCCGATGCCTCGCTCGAGGCGTCTGGCCGCCTGCTGACGAGGGAGGGCGCGGCCATGCCACTGTTGGTGAGCTATTCGACGCGTGTGGATGAAGCGACGAAGTCAACGCTGGGCGTCGCCGAGGTGGTGCTGTCGCCGCTCGCGGCGGGTGAGTATGTGCTTGAACTGGCGATCAAGAAAACCGGCGAGCCAGAGATCATCACCTACGGTTTTCGGATCGTTCCCTGATCAAGGGGAGCAGGTCCCCGTCCCTACGACCCGCCCGTCGTGAACGTCAGCGTGAATGGCGCGAGCGCGCCGCCATCGCTGCCCGTGATCCCCTCGAGGAACTCTACTTTCACCAGTTGAAACGGTACGAGCGGCTCGGATGGCTTGATCTCGAGCGCGCGGTTTTCTTTGGTGTAGGTCGCGGCAAACATCACCGCGGGTGTCGCCGGAGTCCGGGCGTAAGTAATTCGCACGCGATCCTTCAGTGACGCGGCATCGAGATCGCGCGACAACTGCATGCGCACCCGCTCCCCAATCCGAACGTCGGTTTCGCCTTCGGCAGGCGCGGTAAACAGGATCTCTACAGGCGGCGGGGGCGGCGCGGCAATCTCAACTTCGGTCACCGATTCTGCCGGCGCTGCCGCGATCTCGATGGTCGCACCTTCGAGCCACGTCAGGCCCTTGGCAGTTCGTACCGTGCCCTGCACCTTGACCCACCGGCCGGTATCGATGCGCTTTGCTGGATCAAAGTTGAAGGTCTTGCCCTTGGGCTGCAGGCCCATCACCCAGAGCGCGGTGTCGGTCGAGCGCAACACGAACTGCCACTTGGCGGGTGCGGGAGCTTCAGGCAAGTCGCCGAACAGATTGCGGCCGCGAAACTGCCCGAGAATGGAAACGCGCTGGCCTTCGAAGCGCGCGGGCTCCAAAGCCACCGTGCGCAGCGGCGGCGCCGTAGCTTCGGCAGCGGCGGGTGGCGGCGTGGTGCCGGCGAGAATCAGCACCAACTCTTCGCCCGGTCGCGGCCAGCGTTCTGGATACCTGTTGCGGACGCGGTCGGCCAGGTTGAACGGAATCAGCCTGGGGTCGTCGGGAGACATGCGGCCAATATCGAGGAACTGGCCACGGGCTTCGAGTTTGCCGTCGCGGGGCAGTTCTCGGGCAATCAGGCGCACGCTGGCTTCGTCGCTCGCGAATACGGCGTCTTCAACGCTCTCAGCCTTGACCGCGCCGATGACCGAGACGTTCTGCTGGTGATAGAAACCGGGATAACTGCGCAGCGCGGCAATGGTCGTCGCGCGTCGCGCCGCCGGTTGGGCGGCCGCGTGCGCAACCAGCAGGCCGAAGATCAGCGCGAGGACGGGCCGTCGCATGGTGCGTCCATGCTAGCAAATTGCTGCTGCGGCCGGTCGCCATCGTCGTCTTCCACGTCAGACCTTCCGTTGCGCGAAGCGGGTGAGGACGACCGCCAGGGCCAGGAACAGCAACGCGCCGGCAATCTGCCCGAACGCATCTTCGCCCCGCAGCGACGGCACCAGGTCACCGACCACCTGGAACGGCGGCAACCAGTTGGCCCCCACCAGGACGGCGTAGAGAATGCCCGCAAGTGAGCCGCCAGCGATCAGGCCCGAACTGAACAACGTGCCCGAACTGAGGTCCGAGTCGCTCTTCTCGCCGGTCTTGCGCTCCACCCACCAGCGCACCAGGCCGCCGGCGAAGATCGGCGCGGTGGTGGCAATCGGCAGGTAGGCGCCGACGGCAAACGACAGCGAGTGAATGCCGCACAACTCCAGCGTCACCGCGACGAACACGCCGACCAGCACGAGCCCCCACGGCAGGTTCTGCGACAGCAGGCCCTTGATCAACGTGGCCATGAGCGTCGCCTGCGGCGCCGGCACATCGGCCGAGCCGATGCCAAACACCTGGTGCATGTAGAGCACCGTCATGCCGATGATGAAGGCCGACGTGACCACGCCGATGGCAAGGCCCATCTGCTGATACTTCGGCGTGGCGCCGACCAGATAGCCGGTCTTGAGGTCCTGTGACGTGTTGCCGGCATTTGCTGCGGCAATGCAGACGATGGCGCCGACTGACAGGGCGACCGGCCCATAGGCGTCACCGGTCCAGCCAAGGGCCACGAAGATGAGGCACGTGATGATCAGCGTGGCAATCGTCATGCCCGAGATCGGGTTCGACGACGACCCGATCAGGCCGGTGATTCGTGACGACACCGTGGCGAAGAAGAACCCGAATAGCACCGTCAAGATTGCAGCGAGCAGGTTTCCCTGCGTTGGCAGCCCCGGCATGACCGCCAGGAACACGGCGAGGAGCAACGACCCGACGACCACCACCATCATGGGCAAGTCGCGCTCGGTTCTTGCAACGGCGCCGGTCGCTCCACCGCCAATGCTGCGGAACCCTTCGCGGGCCGATGAGACGATGGTCGGGAGCGTCCGGCTCAAGGTGATGAGACCGGCGGCCAGCACCGCGCCGGCGCCGATGTATCGAATGTAGCCGCTCCAGATCTGGATGGGCGACATCTGTGAGATCAGCAGGAGCTGCCCGGTGGCATCGGTGGCGGTGGCGGGCGGCACGTGGTTGGTAATCACGGCGCCAAAGATCGACACCAGCGGCAGCAGCACCAGCCACGACAACACGCCGCCGGCAAACATGGTGCCGGCAATGCGCGGGCCAATCACGTAGCCGACACCCATGTACTCGGGTGAGATGTCGACGTTGAGCGTCGCGTTCGGGAACTGGCTGGTGCGCGCCATCGAGTGGCCGATCTCCTGCCGGAAGATGTTGAACGTCCAGGAGAGCGACTTCCACAACGCGCCAATGGCGAGCCCACTGAACACCAAAGTCGCGAGCTTGCCGCCACGCTCGCCGGCGACCAGCACTTCGGCGCAGGCGGTGCCTTCGGGGTAGGGCAGCACGCCGTGCTCCTTGACGATCAGCGCGCGCCGCAGGGGCACCATCATCAGCACGCCGAGAATGCCGCCGGCAAACGCGAGCATGGTGATTTGCGTGTAGCTGAAGTACTTGGGGCCATCGGGCAGCAGGAAGATCAGCGCCGGAATGGTGAAGACCACGCCGCCAGCCACCGATTCGCCGGCCGAGCCGATGGTCTGGACGATGTTGTTCTCCAGAATGGTGGAGCCCCCCAGCTTTTTCAGCACCGAGATGGCGAGCACCGCGATCGGGATTGAGGCGCTGACGGTCAGTCCGGCGCGCAACCCCAGGTAGACGGTGGAAGCCCCGAACAACAAGCCGAAGAGCACCCCAAGCACGATCGCTTTGGCGGTGAACTCAGCGGGGGATTGCGATGCGGGAATGTAGGGCTGAAAACCTTTCGAGGGGTCGGCCATGGGCCGGATGATACTCGCTTCGGTCTGTCGATTGCGCTATTCTGAGCTCTGCTTGTGAATTCTCCGAACAAGCGGAGGCTGGCCGCCGAGCCCGTTTCCGAGTTGACCACCAATCGGCTGTCCGTCTACCTCCGCTGCCTCAACCAGCTCGAGTCAGCCGGGGTCGACACCATTTCGTCGCAGGCTCTTGCGGAGCAGTTCAACCTCAACGCCGCCCAGATTCGCAAGGACCTTGCGTACTTCGGCGAGTTTGGTGTGCGAGGTGTCGGCTATTACGTCAAGGACCTCAAGCGCCACCTGCGCCAGATTCTTGGTCTCGACCGCAAGTTGCGGGTCGCGGTGATGGGGGCAGGCAACCTGGGCCTGGCGCTGGCCGACTACCCGGGCTTCAAGCGCGAAGGCTTCGAGATTGTCTCGATGTTCGACGTGGCCGACGCGAAAATCGGCGACGAGTCGCGCAGCGGCGTTCCCATCCATGACTTGAAGGACCTGAAGAAGGTCGTTCGCAAGGAACACATCGACATTGCCGTGATCGCCGTTCCGGCTGAGTCGGCCCAGCACGTGCTCGACCAGGTAGTCGCGGCCGGCATCAAGGCCGTGCTCAATTTCTCACCCGGCTCGCTGAAGGTCCCGCCCGGGGTGAAGATGAAGGGCGTTGATCTCACGGTGTCGCTCGAAAGCTTGTCGTTCTACCTGGCGCAGGGCATAGACGTCGATGGCTAAGAAACCCGCCAAACTGAGTCACGTCGACGCGAAGGGCCATATCCGCATGGTGGATGTCGGCGCCAAGCCGGTCACCGACCGTGAGGCCGTCGCCCGCGGCTCGATCACCATGTCGGCGGAGGCACGCAAGCTGATTCGCGCCGGCGCGGTGAAAAAGGGTGATCCCCTACAGGCCGCCCGTCTCGCCGGCATCATGGCGGCGAAGAAGACCAGCGACCTCATTCCACTGTGCCATCCGTTGGTGCTGAGCCACGTTTCGGTCGAAGTAACGCCGACGCGAGCCGGCTACGCCATCGAAGCGCGCGTGCGAACGTCGGGGCAGACCGGCGTCGAGATGGAAGCACTCACCGCGGTCTCGGTGGCGGCGCTGACCCTTTATGACATGGTCAAGGCCGTCGACAAGGCCATGGAGATCTCGGACATTCACCTGGTTGAGAAGCGGGGCGGACGCAGCGGGCACTACCTGCGGCAGAAATAGCCTGTTCCCGTGAAAGTCCTCATCTCGATTCAGCAGCCGGTCAGGCAGTGGCAAATTCCTGCCGAAGGCGTGACCGCCTTGCGCGCACGGTTCCCTCACATCGAATTTGTTCACGCCACCTCTGATGACGAGCGCGCGCGGGGGCTGGCCGATTGCGACGTGGCTTACACCTGGATTCTGAAGGCGGCTGAATTCGCACAGGCGCGCAAGCTGCGATGGCTTCACACCTCGGCGGTGGCCGTCGAGACCCTGTGCCTGCCCGATCTGTTCGCGCGCGACGTGGTCGTCAGCAATACGCGCGGGGTGCAGGCCGTGCCAATTGCCGAGCACACCCTGGCCGTGGTGCTCGCCTTGTCGAAGCAGCTACCTCTCGTGCTGCACCATCAGCGCAATGCCCGGTGGGCACAAAACGACTTCATGGGGCCGAGCTTGCCGTGGTTGCTGAAGGGCCGCACGCTTGGCCTGATCGGCGTTGGTACCATCGGGTCCGAGATCGCGTCGCGCGCGAAGGCCTTCGGCATGCGCGTGGTAGCCATGCGACGGCGCAGCGGCCACAGCGCCCTGCCCGACATCGACGAAGTGTTCGGCGCTGCCCAACTCGACGCGTTCTTGACGCAGTGCCACGTCCTGGTCATCGCCGCACCGCTCACGACGGAGACGCTTGGCCTGGTCGGCGCCGCGCAAATGGCGCTGCTGCCGAGGGGCGCCGTGATCGTGAATGTCGGTCGCGCGAAAATTGTCGACACCGATGCGCTGATCGCCGCGCTCCACTCCGGGCACCTGGGCGGCGCGTCACTCGATGTCTATCCCCAGGAACCGCTGCCGTCTGAGCATCCGCTGTGGTCATGCCCGAATGTGATCCTGACGCCGCATACCTCGGGCTTCCGGCAGGGGCATTGGGAAGAAGTCGTGGAGCTGTTCGCCGACAACCTGGAACGCTTCGCACGCGGTGACGCAGTGCGCTTCCGCGTGGAGCCTGAACTGGGATACTGAACTCCGGCGAGCCTTCAGTCGCCAACGAGACAGCGTTCGGGCAGCCGAGGCTACTCTGCGTGTTCGCCGGCGCGCGGCGGCGGCTCGATGTGAATAATCGCGTCCTTGATTTGCGGGAAGCGCGCCATCAACCGGTCTTTCACCACGTGCGATAGCCGATGTGCTTCGTCCAGCCGCATGTCGCGGTCCATCCAGACGTGCAAGTCGAGAAACACGAAGTCGTTCGACCCGCGCGTGCGGATGTGGTGGCAGCCCAGCACCTCGGGCACGCTGCGCACGACTTCACGGATCGCCTCCTCAGCGATGACAAAGCGGTCGGCCAGGATGCCTGACGTCGACTTGAAGATCTCCCAGCACGCGTAACCGATGAACGCCGCGATCACGAGCGCAGCGACCGGATCGAGCCAGACATAGCCCATCCGCACGCCCACCAAGGCGCCAATCACCGCCGCTGAGGTCAGCAGGTCGCTGGTCGTGTGGTGAGCGTCGGCCAGCAGCACTTCGCTGCCAAGACGGCGCCCGGCCGCGCGCTCGTAGAACACCACCCCCACGTTGACCAGGAACGTCGCGCCCATCACCACGAACGTGAGCGTGGTGATCACCGGCTCGCCGCCCGACTGCAGCCGCTCGACCGCGGCCGACAGCACCTCGAACAGCACCAGGATCAGGAAGATGAGAATGCCCACCGAGGCCATGGTCTCGAATTTCCGGTGGCCGTACGGGTGGTCATCGTCTGGCGGCTGGCTGGCAATCCGCACGCCGATCAGCGCGACGATGTTCGAGGCGGTGTCGGTGAGGGAATGAAAGCCGTCGGACAGCACGCTGACCGCTTTGTCATCGCTGAGGAGGCGATCCGTGAAGTCGTGCGCAGCGTGCCCGAGGT
>JANMUX010000298.1:0-3165 GCA_031392125.1 Acidobacteriota bacterium | reverse complement strand
ATCTGGAAGGCGTACCGCGAGGCCTACAACAACGAGCCGTTTGTACGCATCGTCAAGGAACGCACGGGCCTTTATCGTTACCCCGAGCCCAAGATCCTGTCGGGCAGCAACTACGCCGATGTCGGCTTCGAGCTGGATGCGTCAACGGGTCGCGTGGTCGCGCTGTGCGCCATCGATAACCTGATGAAGGGCGCGGCCGGCACGGCCATGCAGTGCGCCAACCTCATGATGGGCTGGGACGAAACGCTCGGCCTGGATTTTCCCGGGTTGCATCCTATCTAGATTAGCCACAGAGGACACAAAGAACACAGAGTCAACTCTTTCAAAATAGATTTAGAAAAGAATTACTCTGAGTCCTCTGTGTCCTCTGTGGCTAGGTATTTCCAATGATTGTTGTAAAAGTGGGCGGCGGGACGTCGCTCAACATCGACGCCGTCGTGGCCGACATCGTCGCCCTTCGCACCAAGGGCACCGAGCTGTTGCTCGTGCATGGCGGCGCGCAAACCACCAACGCGGTAGCCGAGGCGCTCGGCCACCCACCGCAGTTCGTGACGAGCGAGACCGGCCATGTCAGCCGCCGCACCGATCGCCGGACGCTCGAGATTTTCGAGATGGTTTACTGCGGCCAACTCAACAAGATGTGGGTCGAGAAGCTGCAGCAAAAAGGCGTCAACGCCGTTGGCCTGTCGGGGCTGGATGGTCGCATCTTCGAGGGCACTCGTAAAGACACGCTGCGCATTCGCGTGGACGGACGCCGAATGGTGCTGCGCGATGACTGGACCGGCACGGTCGAGAAGGTCAATGCCGGCTTGCTGAAAACGCTGATCGGCGCCGGCTACTTCCCTGTCTTGACGCCGCCGGGTTCGTCCACCGCCGGCGAAGCCATCAACGTGGATGGCGATCGCGCCGCGGCGATGGTGGCCGGGGCATTCGCCGCGGAGGCGCTGGTGATTCTGACTGACCAGGTCGGACTGCTCAGGCAGTTTCCCGACGAATCAACCCTGATCGCGGAGATCCCGAAAGCTCAGGCCGATCGCTTCATGGAGTTTGCCGAAGGCCGAATGAAGAAGAAAGTCATGGGCGCCGTCGAAGCGATCGCCGAAGGTGTTGGCAGGGTGATATTCGCCGACGGCCGTGTCGACAGCCCTGTTTCGCGCGCCCTCGCCGGCGCTGGGACGCACATCGCATGAACTACGCCGAGGTCGAAGAACGCATTCTCGGCGGCACGACCGCCCGCCGCGGTGACGTGGTCATCACCCGTGGCGAAGGCTCGTGGCTGTTCGACGAACAGGGCAAGAAGTATCTCGACCTTGGGTCCGCGCAGGGCGTGGCCATGCTCGGCCATTGCCATCCGCGTGTAGTCGAGGCCATCAGCCGGCAGGCCGAAACGCTGACGCTTTGTCCCAACTATCTCTACAACGACGTGCGCGCGGAGTTCGCGCAGGCACTCGTCGGCGTGCTGCCCAAGCACCTGCCCCACCTCTTTCTCGCCAACAGCGGCGCGGAAGCGGTCGATGGCGCGCTGAAGTTCGCCCGCCTGTTCACCAAGCGGCCGGCTTTTGTGGCAACCACCAAGGGGTTTCACGGCCGCACCATCGGCGCGCTGTCGGTGACGTGGGAGCCAAAGTATCGCGAGGGCTTCCTCCCGCTGCTCGAGACCACGCACGTGCAGTTCAACGATGCCGCGGCGCTCGACCAGGCCATCACCGGCCAGACCGCGGCCGTCATCGTGGAGGTGGTGCAGGGCGAGAGCGGTGTCAACGTCGGCACGCCGGAATTTTTGAAGACGGCCGAGCGGCTGTGCCACGAGCGGGGAGCGCTGCTGATTGTTGACGAGATCCAGACCGGGTTCGGCCGCACTGGCAAATGGTTCGCGGTCGAGCACGCCGGCATCGAGCCCGACATCATGTGCCTGGCCAAGGGCCTGGGCGGCGGCTTCCCGATGGGTGCGTTCGCCTACACGAAGGCCATCCGCGAGGTGCTCACGCAGGGCGCGCACGGCAGCACCTTCGGCGGCTCGCCAATTGCCTGCGCGGCCGGCCTCGCGGCGATCCAGACGTATGAGGATGAAGGCCTGATCAAGCGCAGCGGCGTACTCGGCGCGCACATGCGGAACACGCTGCGCAGCGCGCTCGAGGGCGACCCTGCCGTCCGCGACATCCGCGGCCTGGGCTTAATGATCGCAGTAGAGTTGCGCACCAAGGTGGCGCCGTTGCTCAAGAGCCTGATGCTCTCGCACGGGGTGATTGCACTGCCCGCCGGCCCCACGGTGCTGCGCCTGTTGCCGCCTCTCGTGATTACCGAAGCCGAAATCGACTTCGGCGTGCACGCCATTGCCAGGGCCATCAAGGAGCTTCCGCCTTCGCCCGCTGGGCTTCGGCGCGACGGGCACTGATGGACCGGACCGCTGCCATCGAACTGCTGCGCGGGCTGGTCGCCATTCCTTCACTGTCGAGACAGGAAGCGCAGGCCTCGGGCTGGCTTGTCGAACAGATGCGCGCGCACGGTTACGAACGCGCGTTCGTGGACGAGGCGGGCAACGCCGTCGGCGAACTCGGCGACCCTTCGGCCACGCGAACAATCGTGCTGCTCGGTCACATCGACACCGTTCCCGGGAACATTCCCGTGCGGATTGAGACTTCGGATGACGGCGACTTGCTGTTTGGCCGCGGCAGCGTCGACGCCAAGGGACCGCTTGCGGCGTTTGTCGCCGGCGCTGCGGCCTTCGGCGCCAGCCATGCCCGCGAGGCCGGTCTGCGCGTCGTGGTCGTCGGCGCGGTTGAAGAAGAGGCGGCCACCAGCAAAGGCGCGCGCTTCATCGCCTCACGGTTTAATGGTGTCGCCGAAGCCATCCCGGCCGCGTGCATCATCGGCGAGCCCAGCCACTGGAACCGCGTCACGCTCGGCTACAAGGGACGGCTATTGCTCGACCTCACCGCCGATCAGCCCATGGCGCACACTGCGGGTCCTGATGCCAGCGTCGCGTCGGTAGTCGTCGATTTGTGGAATTGGGTCACAGCTCATGCGGCCGCCTACAACACCGGCAAAGAAAAAGCTTTCGATCAGCTCAGCCCGAGCCTGCGCCGCTTTATTACCGCCACCAACGACGAGATGCACGACACCGTTGATGCGCAGTTCGCCTGGCGCCTGCCGGTCGGCTTCGAT
>JANMUX010000191.1:0-4560 GCA_031392125.1 Acidobacteriota bacterium | reverse complement strand
CGGGCGGCTGGTCGGCCGACAGCGGCATGACCACGGTCGCCGGCTCTTGCGCAGAGGGATCGAGCCTGACCGGGCGCAGTGGAGCGGGCGGCAGGTCAACATTAAACGCGTGGGGCAATTCGCCGTGTCCCACGGCGCCCCACAGTTGGTTCAGCAGGTTCTGGGGCAGGCCAATGTCCACGCCGGCCACGAGCACGTCGGTGCACAGCGCCTCGAGCTCGCGTATCCGCGCCCGAAGCTGTTCAAGATCCTGTTGGTCCGCCACAATCTTGCCTGCCGACCAGACGCGCGATCCCGACCCGTCTGGTCCGCCGAAAAAACTCACCGCCATACTATCCTGCTTCCAATCTGTCGAGCGCACAGGGCCGCACATGGGCGCGCACGCCTCGATCCGCGCACTACCAACCGTAAACTCCGTGAAATCTGGCCCATTTGCGTGAGTTGCCATTTTTCTCGCACCTCCCGAGGCTTGGCTTAGTCAGGAGTCGTGCCAATCCGGTAGTCGCGCGTCGCCGTGCGTCCATTAAGGGTATAGACGGCCAGACCCGGCGCAACTCTCACCGCTCGTCGCCGAAATATTTCGCCATGTCTGTTAGCGTCCTTGTGTTGTCGGCGATGCGTACTGATAATCGTGCGGGTTCCGATCCCAATCCGCGTGGACTATCAACGGCTGCTGCTCGACCATCTGCCTCTCATCGATCAAATCGTGCGAACGACGGGTCGACGACGCCACCTGTCTGCTGAACAAGAAGATTTTGCCGGGTTCGTTCGCTTGCGACTGGTAGAAGACGACTACGCAGTGCTGCGTAAGTTCCAGAATCGCAGTTCGTTACGGACGTACTTGTCGGCAGTGATCGGCCGCATGTCGCTTGATTTCTGTGTGGAGCGTTGGGGCCGCTGGCGTCCGTCGGCGGTGGCCGATCGGCTGGGGCCGGTTGCGGTCCTGCTTGAAAGATTGGTCACGCGCGATGGCCACAGCCTGGAAGAAGCCATGGAAATCGTGCGCACCAGTCACGCCACGGACCTGTCGCAGGGCCAACTTCATGACATCTGGGAACAACTGCCTGCGCGCGTCAAAACCACGCAAGTTGGCGAAGAAGCCGCGGCTACGGTGAGTTCCCAGGAGACTGCGGACGCAAGCGTCGAAGACGCCGAGAGACAAGTTGGCATCGAGAGACTCGAGCAGACACTGCGGTCAGCGTTCGCGGCAATTCCCGACCAAGACCGTGTGCTGCTGGCGTTGCGGTTCGATCAAGACCTGTCGATCGCCCAGATTGCCGGTCTTACCGGCAGTTCGGTGCCGACCCTGCACCGCCGGCTCGACCGCGCAGTGAAGGACTTGAGGCGGGCGTTCACGACTTCAGGTGTCGATCGGCGAGAGGTGGCGGAACTAATCGGACACGCCTCCATCACCTTGTCGCCGCTACTGCGCGCCGAGGTTGAGAGATTTCTCGGACCTGTCCGTCTACCTAAGCAAGATGGGTGAGTCACACATGCACTGCCCCGAACCAGAAGTTCTGGCGGCGTATGTCGACCGGGGCCTCAGTCTGGCCGAGCGACTTCGAGTGGACCACCACCTTGCCTCGTGCCCGCAGTGCGTTGCGCTGTTGGCTGAGGTCGTGCGAACAGTCGCGGACGTATCAGCGTTCACGCCCCACGCCGAACCTGCGGTGGAGACGGCTTCGCGCGCAGTCACTCGACGAAACCTGGTGGGTGTGCTGGCGGCTGCGGCTGCCGTGCTCGTCGTCTTGTTCACGCCTTCACTCGTGAAGACGTGGCTGGACCGCGACACGGGGCTCGTGAATCTTGACGGGGTTACGGAGAGACGATCGGTTCTCGGCCGGCTGACCGGGGGGTTCCCGCATGCCCCACTGGGTGTGCCATCTGCTGGGGGGCAAGGTGGCCAAGCCGCCGAGACCGATCGCATTCTTCTGACTACCGCCAAGATTCGCGTGTCCTTCGGCGAGCGTGACACGCCGTCGCGACTGCACGACTTGGGCCTGGCCCAACTGGCGGCAGGGCGGCATGACGATGCGGCGGTGGCGCTGCTCGCGGCGTCGCGGGAACAGCCGGCCAGTGCGCGGTATCTGAATGACGTCGCGGCCGTTCAACTGGAACGCGCCCGGCTCGGCCTGCGGCCCGACGACCTGCCCCGCGCCCTGGCCTCGGCGGAGCGGGCGCGCCGTCTCGATCCATCGCTGAAGGAGGCGTGGTTCAACCGCGCTCTCGCCTATACCGCGCTGTCGCTGAGCGGCCATGCCAAGACCGCCTGGGCCGACTACCTGGACCGCGACTCCAACTCAGCGTGGGCCGACGAGGCGCGCGAGCGTGTAGCAGCGCTGTCGCAGCCGAGCGCGGCCGCCGCCTGGCTCGCTCTTGAACCGCAGCTACGAGGCACGATTGACGGCGAGCTGGCCGATGAAGCGGTGCGGACGCAGATGACCGAAGCGCGCAGTCTCGTCGAGAATGAGTTCCTGCCTGCGTGGGCCGCCGCGGTGGCAAACGGCGGCAGCGGAGAGGTTGAACTAACCCGCATCCGCGAGATGGCCGGCGCGTTCGCGCGGATCGCCAAGGACAACCTGTACCACGACACAGTCGTTTCTCTTGAGCACGCCACCGCCAGGGGGGCAGCCGCTGCCCGCACCCTGGCCACTGCGCATCAGCTCTACGCCGAAGCCGCGCGCGGCTTCGCGGAAGATCGTTTTGCGGCGGCCGGACCTGAATTCGAAGCGGCGCTTCACCAGTTGCGGAACGCCGGTTCACCGTTCGCCGTTCGTGCGCTGATTGAAACCGGCGCGGTGGCACACATCACTGGCAATGGTGCGGAGGCAGTTTCGCGGCTCAACGAGGGCCTCGCGAGTGCCCGGCGCAGCGGCTATGTGTACGCCGCGGCGCGCTCGACATGGTTCCTGGGTCTGGCGGCGTTTGGCCGTGGCGAACTCGCCGAAGTCCAAGCCCATTACGAAGACACCCTCGCCGCATTTGTGCAGATGGGCGACGCGGAACAGGCGGCGGCCGCGCACAACTTGCTGGCGGCGCTCCATGGGTACCTCGGCGACGAACGAACGGCGTGGTCACATCGTCAATCCGCACTGGCGGTGCTGCCAGCAACGCGGTCGGAGCGTCTTCGGTACATCCTGCTCGTTACGACAGCGGCGGCCGTGCGCCGGCAGGATCCGGAAACCGCCCTGGCTTTTCAAGACGCGGTCGTCGCCAGTGCGCTCGTTTCCAGGCGTCAGGCGGCAGTCGTCGAGTCGCTGAGTATCCGTTCGGCGATTCTCGCTGAGCTGGGCCGGGACAAAGACGCGGAGACTGACCTCGCCGCCGCCCGCGCCGCACTTCAGAGCGTCCCCGTCAGCGCCATCAGGCTAAGAATGGAAGAGCCGATCCTGGCAGCTGAAAGCGAAGTTTTCAGAAATTCCGACCCTCGACGCGCCATCGCAGCGGCAGAGGATGCACTGCAGCGAGTCAGCCAGCGTGGTGATCGGCTGCGCATTGCCCAACTGTCGTTGCGGCTGGCCAAAGCCAACATCGTATGGGGAACCCTGGCGGCGGCCGACCGGGCCATTAACCGCGGTATCGATGCCTTCGACGCTGAGCGGTCGTCGCTGTCGGATGAAGGCCGAGTATCGACGCTCGACGAGTCATGGCAATTGTTCGACACGGCCGTCCAACTGGCGATCAGGAAGCAGGACTATCCTCGCGCGTTCGCGATGGCCGAGCGCGCCCGCGCGCGCACGCTGGCGGAAGAGCGGCGCGCGCCGGCGGGCCGCACGCTCGAGGACATCGAGCGGTCCCTGCAGCCGGGCGAGGCGATCGTGGCGCTCAACCAGTTCGAGGACGAACTAGCGGTGTGGCTCATCCGGTCGGGCAAGACCACGGTTGTCACAAGGCCGCTTTCGCGGCTTAGCGCACAACGGCTGGTGGCCCGGCAGCTGGATGAAATTCGGCATCAGGCCAACATTCCTGATGCGGGCGCCGACCTTTATGCGGAATTACTGCGGCCGGTCGTCCGTGATCTGGCGGGCATCACACGGCTCGCGATCGTGCCGGACCAGATCTACCAGGATGTGAGCTTCGCCGCGTTGTGGGATGCCTCGAAGGGTCGCTTCCTAGTCGAGCAGCTGGTTGTCGCAACAGCCTCAAGCGTCGCCGGCGCGGCGGCCAAGCGACCCTCCAGTGACTCCCCGGCCACCGACTCGCTGATCCTCGGCGGGCCTGACCCGTCAGCGATCTCGGAGGCGCTTGCAGTAGCTTCGGCCTACAACCGGCCAGCTGTTCTGACAGGCGCGGCGGCCACGCGGTCAAACTTCATCGCCGAGGCGCCGACACGGTCGATCATTCATTTATCCGCGCAGACCCGTCCCAATCGTGCCTACCCACTGTTGTCGCGCTTCATTCTGTCTGATGAGCCAGGCGTGCGATTTTCAGGGGCCGTGCTCGGTCGCGACATCGGCGCCCGCGTCATGCCGCGCACCAGAGTCGTGGTAATCGACGATGTCACGGCCAATCAATCAATAAGCAGCGAAGGGTCCCAAGGCCTGGCGCGTGCGTTCATCG
>JANMUX010000158.1:0-5848 GCA_031392125.1 Acidobacteriota bacterium | reverse complement strand
TCTTTATCGATCGCAACGGTTACCTGGAGGAGACCTTCTTTACGTTCTCGTTCAGCCCCATTCTCGACGAGACGGGCCAGGTCGCCGGTCTGTTCCATCCCGTCACCGAGCTGACGCAGGCGAGCCTGACCACGCGCCGGTTGACGGTGTTTCAAGACCTGGCCGATCGCACAGCGAACGCCAAGACGGTGATCGAAGCCGGCGGACTGATTGCTGCCGCGCTCGACGGACATGAGTTGGATGTGCCGTTCACCCTGTTGTACCTGGTGGACCGGGAGGGCGGGCAGGCCCGCCTTGTGTCGGCCACGGGACTCGACCCCGAGAGCGCGGCGTGCCCGCGGCTGGTCGATCTGACGTCGGCGACCGGGCACTGGCCGTTGGCCGAAGCGGTTCAGTCGGGCCAGCCTGTCGAGGTCGATGAAATCGAACGGTTCGGGCTCGTGTCCTGCCGTCCCTATCCGGAAGTGCCAAACCGGGCGTTCGTCCTTCCGCTCCGCCTCGCGGGATTGAGTCATCCCGCAGGCGTACTCGTGGCCGGCGTCAGCGCGCGCCGCCCCCTCGATGCTCCCTATCGTGTGTTCTATTCTCTGCTGCGCGAGTCGGTGACTACGGCGCTCGGCAATGCCCGTGCCTACGAAGAGGCGCGCGCGCGCGCCGAAGCGCTCGCGGAACTCGACCGGGCAAAGACGGCGTTCTTCTCGAACGTCAGTCACGAGTTTCGCACGCCGCTGACGCTCATGCTCGGGCCGCTCGAGGATGAACTGCGCGAGAACCCGTCGCCCAACGAGCGGCTGCAGATGGCGCACCGCAACGCCCTGCGGCTGCTGAAACTCGTCAATACCCTGCTCGACTTCTCGCGCATCGAGGCAGGCCGGATCCAAGCCAACTATGAGCCGACGGATTTGGCGGCGGCCACGATCGATCTGGCCAGCGTCTTTAGATCGGCGATCGAAAAGGCCGGTCTCCGGTTACGGGTCGACTGCCCCCCGCTCCCGCAACCCATCTACGTTGACCGCGAGATGTGGGAGAAGATCGTGCTCAACCTTTTGAGCAACGCGCTGAAGTTCACTTTTGAGGGCGCGATTGACGTGCGACTCCGCTGGCACACCGATCGTGTCGCGCTGTCGGTGGAGGACTCGGGCATCGGCATCCCGGCCGCCGAGGTTCCCAGGGTGTTCGAGCGATTTCACCGTGTCCGCGGCAGCCGCGCACGAACACACGAGGGCACCGGCATCGGGCTGTCGCTGGTTCAGGAGCTCGTGGGCCTGCACGGCGGCGACGTCACCGTCCAGAGCTCGGAAGGAGCGGGCACGACATTCACCGTGGCGCTGCCAACCGGGGCCGGACACCTGCCGGCTGACCGCATCAGTCCGCCGCGCCAGGTGCGGACACCAGAAACCCACGCCGCCCCGTACGTTGCCGAGACCCTGCACTGGATCAATGACTGGGACGCCCCGCGGGTCCCGCCGCCTGCCATCGCCGCGGACCACGACTTTCCGCCGCCTCACCTTCATGCGCAGAAGGGCACGCGCATCATCTGGGCGGATGACAACGCCGACATGCGCGATTACATGACGGGCTTGCTCTCGCCGCACTACGACGTCGAGGCGGTGCCGAATGGCGACGCGGCCCTGGCAGCCGTGCGACGCCAGCTGCCGGATCTTGTCCTCGCGGACGTCATGATGCCTGGGCTTGACGGGTTCGGATTGCTGAGGGCGTTACGCGCGGATGCCTCGACCGCCCAATTACCCGTCATCCTGCTATCTGCGCGGGCGGGCGAGGAGAGCCGGGTCGAGGGCATGGCGGCGGGCGCCGACGATTATCTGGTCAAGCCCTTCAGCGCGCGTGAGCTGCTGGCGCGCGTTGAGGCGCACGTGAAACTCGCGCGGCTCAGGCAGGAGGCCGGCGCCGAGTTGCGCCAGAGCGAACAGCGCTTCCGTGCCTTCGTCCAGGCGAGCTCGGATGTCGTCTATCGCATGAGCCCGGACTGGAGCGAATTGCGCCAACTGGTCGGGCGCGCGTTCATCGCCGACACCCTCGAACCAAGCCGCACGTGGCTGGAGAAGTACATCCACCCTGAGGATCAGCCGCTGATCAAGCAGGCCATCGCGCGGGCGGTCGAATCTAGCTCCGTCTTCGAGCTCGAGCACCGCGTTATTCGCCCAGACGGCACGCTCGGCTGGACCTATTCGCGTGCAATTCCGATCCTCGATGAGCACGGTCGCCTCGGGGAGTGGTTCGGCGCAGCCAGCGACATCACGGCCCGCAAGAGGGCCGAGCAGAAGCTTCAGGACGCGGACCGGCTCAAGGACGAATTCATCGCCACCCTGGCGCACGAGCTGCGTAATCCGCTCGCGCCAATCAGGACCGGGCTCGAGCTGCTGCGCCTGGGCGGCGACAATCGCGACGCCATCGAACGCGTCCGCCAGATGATGGAGCGACAGATCGGGCACATGGTCCGGCTGATCGACGACCTGCTGGACGTCTCGCGCATCACCTCCGGCAAGATCCGGCTGCAGCGGACGATCAGTCCGCTCGCCAGCCTCGTGGAAGGCGCGATCGAGGCCAACCGCAGACTGTTTACGGAGTCACGCGTCGAGCTGGTCGTCGATCTACCGCCGGATCCGATCTGGGTCGACGTCGACCCGACCCGCATGGTGCAGGTCTTGTCCAACGTCCTCCATAACGCGGCGAAGTTCACCGATGCCCGCGGTCGTGTGACGCTGGCCGCGCGGCTGCAACGCGCCGGCGGCGATGGCAAGACTGCTGTGGTCGTCACCATCACCGATACCGGAGTCGGCATTTCGCGCGACATGCTGTCCCGGGTGTTCGACCTGTTCGCGCAAGAGGAGGTTCAGCCCGGGCGCGCGCACAGCGGCCTCGGGCTGGGCCTGGCGCTGGCACGCCGGCTGGTCGAGCTGCAAGGCGGGACGATCGACGCCCACAGCGAAGGGCTCGGGCAGGGTGCCACGCTGACCGTGAGGCTCGACGTGGTCACGCCATCCGATCTGCCCGAGGCGACCCATCGACCCGAGACGGGCCGCTTGTCAGCCACGCGCGTCCTCGTCATTGACGACAACGCCGATGCGGCCAACACGCTGGCCGCGCTCGTGGAAGTGCTTGGAGGGATCGCCGAGATCGCGTTCGACGGCCAGGACGGCGTCGCCAAGGCACTGCAGTTTCAGCCGAGCGCGATCCTGCTGGATATCGGCATGCCTGGCATCAGCGGGTACGAGACCTGCCGTCGGCTCCGCGATGTCCTTGGAGCCACCGTGACGATCATCGCCGTCACGGGGTGGGGCCAGCCGCAGGATCTTGAAGAGGCATCGCGGGCAGGCTTCGACGCGCACCTCACGAAGCCGGCGGACCCGGCGGACCTCGAACGCATTCTCATGAAGGTCGGAGAGCCGTGGACGCCGGGTGCGGCGCAACGCTGATACCCGCGTGAACACTTTCTAGCGGCGCGGCCCCTTACACACGGGGCGTTTTTCGTCGGTCCTGTTGAACCTTGAGGACGATGTCAGGGTCGTTGGCCTCCACCTGCCAGTTGTGAAAACACACGGTGCAGCGCACCCTGACCTGGAGGATTCGAGGGGCGACGGAGGTGAGGGCGCTCACAGGCACGCCCGCACAGGCCTCGCACGAGGGACAGGCCATCGGAAACCGCCAATCGCTGGGATTGGTCAGTGAGGCGATCACGACGGCACCCCCACGATGAAATACGGGATTTTGTCGCTCCCGCATTTGGCGCAGGCCGACTGAGACGAAGCACGATCCCGGACTTGACTGGGTGTCGGCATAGCAGTCTCCCTTGGGGGAGGCCACCATACCAAATCAATCGCACGTTGTCATGTCAGGTTTTGTGCCGAACGGAGGTACGGCCACCGCGGCTCTACCAGAGCGAAGAAAGGGCGATCTCTCGACGGTTCGCGCTCGACGAACCTAGGGAATGACCTGTGGCACGGCGAACTCGGCGAAATGTTCGTCATCTTTGCCGTCGTCGCTCGGCGGTTTCACCACGCTGATGCGGATGCGCAGCGGGACTCCATCGTAGGCGGATAACCACAATCGACTTCCGGGAACTAACCACGGGGGGAACACGCTGCCCGGATCCAGCAGGCGCAAGCGGCCGGCGACTCGGTGCGCATCGAGCGAATAGAGCACGGTGACGGTATGCGTTCGGTCCGACGACGTGAGCAGGCCACAGAGGCCGACGCGCATACGTTGCCTGTTCACCTCGTGTGCGTCGCGCCTGTCGTCGGTCTGGCCGTCCTGGGCAATCGGCGGCGGGCTACCGGAAGTATCGCCATCGGTTTCGCGGTCGGGCCGGACGATCACCACGGGCGGAGCCATTTCGATCGACCATTCATGGCGGCAGTCTCCGCATTTCAGGTTCACCTGTGTTCGGCCTTCCGAGAGCGTGCCAGCCGTCAACGGCATCGCCGTCATGGCGGCACACCTCGGGCATACCCTCGGGAAACGGACGACATGAGGAACCCCTTCCGGCACCACCCCGCAACCTTTACACCAAGCGCGCTGGTAAGCAAATTCCGTGATGCCGCGCGCATGGCCTCAGGATTCACGCCACCATAAGCCCACTGAGGACGGCGAGCAGTGCCTCGCCGTCGACGGGCTTGACCAGATGCGCGGCGAAGCCGGCACGCGCCGTTTCGTCCCGGTCATGTTGCTGCCCGTAGCCCGTGACGGCGACCAGTTTCGTTTGACGTAACCGGGGATGCTCGGCGAATCGTGCCGCCAACTCGAAGCCGTTAATCACCGGCAAGCCGATGTCCAGGAGTGCCAGGTGAGGTTCAAACTGTTCGGCCTCACTGAGCGCCGACAGCGCATCGAAGACGACGCGCGCCTCATACCCGAACGCCCGCACCAAAGACCCCAGCATGGCCGCGGCATCGGCGTTGTCGTCGACGATCAGCACCCGCGTTCCAGTCGGCGCCCTCAGCGCTCGCCTGCCCTCGTCCGTCGCGACCTTCTGCAGTTGGGCCGCCTGAACGCGCGGCAACCGAACGGTGAATTCGGAACCGCGCCCTTTGCCCTGGCTTGAAGCCGTCACCGTGCCGCCGTGCAATTCGACCACGCTGCGGACGATGGCGAGACCGAGCCCGAGGCCGCCCTGCGATCGAGCCAGCGTCTGCTGTTCCTGCACGAACAGGTCGAAGATGCGCGGCAGCATCTCCGGCCCGATGCCGACGCCGGTGTCCCGCACGCTCAACGCCACCCATTCGCCTTCGTCGCGCGCGGCAATCGAGATGTCGCCGCCGGCCTCCGTGTATTTGGCCGCATTGGTCACGAGATTGGCCACGACCTGGGCGAGCCGGCCGGGGTCGCCGTCGATCGACAGCCCCCTCGGCACGGCGAGGTGGAGATGATGACGCTGCTGCTCGAGCAGTGGGCTGGCGATTTCGACGCCTCGCGCGACGATCTCGGCCAGATCGAAGTGCTGATGGCGGAGTTCGATACGGCCGCTGGTGATGCGCGACACGTCCAGCAAATCGTCGACCAGTCCGACGAGGTGGCGGACCTGGCGTTCGATGATCGCGCGCTCGCGGTCGACTTCCTTCACTCCGCGCAGGCTCAGCAATTGCAGGGCCGTCAGGATCGGCGCCAGCGGATTGCGCAGTTCATGGCCGAGCATCGCGAGAAACTGATCCTTGGCGCGGCTGGCCGCCTCGGCCCCTTCCCGGAGCCTGATCAATTCCGTGATGTCAACCGTGACACCGTCAAAGCGCACCGGCCGCTCTCCTTCATAGTGTGCGCGGCCGATGGCGCGAATCCAGCGCGTCCGGCCATCAAGGCCGACCGTGCGGTAGTGGGTGTCGTAATTCTCGCG
>JANMUX010000118.1:0-9041 GCA_031392125.1 Acidobacteriota bacterium | reverse complement strand
CGCGGTCATCCACTCGGCCTTGTCCCCCGTGGTTGCGTCCTTCATGAAGCTCGCCCAGGCCGGCACGGCGACTACGCTTGCAAACCCTCGGCGCATGATCGGCTGCGGGCGGTCGTAGCCCATCCACACACCAGCGGCGAGGCTTGGCGTGAAGCCGATAAACCACGCATCGGCGTGATCGTCGGTGCTGCCGGTCTTGCCTCCGGCGGGCAGGCGGAAGCCGCTCTGGCGCGCGCCGTAGCCGGTGCCGTGATTGACGACGTCCGACAGCATCGAGGCCATCAAGAACGCGGTAGATTCGCTCAGAACACGCCGGCCCTGCTCGTTGGCGCGAAACAACACGCGGCCGTCCTGATCTTCAATGCGACGGATGATCACCGGCGGCTGCAACACACCGCCGTTCGCGAACGAGGTGTAGGCCGAGGTCAAGTTCAACAGGCTGACTTCACCGGTGCCAAGTGCGAGCGACGGCACTTCAGGCATCTCGCTGAGACCCACGCGAGTAGCCAGGTCGATGGTCGGACGCAGGCCCACGCGCTGCATCAGGTGCACCGCGGCCCGGTTGCTCGAGGTGACGAGCGCCGAGCGCAGTGTCGTCGATTCAACCTCGTGTTCGCCGCCCGGCAAGTAGCCACCCTGGTCTGAGGCGACGAGAGCGTCCAGGCCGTCGATGGTCGTGCCGGGTGAAAAGCCGGCTTCGAGAGCGGCGGCAAACACGAAGGGCTTGAAGGCCGACCCAGGCTGGCGCTTGGCCATGGTGGCGCGGTTGTAGGGGCTCTCGGCGAAACTGCGTCCCCCGACCACGGCGCGGACGTAGCCGGTCGCAGGCTCGATGGCGACCAGGGCAGCCTGTAAAGGTTCGCCTTCGATGCGGCGCTTGTCGATTTCGATGAGGCGCTTCATCACTGCCGCCTCGGCAAAGTGTTGTACTTCGGTATCGAGGGTGGTGTAGACGCGAAGGCCGCCGGTGAGGGCCTTCTCGGCGCCAAACTGGTGATACAGCTGTTCGGTCACCAGGCCGACGAAATAGGGGCCTTGAGTCATGGCCGAGGGATCGATCGATTCTCGCTCGGCGGCGCCCGCCAGGAGGCTGCTGACGGGGGTGGCCACCGCGGCGCTGAATTCGGCTTCGTCCAGGTGACGCGCTTCAAGCATTTGCCGCAGGACCCAATCGCGCCGGTCGCGAATGCGAGCCGGCGTGCGGCGCAGGGCGTAGCCTGACGGCCGGCTAATCAACGCGGCAAGCGTCGCCGCCTCAGCGGCATTGACTTCGGAAGCAGGCTTGGCGAAGTAGCCGCGCGACGCAGCCTCGACACCGTAGTAACCGTCGCCGAAGTAGATGTGATTCAGATACGCCTGGAGAATCGCCTTCTTGCCAAACTTCTTTTCGAGCCGTTGCGCGAGCCAGACTTCGCGGAGCTTGCGGCTGTAAGTGCGGCTGCGATCCAAACCAGCGGCGCGGGCGAACTGCTGCGTGATGGTGCTGGCGCCCTGGGTCACGCGGCCCTTGCGAACGTTGGCAACCATCGACGCCAGAATCCGTCGGCGATCGACGCCGTCGTGCTCGAAAAAGCGGCGGTCCTCGGTGAGCAGGACGGCCTGCACAAGCTCAGCCGACATCTCCTCGAGCGAAACCGGCAGGCGATGTTCCTTGTAGAGCGCAGAGATCGGCCGGTCCTTGGCGTCGAAAATGACCGTCGATGCCGGACCGGGGTTCAGGGTCAATCGGGGGGTGGCGCGATCTACGTCAGCCTTAATCTGCCAGATGGCGTAACCAGTCGCGACGGCGGTGATGAGGAGAATGGCGACTAGAACTCGTGAAACGATGCCCGGCGACAGGCGCGAAGTCATGATGTTTGCTCTCTCTCGCTGGGGGATAGAGCAAACGCGATGCCGGGAAAACAGGAAGCGAAAGGGCGTGTTCGGTGCCTGAGGTGCCTAAGGGTGGGTGCTCAGGGTGCGGAAAGTGCCGGGCGCCGGTGCCGTGGGCAGATCAGCTGGTTATTCCGGCTTGACGCGCTCGAACGAGAGGGCGCCCGAGGGACACTCCTCCACTTGCGTGACGATGGCCTCGGTCGGTTGCCCGTCGAGCACCACCCACGGCCGGCGGCGCGGGTCGAACACCCCAGGCAGGCCGCGGAAACAGATGGCCGAGTGCACGCACAGCGACGGTTGCCAGATCACCGTCACTTCGCCGTTGGTATAGCGCTTGATGATGTCCTTGTTCATGCCGGAACCTCGGTGGTGTGAACGGCGACCTCGCCGGTCAAGGTCCGGTGGACCGGGCACTTGGCGGCGATCTCCAGCAGCCGCTGCCGCTGTTCCGCGTCGAGATCGCCGTCCATGGTGATCTGGCGAGTGATCTCGTACTTGCCGTCGGCCGCCGCTCCGGTCAGTGTCACCTGGACCCTGCGGAGCGTCCAGCCCTTCCGCTCAGCGTAAAGCCGCAAGGTCATCGACGTGCAGGCGCCGAGAGCGCTGAGGAGCAGTTCGTGTGGAGCGGCGCCGGTGTCGCCACCGCCGTGACCGGCTTCTTCATCGGCCCGAAGGCGATGGGCACCGATGGCGATGTCCTGGCCGAACTTGGTGCCGTCTGACGCCACGCCTACATTTCGCATTCCCGCATCCTACTGCAGGAGGGACCCAAGTCACTTATCCGCGACTGTTCATCAGGAATGTCGCGGTCCCGTGAAAGAACTCGCGCAGAAAGCCAGTGACGTCTGCGGGCAGGGCTGCCGAATCCAGGGCGCCATCCATCAACGCGACCCAGCGGTCGCGAGCCCGCTGATCCAGCCGAAATGGATGATGCCGCATCCGGAGGCGCGGATGGCCGCGCGATTCTTCGTAACGTGGCGGCCCACCGAAGCGGCCAACCAGGAAATCGCGCAGCCGTAACTCCGCCCCTTCCATGTCGTCGGCCGGGTACATCGGCCCCAGGATGTCGTCGTCCGGCACCTGGGCGTAAAACGCGGCGACCAGGCGCGCGAAGCCATCCTCGCCAATGCGAGCGTAAATCTCGGCATCCGACACCATCAGCTGTTGCGAATTTTCTCGATCTTGCGATCGCGCTCGTGGCTCAGGCGCTCGACATCCCGGCGGTAATGCTCGTCCATGGTCTGCCGCTGCTCGAAGTCGACCGAGCCGGACAGGTTCGTCTTGTAGAGAATCTCTTCCTGCGCCAGCTTGGCAGCGTAGGTCTTGCGGACTTCGCCGATCTCGTTCTTCTGTGCGTCGGTCAGCGGCGTCTCGGTAACCCCCGCGTCAGCGTCCTGCTTCTTCAAGCGCGCCATCGCCAGTTCCAGCGCGGTCTTCGGCTCGTTATCCATGGCTTGATGATACCGGTTCCCGCCGCACTCGCTGTTCCTAACCGAACAGGCTCCTCGCCACGAACAGGACGTTGGCGGGACGTTCAGCGAGGCGACGCATATACCAAGGGAACCAGTAGGCGCCATAGGCGATCAGCACGCGGACCGAAGCGCCGTCGCGCGCGAGGCGCAGCTGAGCGGCCCTCTGGATGCCGTACAGCATGTGAAACTCGAACTCGCGCGGCTTCACCCCGGTCGCCACGGCATGCCGGCGGATGCTGTCGATCAGCTGGATGTCGTGGGTGCCGAACACCGGCCGCGCACCGCTCGCGCGGGTGCCGGCATCGAGCATGACCTGGGCCAGCGCGTAGTAGTTCGCATCGACGTCGCTCTTCTTCGGGAACGCCACGTCGGCCGGCTCGTTGTAGGCGCCCTTGACCAGCCGAATGCCGATGCCGCGGCCCGTCAACTCCACCAGGTCCTCACGCGTGCGATAGAGATAGGCCTGCAGGCAGACGCCAACGCGCGGGAACTCGGCGCGCAACCGGCGGGTCAGGTCAAGGGTGATATCGACGTAGTGCGACTGCTCCATGTCGATCCACAGGTAGTTGCCGGCAGCATGCGCCCGCGCGGCCAGCTCGCGCAGGTGGCCGTAGGCCAGTTCCCGATCGATGTCGAGGCCCAGTTGCGTCAGCTTGATCGATGGCTCGCACGCCAGGCCGAGTTCGCGAATCCGATCGATGCCCTCGAGATAATGGCGGGCGACGCCGTCGGCTTCGGCCAGGTCCTTGACGTTCTCGCCCAGACGCGTGAACACCGCGGTCACGCCTTCGGCGGCCATCGACCTGGCAGCCACGATCATGTCGTCGAACGATTCACCCGGCATGAACCGGGACACCGCACGGCGGACAAACGGCGCCTTGGTGCCGTTCTCGCGCAGCCAGGTGCTGTCAGAAGCCTTCAGAAGCAGAGTGCGCGCGACGCTCATGTCGCTCTCATCCTATCCTTCCCCCTTCGCTGAAGCTACGGGGGACAGGCCATCGGTCGGCCCGAGCGTGTGTAACGGCCCGATGTGAGCCAGCTGCGGCCACGCCGCCCGCACGATCGCGACGACCAGGAGGGTGGCCAGGCCGCCACCCACAACTGACAGGGTGGGTCCAACCAGTGCCGCAGTGGCACCGCTTTCGAGTGCGCCGAACTCATTCGAGAAGCCAATGAACACGTAGTTGATGGCCGAAACCCGGCCCCGCAGGTAATCCGGCGTGATGGTCTGCTCGAGCGTGAGCCGAATGACGACGCTGATGTTGTCGAAGACGCCGGTCAGGAACAGGCACGCCATCGAGAGTGCGAACGAGCGCGACAGCCCGAAACCGATCGTCGCCAAACCGAAGCCCACGACCACCAGCATCAGCACCCGCCCGGGCCGCTGCCATGCCGCCAGGCGGGTGGTCACCAGCGCCATGGCCAGCGCACCCACGCCCGGCGCGGCACGCAGCCAGCCGAGCCCCGCCGGTCCGACCTCGAGAATGTCCTTCGCGAAGATTGGCAGCAGCGCCACCGCGCCGCCAAACAGCACGCCAAAGAGATCGAGCGTGATCGCGGCGAGGAACAGCGGGTTGTTGCGCACGAAACGGAAGCCGGCAAACACCTCGCTGGCGCTGCGGCGGCTGGCGACGGGCGGTGGCACGCGCGCCGGCATGGTCAACAGCATGGCAACGAAGACCAGCTGTCCCAGCGCGGCGAGCACGAACGCCGCGGTCGCGGTACCGGTGATGGCGATCAACCCGCCGCCGATCGCCGGGCCGCTGATGGCCGCCAGTTGAAAGGTGGACGAGAGCCAGGCGTTCGCGTTGGCGAACTCGGTGGGTGCCAGTAACTGCGGCAGGATGGTGTTGACCGAGGGCGATGCGAAGGCGCGAGCCGTGCCTATCAGCGCCAGCAGCGAATAGATCGTCCAGAGCGGACCATTGGCCGAGGTCACGAGCGCGAGCCCGATCGCCACGAGCGCCAGCAGGCTGTGAGCGAAAATGCCGATGTTGCGGCGCGGATAGCGATCGGCAGCATTCCCTGCCACGATCATCAACAACAGCACGGGCGCCAGTTCGACCGCCCCGACCAGGCCAAGCGCCCACGGATCGCCAGTGCGCTCGTACAGCATCCAGCCGACCGCCACGTTGATCATCTGCCATCCGGCAATCGCGGCGAAGCGGCCGATGGCGAACGAACGGACGAAGGAATGGCGGAGCGCGGCGTAGGAGTCTTGCGGGGACGACACCGGGGTTCTCCTAGAATAGTACGACATGCGAGTGGGAATACAGACCTGGGGGAGCGAAGGCGACATTCGCCCGCTGGTCGCGATCGGGCATGGTCTCGTGCAGCGCGGTCACGACGTCGAGTTGGTCTACACCGACATCGGCAACCGCAGCTACGACGCGGTGGCGGCGGCGCTTGGGATGACGGCGCGCGCAGTCGCCACGCCGGTCATCGCCGATGAGAGCGAGCTCTACGCGATTGGCCTCAGCGCCATCGACGCGCGCGACCCGCTGTCGCAGGCAAGAATCATCTACGACCGCTTGCTAAGGCCGGCTGAAGACGCCATCTTCGCGGCCGCGGTGGATTTGTGCCGGCGGTCGGATCTGATCGTCAGTCATTTCATTGTTAACCAGGTGCACGCGGCCGCGGAGCTGGCGGGCAAGCCGAACGTCAGCGTCACGTTCGCGCACACCCTGGTGCCGTCGCGGCACTTCTGCCCGCAAGGCTTACCGCGACTGGGCGAGACGGGCAATGCCATGGGCTGGGCGTTGGCGCGCTTCGTCCTCAACCGCGTGATGCGGGGGCCGGTCAATGACTTCCGTCGCCGCGTCGGCGTGCCGCCGGTCAAAGACCTGTTACTCGACGGCTGGGCATCTCACCTGCTGAACCTGATCGCGGTCAGCCCGGCGATCTGTACGGCCCCACCCGATTGGCCGCCCTGGAATCGCGTGTGCGGCTTTCTCGCACCGCCTGCAACCTCGCACGAACAGATCGCGCCCGAACTCGACGCGTTCATCAACGACGGCGAACCGCCTGTGTTCATGGGATTCGGCAGCTTGATGCCGCTGCGCTCGTCGTACCTCGATCAGGTCGTGGCAGTGTTCACCGAGGCCACCCGCCTGGCCGGCTGCCGCGCGATTATTCAAGCCGCCGTCGCGCCCAGACAGGACGCCCGCGTCGCGATCGTGGGCCGCACGCCGCACGCGCAAGTGTTTCGGCGATGCGCAGCAGTGGTCCACCACTGCGGGGCTGGCACGACGCACACGACCCTGAAGGCCGGCGTGCCCTCCATCGGCGTTCCGCACGTCTCGGATCAATTTGGGTGGATCGCGGAGCTGCAGCGCCTCGGGGTGGCGCCTCGGCCCGTGGGCCGACGGTCGTTGACCGCGCCCAGGCTGGCGCACCGTATCAAGCAGGTGCTGGCCGATCCCGGCATGCGAACGCGAGCGGCGGCGATCGCGGCCCGCATGCAAGACGATGACGGCGCCGGCCGGGCGGCGGCGCTGATCGAGGAAGCCGCCTTGGCGTTCAGGCACAGGAATTGATAGGGACCAGTCGAGAGGGATCAATGGTCACTACGAGTGGACAACGCTGGGTGCTCGCGGCGGTAGTTACCGCCTGTTTCGTCGCCTGCTCGCCATCATCGGCGCAGGCGCAGTCCTCAATAAGCTTCGGTGGCGGAGCGTCGATTGACCCCAAGCAGGTTTACGCGGGTGTCGCCTGGGAGTCGCCGGACATCGGTGGCCGTTTCCGCCTGCGACCTGGAATTGACGGCGGATTCGGCGACGGCGTGCGACTGGGCACGATCAACCTCGATTTGATCGTCAAGTTTCCGCTCGGCCAGAGCGGATGGTCGCTGATCCAGGGCGGCGGCCCGACGATCACCATCGCGCAGTTCACCGGCGACTTCGCGGACCTCGATCGCGAAATCCACGCCGGCGGCAGCTACCTGTTTGGCTTTCAAAACGACAACGGCTTCTTCACCGAGTTCCGCGTCGGCGGCGGCAACTACGTGCCTCAACTGAAGATCGGCGCGGGTTGGGCTGTCGAGATCAAATAGGCCACAGAGGACACCGAGGACGCAGAGCATCTTTTTCAAACTAGTGATGCCCGGGTGTCACCGTGTGCCGAAATTGCCAGAGTAATTGGCTCTGTTTCCTCTGTGGCCTCTGTGGCCAATGTATTCTCTCTACATGAAGCGGGAGCGCACGTTCGAATGGGATGACGCGACCCCACTATGGGAACGGGCGGCTGGGCTCTCTGGACTCGAAATACTCCGCCTGATGGTCAGCGGTGAATTGCCGCAGCCACCCATGGCGCGGCTCATGGACATCCGCCTGGCCGAAGTTGAGCACGGCAGGGCGGTATTCGCATCGACACCTGGCGAATATCACTACAACCTGCTCGGCAGCGTGCATGGGGGCTTCGGCGCCACTCTGCTCGACTCGGCCACGGGCTGCGCCGTGCACAGCACGCTCAATGCCGGAGACGTCTACACCACGCTCGAACTGAAGATTAACTTCCTGAGGCCGCTCACCCACGCGAGCGGCGCGGTGCGTGGCATCGGCACCGTGGTCTACAGCGGCCGCACCACCGCGCTCGCCGAGGGACGCCTCGAAGACGCGTCGGGCAAGCTCTACGCGTTTGCCACCAGCACGTGCCTGATCCGCCGAAAAGACGAAGGGCGGTAACGCTCGTCGCGTCACCGCCCTTGATCGACTCCCGACGACCGGCCTGCCCCGAGCAACGTCGAGGGTTCCCGGTTACCGGCTATTTCTTGACGTATCGTTGCAGCTTGCGCGGCCCGACTTCGGCGCCGTAAATATTGCCGGCAGCGTCAACCGCCACACCTTCAGCGGCGAGTGTGCCGCCGGGCGGCTTGCCGCCATCGGCCATCTTCGCGACTACCTTGCCGTCCACCATTTCGTAGGTCAGCCCGTTGTGTGACGGATCGGGAATGAACCCGGTGATCTTGCCGTCACGCGCGCTGCCGATGCGGATGCCGCGCTTCCACGCGTAGTGCGGCGGGCTCACGGAGCCAGACTCGGAATCGGCGCCGTAGATGATGTCGTCTTTGATGAAACGGATCGTTTCGGCGCCAAGAAGGTGATCGCCCTCTCGCTTGTGCTGGCCACGCCGTTTCTGGTCGCCGCGCCGTTCTTCAGCGGCTGGCCGTTCGTGGTCCTGCTCGCCCTCGGCGGGTTTTTCCTGCAGTCGACGTTGCCCGTGAACGTCACGTTCGCCCAGGCGCTCGCGCCCGTGAGCGCCGCGACGGTGTCGTCGATCATGATGGGCTTCGGCTGGGGCACCGGCGGACTCAGCGTGCCGATTGTCGGCATGATTGCCGACCGCGTCGGCATCGAACCGACGCTGTCCGGCCTGGCGCTCGTGCCGCTCGTCGCCGCCGCGTGCGCGCTGCCGCTGCCCTCCCGCGCCCCTCAGTCGATGAAACTGTCAACGGTCGGGCCAGCTGATCTGGCGGTGGCCGTGGCCGAAGCGAAGCACTGAAGTCCCTGTGGTACGATAGACCCTGGAACGCCGCGCCGATGTCCCGCTACTCCCGGTCCTCCACGATCAGCTACTCGTTCGGTCCTGGACCGATCACTTTCGCTGTCAAGTGGATCATCATCATCAACGTCGCCGTGTTCGTCGTGACGACGTTCGCGCCGGCGGCGATCCTGTATTTCGGGCTCATCCCCGTGC
>JANMUX010000078.1:0-1595 GCA_031392125.1 Acidobacteriota bacterium | reverse complement strand
GCCCATGGCCACGACGGCGGCCATTCCGGATCTCGATCGGCTGCGGCCGGCCGGTACCAAGCGTTCGAGCAAGCGCGACCTGATCGTCAACGTGTTCCTCAAGCAGGAGGGACACCTGAGTGCCGACGATCTGGTCGTGCTGATCAAGCGCGAGGACCAGCGCATCAGCCGCGCCACGGTCTACCGCACCCTGCAGTGGATGGAAGAGGCGGGCATTGCCCGCAAGGTGGATTTTGGCGAAGGCCGCTTCCGCTTCGAGCATTCCTACCGCCATCCGCGGCATTTTCACCTGATTTGCAAGACCTGCAAGCGTTCGTACGAATTCCTCAGCTCCGATATCGAGGCGCTGGTCGAGGAAGTGGCGGCGGCGCGAGCGTTCACCGCGCGCCAGAGTGTTGTCCAGATCTACGGCACCTGTGAAGCGTGCAGTACCGGCCGTGCGCCGGAGGAGTCCTCCAATTCCGAGCTGCTGTTCGCCCGCGATGCGCTGCGCATTGCCATTGCCACCGAGCGCAGCGGCATGGAGTTCTACGGCCGCGGCGTCAAGCTGGTGAAGGACGCGCGCGCGCGCGACGTCTTCCGCAAGCTGGCCACCGAAGAGGTGCACCACCTGAAGACCCTCGAAGCTCGCTACGAAGAACTGTTGAAGCAGGACCCGCTGCTCGAATCGCGGCCAACGTTCTTGTTTTTCAAAGGCGCCGCCAACGGACTGTTTGCCACTGGCACCGATCAGCTGCGCCGTGACGGCGTCGACGATCTCGAGGCCTACCGAATTGGCATTCGTTGCGAGCGCGGCTCGCACCGCTTCTTCAAGCGTTACGGCGAGCGCTTTGAGGATTCGGAAGGGAAGCAGGTGTTTCTCGAATTCGCCGAAGAAGAGCGTGAACACCTGGAGTTGCTCATCCGCGAGTACCGGGCGCTCGTCAAGCGCCAACGGACCGCGGGCCACAAACCTCGCGCGAAGGCACGCTCGCGTGCCGCCAATCGTTGATCGACCTGCATCTACACACGACCGCATCTGACGGCCGCCTGTCGCCCGCGCAGCTGGTGACGCGTGTGGCGGCCGCCGGCATCACCGTCATGAGCGTGACCGATCACGACACCGTGGCCGGCCTTGCCGAGGTCGGCGCCGAGGCGGACGCGCGCGGTATTCGGCTGGTGACCGGCATCGAGATCACCGCTGTGGCCGAGCTACGCGATGTCCACATGCTGGGCTATTTTTTCGATCCCGCGAGCGCGCCGCTGCTGACCTTCCTGGAAGGACAGCGCGCCCTGCGAGTGGCCCGCGTGCGGGAGATTGGCGCGCGGCTCGCGCGGCTCGGCATGGCCGTGGACGTCGAAGCCCTGGTCGCCGCCGCCGCGACGCGTCCGGGCACCTCGATTGGGCGCCCCCAAGTCGCGCGGGCGCTGGTCAGCAAGGGACACGTGAAGTCAGTGTCGGAAGCGTTCGAACGCTGGCTGGCGACGGGCCTGCCGGCTTTCGTGCCGCGCACCGGCCCGAGCCCGGCGACCGTTGTCGAGGTCGTTCACGCTGCCGGCGGGGTCGTGTCGTTCGCGCATCCGGGCGTGACCAGGCGCGACGACCTGATTCGGCC
>JANMUX010000027.1:0-29233 GCA_031392125.1 Acidobacteriota bacterium | reverse complement strand
GTCAGAAGGCCGGCCGCCGCGTCGGCGTGGCCATCTTGGTGTCGCCGCTGGCGCTGTTCTCGAAGAAACGTAAGCACTTCCTCACAGTGAGCTACGACGATGCGAACGGCAAGGAACAGGCGGCGGTGCTCGAGCTCGGCAAGGACATCATCCGCACAACGCTGACCATCGTGCAGACGCGATCAGGCAAGGACATCACCTACCAGGACGAAGAAGCCCGCAAGGCCGGCCGCGGCGGGAACTAACTCATGCCGTTCACACTGCGGCCTCAGATTTACGCGGGCAAGGGTGGACCTCGTGCCCTCAGACCTACGCGCGGGGCTTCTTACGTCGGTCCGGTTGGACCTTGAGCACGATGTCTGGCGCGTCCGCGACCAGCTGCCACTCATGCGAGCAGACCTTGCAGCGCACACCGACATAGACGAGCCGGTCGCTGACGCAGGTGAGTTCCCGTACGGGGACGCCAGCGACCGTCGTGCAGGACGGACAAGGCATGGGAAATCGCCACTCGCTGGGCTTGGCCATCCGCAGATTTAACGACAGCGGATCGACCGGTGTAAGGGTGGCGTCTTTCTTGTCCATACGTGGTGCCTCCGTCACGCCTCACGGGCCGGTTCAGGCGCGGACGGCAGCGGCGTCACAGAAAAATTTAGGGTCCACTCGTGACGGCAGGCGCAGCAGCGCACGGCGATGCGGATCTGGCGGGACTGCGGGGTGGTTTGCACGAAATATGGGAGCCCATCGCGGCTGCATCTGGGGCAGGCCGGCTGAGACTGAGCACGATCCCTAACGTGACTGGGTGTCGGCATTATCGGTCTCCTTTAGGGAGCCTCACCATAGCAAAAAACGATGACATCTTGTCAACTCAGCCGTGGACCCAACAAGGCGCGGTCCGCCCTTGGTTCTCCCGGAGGCAAAAAGGGGGTTTGTCATGATCCAGACGTACGTTAGTCTGCGGCGCATGGCTCTCCCCGAACCCCCTCCCGACCCTTGCGACGTCACCCCCTTTTGTCCCGTCTGCGGCGGCGCGATGGAGACGGTTTACGAGCGACCCTTGACCAAGGTCCACGTGTGCATCGATTGCCACAGCGGCTTGACCGTGCCTTCCACCGCATGGGAAATCGCGAAGACCAAGCGCGAATTCAGCGATAAGGTTCAACCCAACGTCGATCAGCGCCACTAGCGGCACGTGGCGCTTTCAGGATCTGGCCCATCTTTAACCTCCGACGTTCCGCGAATTGATCCAACCCTCGATGTCGCTTGCCAAGAACCCGGCCGCCTGCGTTGATAATTTGTAGGACTGCGGAAACTCGCCGCGGCGCTGCAATTGCCAGATGGTCTGCCGGCACAGGCCGACCCTGTGCACAACCTCCGTAGTCCTGATGGTCAAAGAGTGTGAGTGCGGCAACGTGTTCGTAAAGA
Source organism: Acidobacteriota bacterium (assembly GCA_031392125.1). Taxonomy (GTDB): domain Bacteria; phylum Acidobacteriota; class Vicinamibacteria; order Vicinamibacterales; family UBA2999; genus 12-FULL-67-14b. The sequence goes on along the minus strand of JANMUX010000027.1, from coordinate 27,811 downwards.
CGGGCCGTCGGGAATTCTGCTCAACAAAGTTCCAGAAGCGCGTTTACATGAGGCTCGAACGAGCGCAAGAGCGCCAACGGCGCGAGACCGGGTATGTCTTCGAAATGCTTTCGGTTGTTCGAGACCAGTGGGATTTCGTGACGCATAGCGCATGCGGCAATCCAACGATCGTTTGCTGCAATCGTGCGGTCAGTGCCGGCGGGGGTCTTCAGTGTGACGAGCTCGGCGTATACCTTGCACAGCTCATAGTCGAAGGGAACCGGCCTGAGCGCCGGCACGATCCAACTATCGATCGCAATCCGGTAGACGCGCTGCGGCGACCCGGGCGCCAGTCGTCACGGTGAGTAGCAAACCAGTCGTTCAGCCAAGAGGTCACAGTCGGCGTGCTGCTGATCAGCGAAGCCCCACTTGTGAAGCTGCCCTCTGCCCAGGCACTACCTCTCACGGCACCGCAATAGGAAGATGTCGAAGGGGAGCGATAGGCGTCAAGTAGCCGAGGAGAGGACCGCAGTCGCGCGTGACGGACCGCGAGACTGGAGGCCCAGACTCGCACCGCGGAGGATTCCGCGAGAACTCTCCAAATGCGAGTGCGAGAGCTGGCAGAGCAAGTGGCCAGGCTGACTGCGAAGGGAGCTCCGGCCTCACCACCAGCAGCGACAGCGCCAAATCAACCGAACGACCAGCCCAGTCCAGCTGCGAGCACGCAGAAGCCTTAGCACCTGAGGGTGTCAGTTAGGGTGTCAGGGCCGCTTCTTCACGCCGCCCACCAGCCTTCGATTGGGCGGTTTGCTTAGTGGATTAGCCGATTTAGAACCGGACCCAAACCCTGAGCGCGCTAGTTCCGTGTTAACGCCCTTGAGCCCTTTTCTATACGGCACCTTCTCGATGCGGATCTTGCGGTCGAGCGCCAGCTCGAGCGCCCGGGCCTGTTTGTTGGCCGCCCACACTTCCAGCTCAGCATCGCCAACGGCCTGCACCTTGATGCGCAGTTGACCCAGCCGCTCGCGGATCTCGAGGCCACGGATGACACCGTGCCGGCTGCGGTCGAGCGTTTCGGCGAGACGCAGGAACGCCGCCAGCACCTCGACCTTGCGACGAAGGTCATGATCCAGATCTTCCTGCCCGGGATGATCATCCTTGGGCGTCGCGCGGCGGTGATAGCGCGCCACCAGCGCCATGATGTCGATTTCCTCCGGTTCAAATCCGCGCAGGTCGCCGTTCTTGATCAGGTAGTACGAATGTCGATGGTGCTTCTCGTAACTGATGTGGTTGCCGATGTCGTGAAGAAACCCGGCATATTCCAGCCACTCGCGCTCGCGATCACCGAGGCCGTGAATCCGCTTGGTGAAGTCGAACATCGTCAAGGCGAGGGCGGCGACCTGGCGCGAATGCTCGGCTTCCCAACTGCAGCGCTCGGCCAGTTCGATCACCGACCGGCGGCGCACGTCGGGATACGAATCGACGCGCGCGATGTCCTTGCGGTGAGCCTGCATGTAGTCGAGCAGCACACCTTCGCGCAGCGCCAGGTCACAGAGCGTGAGCTCATCAGCGCCCAGTTTCTTCAGCAGGGTATCGAGCAGGATGGCGCCCGCCACCATGAGGTCGGCGCGCCGCGGATCTTGTCCCGGCAGGTGCATGCGTTCCTCGAGGTCCATCTCGACCGCGGTCTTGCGCAGCCGCCGCAGGCTCTTGGCCGGCACTCGCAGGTTGCGCACCTCTTCGGGGGCCGAGCCCCGATCCATGGCGGTCGCGACGATGCCAAGCGACAGGATGGTGCCCGACGTGCCGATCACCCGGTCGTAGCCGGCCTCGACGATGTGGCCAAGATAGCGATCGACTTGTTCGCTGATGAACTCCGTCATCTTGCGTTCGTCGCGGCTCGAGATGGGATCGGAGTCGACGAACCGTTCGGTCAAGCGAATGACGCCCAGCTTGAAGCTGCGCGCGAACTCGACGGCACTGCCGCTGCCGCGCGTGATCTCGACGCTGCCGCCGCCGATGTCGATGACCACGGCGCGCTTGGGAGTGTCGACGCCGTAGACCGCCGCGAGGTGAATGAGGCGGGCTTCTTCGGTGCCGGTGATCAGCCGCGCGCGAATGCCCGTCTTGCGCTCGATCGCCTTGAGAAACGCGCCGCCGTTCTCGGCTTCGCGCGTGGCGCTTGTGGCCACCGCGAGAATCTCGTCAACTTGATGGCTGGTGGCCAGGCGCTGGAACTTCGAGAGCGCCTGAAGGGCGGCAGCCATCGATTCCGGCGTCAATTTCTTGCCGTCGAGGCCGCCAGCCCCAAGACGGACCATTTCTTTTTCGCGGTCCACGACCTCGAACGAAAAGTCCGGGCGTACGCGGACCACGATCATGTGGACCGAGTTGGTGCCGATGTCGATGGCGGCGAGACGCATTTGAGAACTCGCCGTGGCGCAGGCCGTGGCGGTATAATCGGAAGCTCATCCTAGCATGGAGCGTTCAGCCCTCTCCGTCGCCATCCTCCGCCAACGCCTCGTCACGCTGCTGTCGGCAATGCCCGCGGCCCAGTCGGGCGATGAAAGCTCCGTTCACCAGGCGCGGGTTGCGTCGCGTCGGCTGCGCGGAGCGTTGCCGATGCTTGGCGCCAGCGCCGACGCCCACGCACTGGACCGCGTCGACCGCCGCGTGCGCCGCATTACCCGCGCGCTGGGCCCTGTGCGCGAGCTCGACGTCGTGCTGTTGTTGCTGGCCGAGTTCGAACGGCGCGGGGCCGCATCGACGATGGCCATCGACCTTGTGCGTGAAGCGGTCATCACCGAACGCCTGAAACGGCGCAGCGACATGCTGGCGGAGATCACTCCGTCGCGGCTCGAGAAGTTGCGCAAGCGCCTGGTCGACGTCGTCTCGCCCGCGTCGCATCGCGGGTCGGCCGCCAGTACGGTCGCGGAGGCCGTTGCGCAATCGGGCAAGCGGGCCCAACGGCTACGGGCCGCGATTGAGCGTGCCGGCGGCATCTACCTGGCTGAGCGGCTGCACCGGGTGCGCATCGAGGCGAAGAAGTTACGCTACACGCTCGAGATTCAGCGCGAGCTCACACGCTCGCGCTCGCGGCTGCACATGAACCGGCTGAAGACCCAGCAGGATTTGCTCGGCCGCATGCACGACCTCGAAAGCCTGATCGAGCGGACCCGCGGCGTCCAGGCGACGCTATCGGCCCGCAACCGGCGGGGCATGGCTGAACTCGATTCGCTGATTCGCGTGCTCGAAGACGAATGCCGCGAAGGGCATGCCACTTACATGCACGCGCGCCCGGCGTTGTTGAAGTTGTGCGATGCCGTGATCGTCGCCGCCGGGCAATCCCGCTCGACGGCCGCTTAGCCGCTCGGACATTCATGGCCGCTACCATCGAGCTGTACCTCGTGCGCCACGGCCTGGCCGCCGAGCGCGGACCGAAATACCCCGACGATCGCCTTCGGCCCCTCACGCCCGCGGGCGTCAAGAAGTTCGCATCCGCCGTGCCTGGCCTGATCGAGTTGGGCGTGGTCATCGACTTTGTGCTGACCAGTCCGCTCGTGCGTGCCCGCGACACCGCCACGCTGCTCGCGGCCGGCCTCAAGCCCAAGCCCGCCATGACCGAGGTCGAAGCGCTGGCGCCCGGAGGGCGACACCAAGCCGTAGTCGAGGCGATTAAGACGCACTCCAAGCGCCATCGCCGGCTCGCCATCGTCGGACACGAACCCGATCTCGGCGAACTGGCGGCCAGGTTGCTTGGTGCCCGCGGCATAGTTCAGTTCAAGAAGGGTGCGATCTGCGCCATCGATGTCGACGGTGCGACGCCCGGCGGTCCTGGCACGTTGCGGTGGCTGCTCATGCCGCGCGCGCTTCGTGCACTCGCTCCCTGATGAAACACGCCACCGTCGTCATCAATCCGATTGCAGGTCCCGGACGCCGGAGCACCCTCGACGCTTGTTCCCGGCTGGCGAAAGACGTCTTGGCGCGCGGCGGGTTCGCGGCTGACGTGCAGATCACGACTGGACCAGAGGACGCGCAACGATTTGCCGAGGCGGCCGTCCAGGCCGGACACGAGCTGGTCGCCGCCTGGGGCGGAGACGGTACCGTGAACGGCGTGGGCGCGGCGCTCGCCGGCACATCGACCGCAATGGCAATCATTCCGGGAGGTTCGGGCAATGGCCTGGCACGCGATCTTGGTGTGCCACTCGATGCGGCGGCCGCCTTCGAGGTCGCCGCGGCAGGCGTCACCCGGATGATCGATGGCGGCGAACTCGACGGTTCACTGTTCTTCAATGTTGCCGGCATTGGCTTTGATGCCAACATCGCGATCCGAATGGCCGCGCCCGGCGCCCGGCGCGGACTGCTCGGCTATGTCCTCGCGACCTTTAGCGAGTTGCCGGCCTACGTCGCGCGTCACTACCTGATCACGCCCGTCAATGGCGTGGGCGGGGCGCCGATTGCCACGGCGGCCATGTTCATCGCACTGGCGAATTCACGCCAATACGGCAACGGCGCGCAAATCGCCCCGCACGCGCGACTCGACGACGGCGAGATTGACGTGGTGGTGGTGAAGCCGCAGTCAGTGCTCAGTATTGCTTTGCGCGTTCCGGCTTTCTTCAACGGTACGCTGACAGCCGACGACAAACTCCTGATGCGCACTGCGGCCGCGGTCGACATTTCGTCGGACGACGAGATTGCCTTCCACGTTGACGGGGAACCCCGGCAGGGTGGCAAGACCGTGGTTATGAGGACCCGGCAGCGGATCCTTGGGGTGAGGGTTAAGTCCTGATTCCGTAGTCGTTTATCGCATTTGACCGAAAAGTTGTCGCCAAGAATTTACACCAGACCAATCCCAGGCTGCGACAGGATGAGCGGGCGATGAACGCCTTTACCAAGACCCTTCAACTCGAAGACAAGACTCGCCGCTATTCGATTGTGGCGACCGATGATGGATGGGAAGTTCGCGAAGAGCGTGACAGCCAATTGGTTCACCAGGCGCACTACCAGGACTGGCACCGCGTCGAGCGCGCCAAGCGTTCGATCACGATCGCCGTGGACGACCTGAGGACCAAGGGGTGGGCGGACGTGCAGTAACGCATCGCCCGCCTCCCGGATTTCTTACTTCTCGGCCTCGATAAACCGGTAACCCAGTCCCACCACAGTCTCAATCTGCTTGCCCGCGGCGCCGAGCTTGCCGCGCAGGCGGCCAACGTGCACGTCGACCGATCGCGTTTCGATCATGCGGTCGTAACCCCAGACGCGCTCGAGCAGCCGATCGCGCGAGAGCACGCGGTTGCGATTCTCGACCAGGTGACGGAGCAATTCGAATTCGCGGCGGGTCAGGCGCACCGACACCCCATCGACGGCAATCGCGACGGCGTCGAAGTCGGCGACCAGGTGTTCGCCGCGATAAATCGGCGGGGGGCCGACCTCTTCCGGGCGGCCGCGGCGCAGCACCGCGCGCACCCGCGCCGAGAGTTCGCGTGGGCTGAATGGCTTGGTCACGTAGTCGTCGGCGCCGGCATCAAGACCGACCACGCGGTCGCTCTCACTGCTACGAGCGGTCAGCATGATGATGGGCGTCTTGGCCGTGGCCGGGCGCGTGCGAAGCAGGCGACACACTTCCAGGCCGCCAAGCACCGGCAAGTTGAGGTCAAGGATGATCAAGTCGACCTGCTGTTCGCTGGCCAGCTTCAAGGCCTGGTCGCCGCTGGCGGCGATGTCAACAATCGCGTCGCCGCCGCGTTCGAGCGTGTGCTTGATCAGTCCCGAGATGTCCTTCTCGTCTTCGACGACGAGCACGCGAGTCTTGTCGTTGGGGCCGGGTGCGCCAGCGACCCGGGGCCGCGACGAGGGAGTGCCGTGATCGGCGCGAGCCAAGCTGTTCTGTTGCATCCTGCGATCCTTTACCTGCATGAAGGGGCATGCCCACGGTAACCACCTCAGGTTTCCGACTGGTGACGGTGACGTTAATTCTGGGTTACCAACCCGCCAGATTCAGCGATTAAGGTGGCATTACGGTTTTTACCGACGCGTCACGCCTGCGTGATCGGCCCGTCATGCCGGGCGCATACGCTGTGCGCCCAGAGTGACCATCAGCGTCATCGTCTGCGCCTACAACGAAGAGCAGTACCTCGTGCCGTGCCTGGAATCGCTGCTGAACCAGAGCCGGCCACCCGACGAAATCATCGTGATCGACAACGCGAGCTCCGACCGCACGGGCACTGTCGCCCGCCAGGTCGCCGGCGTGCGCGTGGTTGACGAGCCCCGAAAGGGCCTGGTGATCGCGCGCGAGCGCGCCCGACAGGAAGCAAAGGGTGACGTGCTGGTGTATGTCGATGCCGATTGCCGCGCGCCGCGGACCTGGCTGGAACGCATCGCGCGCCGTTTCGCCGGCGATCCGACCTTGATCGCAATGTCAGGCAACTATCGCTTCTACGACTGGGACTGGGTCGGCCGCGCGCTCTTGCGCGCCTATGACTTCACGCTCGGACCGGCGACGCACGTGTTGGTGAAGTACGTGTTGCGAATTGGCGTGGTGTTCTACGGCGGGAACTTCGCGGTCAGGCGCGAAGCGCTCGAGCGCATTGGCGGCTTCGACACCTCGATCGAGTTTCACGGCGAAGACACCAATGTCGGCCGGCGCCTGCACCGAGTGGGCCGCGTCGAGTTGCGCTACGACTGCTTTCTTTACACCTCGGCGCGCCGCTACAACGCGATGGGGAAGGGCGCAGTGTTCCGGCTCTACGTCCGCAACTTTGTGTCAGAACTTCTTCATCACCGCCCAAAGGATACGGTACACCTCGACGTACGCCCCTAGATTTTGCGCTTTCGATATGGGATCGCCATGGTTCTGTCATTCGACCTTGAGACACTGGCGATCAATAAGGGAGGCGTTGTTGAAACTTGATTCGCACGTCCACACGCGACACTCCGGTCAAACCTCGATCTATCCGCTCAGTCTTGTCATGCGCGAGTCATACAACACGCCCGAGGGCGTGTACCGGCTGGCCAAGGCTCGCGGCATGGATCTGGTGACCATTACGGACCACGATCAAGTCAGCGGCGCACTCTCAATTTCCCACTACCCCGACGTGATCGTCGGATGCGAGGTCACCGGCGAGTTCCCGAACGATCGAGTGCGGGTGCACCTGAATGTGTTCGGCCTGTCACCGGCACAGCACCGGGAGATCCAGGCCTTGCGCAAGGACGTCCTCGAACTCATGCCCTACCTCAAGAGCGAGCGGCTATTTACCTCCCTCAACCATGTGGCCTCTGGCGTCAACGGGCCGATCACTGCGCGGCACGTCGCGGCCTTGCTGCCGTGGGTGGACGCGCTCGAAACCAACAACGGCTCACGGCTGCCGGTACAGAACCTGACGGCGCAGTGCCTGGCCGAGGCAAGCGGCAAGCCGGGCATTGCCGGCAGCGACGCTCACACGACTCGCGGCATCGGCCGGACGTGGACCGAAGTGCCGGGTGCCCGCACTCGCGAGGAGTTCATGGCCGGCCTGTGGGCCGGACGCTGCCAGATTGGCGGACGGCAGGGCAGCTACTTCACCCTGGCGGGCGACATGTTGCTGTTTGCGACCGGGTTCTATGGCGAAAAGTTGATCAACACGGTGCGGGAACCCCTGCGCTGGCAGTCACACGCGCTGGCGTTTGGCGGCATTCTCGGCCTGCCGCTCGTGGCGTTGCTGCTGGCGGCGGCCTACCTGCACTTCGTCATGGAAGAGCGCTTCAATCGCACGCTGCTTTACGACCTGGTCAGGCGGCCGGCCCGGCCGTTGGCGGCCGTTCCCGATCTGGCGGCTTGATCATGAAGGTCGCCGTCTTTACCGACAACGACTTCGACAAGATTAACGGCGTGACGACCACGCTGACTGCGGTCTTGCGGCATGCGCCGCCGGAGATCAAGACCCGCATCTACACGGCCGCGGCCCTCGGCGCCGACCAGCCTGACTATCTTGCGCTGCGGTCGTTTGGCGTCGGCATTCCGTTCTACAGCGAAATGAAGATGTACTTGCCGCACTGGCGCCAGTATCTCGACTGCGTCCAGCGCGATGGCATCGACGTCATCCACCTGACGACGCCGGGACCGCTCGGCCTGGTGGCACTGTGGGTGGCCGCACAGGCATCGCTGCCACTGGTCGGCAGCTTTCACACCGACTTGTCGGCTTACACCAGGCTGCTCAGTGGATCCGATCGGCTCGGCACGCTGATGCGGGAATACATGCGCTGGATGTATGGCCACTGCGGACGGGTGCTGGTGCCTTCGGAATCAACTCGCGAGTTGATGGTCGCGGCGAAGTGCCCGCCCGATCGCATCCGCATCTGGAGCCGAGGGGTGGACACCACATTATTCGCTCCCGAGCGACGGTCACTCGAGATGCGCGATGTGTGGCGCGTGTCGGATCGCCGACCGGCGTTGCTTTATGTCGGCCGGCTTTCGAAAGAGAAGGGACTCGGTCTGTTGCCCGGCCTTCAGGCCGCACTCCGTGCGCGCTCGGTCGACCATCGCCTGATCATTGCCGGTGATGGACCTATGCGGCGGCAGCTGGCAGAGCAGTGCCCTGACGCGGTGATTACCGGACCGCTGGGACGCGAGGAGGTTGCCACCGTGTTCGCGTCGGCTGACGTGTTCGTGTTTCCGAGCGAGACCGACACCGCGGGTAACGTGGTGCTGGAAGCACAGGCATCCGGGTTGCCGGTCGTCGTCTCGGCGGCTGGTGGGCCGCGCGAGCACATGCGCGCAGGCGTGACCGGCGCGGTGTGCTCAGGCCAGGACCCGGCAACCTGGGCCGGCGCCATTGCCGCTCTCTGTCATCCACAAACCTACGCGGCGGCTTCAACAGCTGCACGAGAATACGGGCTGGCCAGGCGATGGGACCTGGCGCTGGCGCCGTTGTTCGACGCCTATCGGGAGAGCGCCGACAGGAGGGCACCCCGTGCGGCCTGAGTTGGAAGTGCCACCGGGCTTGAGTGTTGGCGGCGTGCTGTTGCTCGTCGGCCGCCACCCCTGGCGCTACGTGGCGCGACGGTGGAACTACAAGTCGGCGGCCATGAGCTCGCTGTTTCGGGCCGTCCTGTTCTTCGCCGTGAACCTCAGCGCCGGCCTTGCCGCGGCGATGGGCGCCATGACCGCCGAGTTCGTGTTTCGATTTGCCACCGCCGGGTTTTATGGCGCGCTGACCCAGGCCTTTCGCCGTGCCGAACCCGAACGCGCGGCGACCCTGGCGGTGATGGTGTTGCTGCCAGTTGTCGGTCACAGCCTTGAATTGGCCGTGCATTGGTCGCGCGGCACGCCGCGGCTCGCAGAGAGCATTCTGGCATCAGTGGCGCTGACTGCGTTCTCGACCGCGTTCAACCTCTTCGCCATGCGCCGCGGCGCTCTGATCGTCGGCGCCGGCAGCCACTCGTTGTCCCAGGACCTGGTCCGCATGCCTGCGCTATTTGCCTCATTCCTACTATCGTGGCGATCAAGACCCTTCATCTAACCAACGCCTATCACGCCACCTCCGGGGGCATCCGCACGTTCTACCGCGCCCTGATCGCCCGCGCCAACGAGGAACGGCGTGACTTCCGTCTGGTCGTGCCGGGTGCCGTCGAGCGCGTTGAGGAGGTCGGCGCGTTCGCCCGCATCTACCACGTGAAGGCAAACTCATCACCGGTGTTCGACTCGCGCTACCGGCTGCTGCTGCCGGGCACCTACCTTGCTCGCGAGGGCCGGCTGCGAAAGATACTGGCCGACGAGCAGCCGGATCTGATCGAGATTTGCGACAAGTACGCGTTGTTCTATCTCGCCGCGCTGTTGCGCAAGGACTGGATTGCCAACGTGAAGCGGCCCACCCTGGTGGGGCTCAGCTGCGAGCGGATGGACGACAACGTCTCGGCGTACCTGTCAACCGGCCGCCTCGGCCGCGCCTTCTCGCGCGCCTACATCCGGCACCTGTATGGCCCGCCGTTCGACGCGCACGTGGCAAACTCGGAATACACCGCCGGCGAATTGCGCCGCAATCTGTGGGACCGCTCACCCGATTTCATCCAGGTCTCGCCGATGGGTGTCGATTTCTGCGCCTTCGGCCCGGTACATCGCGATCGGCAACTGCGCCGGCGCCTCCTGACGCAGGCTGGCGGCACCGCCGACAGCGTGCTGCTGCTCTACGCCGGACGGATCTCTCCCGAGAAGAACCCAGGCTTGCTGATCGACATGCTGGAACACCTGCATCGGCACAGCGCGCGGCAGGGGGCGCCGCGCGATTTCCGGTTGGTGCTGGCCGGAGACGGCCCGATGACCGAACGCTTCCTCAAGGACGCGTCGAGCCGGGCCCGCCATCGCGTGTTGTGGGTCGGCGCCGTCCGCGACCGCGCGGAACTCGCGTCGTATTACGCCAGCGCCGATGTCTTCGTGCATCCCAACCCGAAGGAGCCATTCGGCATTGGACCGCTTGAAGCGATGGCCTCGCGCGTGCCCGTAGTGTTGCCCTCGGCAGGCGGCGTGCTGAGCTACGCGAACCCGACGAATGCCTGGCTGGCCGAGCCCAACGGTGAGTCGTTTGCCCACGCCGTGGAGTCTGTGCTGACGCGGCCCAACGACGCCCGGCTCGCGGCGGCGTATGAAACCGCACGCCAGCTCGATTGGAGCCGCGTCGCCTCTCGCTTCTTCAAACTGTATGAAGACTTGCACCGCCGCCGGCAGGCCGCGGTCCCCATGGCGCCGGCCCACCAGCGCTTGCAGCTGGTGACCCCGGCGACCGCAGATTTTGCGCTATCGACAACCGCAAGCCACAGAATCGTTACGGGCTTAGGGCATTCTGCCTTGCAGGAAAGCGAGGTGACCGAGTGAAGCTCGACACACACGTCCACACATTCCACTCCGGCCGCGCGAGCGTGTTTCCTTTCAACCACTTTATGCGCGAGTGTTACAACACGCCCGAGAGCGTGTATGGCACCGCCAAGCGTCGCGGGATGGATCTGGTCACCGTTACCGACCACGATCAAATCAGCGGCGCCCTCGAGATTGCTCACCGGCCAGATGTGTTGGTGGGCTGCGAGGTGACGGCAGAGTTCACGGATGTGGACCTGTGCGTACACCTCAACGTTCTTGATATCACCCCGGTGCAGCACGACGAAATTCAGCGGCTGCGGCACGATGTTCGTCAGCTGATGCCGTATCTCAGCGAGCAGGGGATTTACACGTCGCTGAACCACGTGGCATCCGGCATCAACGGTCCGCTGACTGCCGGTCATCTCGCGGCCATCCTGCCCTGGGTAGACGGTCTCGAGGTAATTAACGGCACACGCCTGCCATCGCAGAACCGCACGGCTATCTGCCTGGCCCAGGCGACCGGCAAGCACCTGCTTGGCGGCGGCGATTCGCACACCGGTCGCGGCATCGGCTTGACCTGGACCGAAGTGCCCGGCGCCCGCACGCGCGCGGAGTTCATGGCGGGCCTGCGCGCCGGACGCGCGATTGCCGGCGGCGACCACGGCGGCCACCGGACGATGATCTCGGATATGTGGCGCTTCGCCGGTAACTTCTTGAGCGAAGGCGTCTCGACCGCCGCCCGGCGCCCGGCCGACTGGCGCGGCTACGCCTGCACCTTCGGCGGCATTCTCGGCCTGCCGATCATGCCGCTGGTAATGACCGGCGCGTTCGTGCACTTCATTCACGAACAGCGGTTCAACCGGGACTTGCTTTACGACTTGCTCGCGAAGCCGGCGGAGGCTGCGCGAGTCGCGGGCGTGCTCGCAGCGTAGTGTGGGCCGCGCCCTTCGGGCGCGGTGGGGCTCGGCGGCTTTGCCGCCTTCGTAGGGCTCGCGGCGTTGCCGCTCGTAGGAGAAAGGCCTTCCCCACGAGCGACGCGAGCCCCTGGATGCGTGCGTAGCGAGCGACCCCTACGAGCCGCGCAGCGGCGAGCCCTACGCGCGACGAGGGCGCGCGCCCTACCGAAGGCCTACCAGAACCCCAGCCACTTCCACCATGCCGCGCCGGCCGTGAGCCAGATCACGATGTTGGCCACCGAGGTGACGAAACCGACTCTCCACCACTCGCTGCGCGTCACATAACCGACCCCGAACAGGATTGGTCCGGTCGTCGTGCCGTAATGGGTGAGACCGGCGGTGAGGTTAGCGGTACACAGCAGGCTGTAAACCGCCAGCTGCGGTGGCACGCCGATGCCGATCAGCACGGCGACGAAGGGCGGGAACATGGCGAGCATGTGAGCGGTGATGCTGGCGAAGAAGTAGTGGGCGTAGAAGTACACGATCAGGATGCCGACCAGCACCAGCGCCCAGGGAATGCCGACGAACAGGGCGGCGACGTTCTCGGCCAGCACCCGCGTGGAGCCGGTGTTATTGAGCAGCTCGCCCATGCGCAGCATGCCCCCATACCAGACGAACACGTCCCACGCCGAGCGTTCGCCCGAGGCCGCCTGCCAAGTGAGCGTACCCGAGGCGAGCAACACGCCGATGCCGACCATGGCCACGAACGTGACGTCGAGGCGATGCCAGGCCGAGGTAATCCACATCAACCCGACGCCGACGAACACCAGCAACGTGACCCACTCGTCGCGGCTGAGTGGTCCCATCTTCTTCAGTTCCGCCGCGGCGAACAGCGGTGCTTCCGGTGTGCTGGTGACTTCGGGCTTGAGCATGCGGTACGCGATCCATGGCACCACCGCGCACGACAGCAGGCCCGGGACAATCGCCGCGACAAACCAGCTCGCCCACGTGACTTCGACGTTGGCCAGCTTCAAGGCCAGGTCGGCGCCAAGCAGGTTGCTGGCCTGGCCGGTCAGAAACATGGCGCACGCCACCGCGGACCCCTGGTACATGGCAGCGATCAGGAATGTGCCTAATCGCTTGCCGGTCGGTCCCGGACGCGAATCGAACAGCTCGGCAATGCTGCGGGCAATCGGCAAGACCATGCCGGCACTGCGAGCGGTGATCGACGGCACGCCCGAGGCCAGCGTGACGTCGGTCATCTGCAGTGCGTAGGCGACGCCAAGCGAGGTGCGGCCGACCGCGCGAACAAACAGCAAGGCAATGCGCCGCGCCAGGCCGCAATCGAGCATGACCTTCGCGATCAGCATCGCGATGATCACCAACCACACCGACGGCTGCGCGAACCCCCCGAGCACCTCGCGCATGGGGATGCCATTGGCGGCCATGGCGGTCAGCCCCATCAGCACCAACGCAGACGCCGGAAGCGGTTCGGTGACCATGCCTGCGATCACGGTGATGAAGATCGCCGTTTGCCGCCAGCCTTGCGGCGTAATGGTGGCCGGCGCGGGAATCAGGTGGGCAAGGACGATGTAGAGGACGACGAGCGCGGCCAGCCCGCGAGTGCGCGACATTGGGGGGAATTCTACTCGGATTGGGGTCGCCGCCCGGGGCGGCTCTTGGGGCTCGGCGCTCCGCGCCTTTGTAGGGGTCGCTCGCTACGCTCGCATCCTGGGGCTTGCTTCGCTCGTGGGGGAGCATTTCCCTACGAGGCGCGATGCGCCGAGCCCTACAGAATTCCGCGCTCCCATGGACCGGTAATGGCCACCGTGAAGCCCGGCGTCTGAACGTTCAGGAACAACCAGCGGCCATCGGGACTAAACGTCGCCCCGGCGAACTCGCGATTGCGGAAGTCGCCGACGAAGCCATTGCGTTCGCCGTTGAGTACGGTGTTATTGCGCGCGAAGCGAACGATCTTGCCATCGCGGGTCAACCCGTGCACGCAGGGATTCGCAGTGCCGTCTTCGCACAGCACCAGGCCGCCGCGCGGGCTGACCACCAGGTTGTCAGGCATGTTGAGGACCTCGGCGCCGGGCGACTCGTAGATCATTCGGATCTCTTGCTCGCGGATATCGAGCTCCCACACCTGGCCCATCTTCGCGTCGCCGCCATCGGTACTCGTGACGAAGATGCGTCCGCCGCTGTACCACGCGCCTTCGAGGCGGCCGAAGATCGCGCCGCCACGTTCGAAGCCCTGGGCGAACACGCCGCCACCATCGAACTGGGCGGCATCGACATGGGCCTTGTCGGGCTGCTCGATATCCACCCAGTGAATGCCCCGCTTCGCACCGGCCCGCTGCCCGAGCCGAAGGTCGGCGCGCGGCGCACCATCGACCGCCAGCATCTGCAGCCGTCCGCCATCGGCAAGCCGGCGCCGCGAACCCGGCGTGAAACGATAGAGACCGGCTCGCCGCTGGTCTTCGGTCTGGTAGACGATGCTCGTTTCCGGGTCGACGGCGACCGCTTCGTGGACGAAACGTCCCATCTCGACGATCGGTTTGATCGCCGGTCGGCCGTCGAGCGGCACTTCGAACACGTAGCCGTGCGGATGCTCGAGCCCAGGGCTGTCTGCCGGGCCGAGCGTGGTCTCTTCGCACGTCAGCCAGCTATTCCACGGTGTCGCACCGCCGGCGCAGTTGCGCAGGGTCCCGGCGAGGCTGGCCCGCGAGCTCGCGACCAGCCCGGTCGCCGTGTCAAAAGTGATGCTCGTGGTGCCGCCGCCCGCTGCTGCATCGTAGGCCAGCGCGGCGTCGAAGGCCCTGGCCGGGGACAGTTCGTGATTGCGGATGAGAACGACGGTGTTGTTCGGGCCGGCGAATGCTGCCATGCCGTCGTGGGCTCCCGGTGTTCGCGCGCCGGAGTCGAGCGGGTCGCCGGTCCAGCCGAACGACCGGTAACGAAATCCCTCGGGTAGTTGCAGCAGCGCAAGACCTGTGGACTCGTCGTTGACCGGCTGCAGGGGACCGTAGCCCAGGTCGTCTGGCGCGAGTCGGCCCGCGGCGTCGGACCGCCAGAGCGCTTCGAGCGGAACCGTCACCGCCGCGCCGCCAACCAGGGCCGCTTGCCAGAGAAAACGTCGGCGGGGCGTCGTCATGCGGGATACAGCTTAGCGAGCGCGCGTTTCAGTCTTGTAACGGACCCGACTGCCGCGCCGGCAAGAGCCGGGCGAATTCCTCGTATTGATCGGTCGCCACAAACTCCACGCCGGCGTCGATGGCGGCTTTCCACCGTTCGTGCACGGCGCCGGCCGACCCGAAGTTATAGCCGGCCGTCCATCCTTTCGACAGCGCGGGGGCATGGCCGTTGAGGGTGTAGAAGCGAACCCACAGGCCCTGATCGTGAGCGCGCCGCACGATGGCATTCAGGCGCGCGGCGTCGGCCGCCGACCACTCCCCGGCCTGAGCCTGGCCGCCAAGTTCGACCACGTTCCACGAGAAGTTGGTCCACCGACGATAGTTGGTGGCCGCCCAGGGAACCAGAGCGGCCGGCGTCGCCGTGGCCGCAGTCCGTGCCCTGACTTGCGCATCGTCTGAACGGGGCAGCTCGGGACTGGGCGTGGTCCCGAAGATCAGCAGCCGATCACCAGCGGGTATGCGGTCAGAGAATGCGGCTTCCTGGCCCGGTCCGTTCTCGGTGAGCACCATTAAGGGCCCCGGCTGGAACGGCATGACCCGTGTTGAGTCAACGACGCGTTCGGCGGTCGTGAGCCAGGCCCGATGCTGATCGAGCAGGCTCCAGACGGCACGATGGTGTTCCGGCTCGTTGCTCTTGAAGTCGAGGTGCAGAATCAGCAGCGGCCACTGCTCGGTCTTTCGTTCCGCGAGCGCACGCTCCATGAGCGGGCGCACGCGAGCGAAGAAATGCTGCTCGAGAGTGGGCTCGGCGCCGCTTAGCTCGGTGTCGTGAGAGACCACGCTGCGACCAGGCCGCCCGCCCGTCGGCGCCACCCAGGCCAGGTCTTGCTCGATGGCCACCCGCGCCAAGCCCGTGCCGAGTGCGCGATCGAGGCGATCGGCCCACTGCCCCTCGTCGATATAGCAATTGTGCGCGTGCAGCAGCGACCGGCTGCCGAACACGTCGCTCGCCGCCGCCGGCTCGCCCCGCGCGCCAGACAACGCCGCAAACGCCATCGCAAACGCCAGCAGCCGAATCAGCCCAATCGCCATTGCCGTTGTTGTATCACCAATGCGTAACGATCGGTCGACGGCCACCTTGCGACACGGTCGTCAACAAAACGTCAACGAATTGTCAGGTGCGCCACCTAGATTCGAAGGGCCATGAAAACAGTGCCTGTCTTGCTCGTCTTTGCGCTCTCCCTGTTTCTTGCGTCGCCGTCGCTGGCCCAGGTCGACCGCGCCACCCTGACCGGCGTGGTGCGCGATCCGTCGAATGCCGTCATTCCGGCGGCGGTCGTCAAGGTGATGAACATCGCCACCGGCGTTGAGCAGTCGGCCACCGCGACCAGCGATGGCGTGTTCTTCGTCGTCAATCTCGCGCCCGGACAGTACTTGGTCGAGGCCTCGGCCACGGGATTCCAGACCACGGCCCAGACCGTGGCGCTTGAAGTCGGGCAACGAGCCCGGCTCGACCTGTCGCTCGCCGTGGGCGGTGTGGGCGAGACCGTCAAGGTCGAGGGCATCACGCCCCTGCTCGAGACGCAATCCGCAGTGCTCGGCAGCGTTGTCAGCCAGCACGAGGTGGCCAACCTGCCGCTTGCCATCCGCAACTGGGATGACTTGCTCTTTACGGTGCCCGGTGTGCAGGGTGACCGCTACACCGAGCAGACCGGTACCACCAACGCCGGTCGCACCGGCGGCGTGAGCATTCACGGCAACCGTTCGCTGCAGAATAACTTCCTGCTCGATGGCGTCGACAACAACTCGATCTCCACCAACGTGCAGGAGCTGTCGACGCAGGTGTCACGGCCGTCGATTGATGCCATTGACGAGTTCAAAGTCGTCACCAGCCCCTTCACCGCGGAGTACGGCCGATCACCGGGCGGCGCAATTGTCGTGACCACCAAGTCGGGCACCAACCGCATCACCGGCACCGGCTACGATTACTTCCGCAACGAAAGTTTTGATTCGCGCTCGTTCTTTGCCAAGCGGCAGAACCTCGCCAAGCCGGCCAACGACCAGAACCAGTTCGGCCTGAACATTGGCGGCCCGATTGTGCGCAACCGCGCTTTCTTCTTTGGCGACTTCGAGGCCACCCGCATTACGCAAGGTGTGCTGCGGACCGGCCGGGTGGCGACCGCCGACGAGCGCAACGGGGTGTTCAGCGCGGCGATTCGCGACCCGCTGACCGGCCTGCCGTTTCCGAACAACACTATTCCCGCCGACCGCATTGACCCGGTGGCGCGCGCCATCGTCGGCCTGCTGCCCGCGCCCAATGCTTCGGGCACCAACAACTTCATCCGCCAGCCCAATGTTGAAGACGACGGCGAGCGCTACCTGCTGAAAAGCGATGTCAAGGCGTCGGCCAACGACAACCTGTTCATGCGGTTCATCTACACCGACCGCACGCGCTTCGTGCCCGGCTTTCTCGGTGGCGTGCTCGATGGCACGGCGACGTCGGCCTGGGGCCGCAACTTCCTGAAGTCCTACAGCACCGTCGGCGGCTGGACCAAGGTGCTTGGTCAGACCATGGTCAACGAGTTTCGTGTCTCGTGGGCCCGCGGTGTATCCGACGGCCAGCAGGACCCGTTCGGCCAGGACGGACTGGCCCAAATTGGCTTCAGGGGCGTCCCCGCGAATCCGGCCGTGCTCGGCGGCATCATGGGCGTCGATATTGCCGGCCACGTCCGGCTCGGCTCGCCGAACTTCATGCCGAAATATCAGCACACCGACCAGGTGCAGTATCTCGACACCTTGTCGTGGCTGCGCGGTCGGCACCAGTTCAAGGTCGGCACCGACATCATGATGCCGATGAACAACCAGTACATCGACATTCCGTCGACGCGCGGCAACCTGCAGTTCAGCGGGCAGTACACCGGCAACGCGGTCGCCGACTTCATGCTGGGCTGGGCGCGCACCGCCGAACTGTCCAATGTGCACCTGGTCAATCAGCGCCGCTACGCGTATGCGTTCTTTGTCCAGGACGACTGGCGGCCGAGCGATCGCCTGACCATGAACCTGGGTCTGCGGTATGACTACATGACGCCGTCGTTCGAAGCCGACAACCAGATGGCGAACTTCGACCCGGCCACTCGCTCACTGTTGTTCGCCAAGGACGGCTCGATGGCCGAACGCTCGTTGATCGCTCCCGACCGCAACAACTTCGGGCCACGGGTTGGCGTGGTCTACCAGGTCACGCCGAAGACGGTGGTCCGCGGCGGCTACGGCATGTTCTTCAATCCGCTCGACCGCATTGGTTCCGAGGATCAACTGTCGCTGAACCCGCCCGGACTGCGCAACATCAACCAGACGACCACGTCGACGACCACGCCGATCCTGCTGATGCGCGACGGCTTTCCGTCGAACTACCTGGATCCCTCCAACGTGGTCCTCAACCGCCTGTTGATTCGCGCGGCCAACCCTGATGGCACCAACGCGACCTCGCAGCAGGTGGCGGTCGGCGTTGAACGGCAGCTCGGGGCCAACTTCGTGGTCTCGGCCGACTTCATCGGCAACAAGGGATCGAACATCGCGGTGTTGCGCAACTTGAACCAGCCGGCCAACGGCAACGGTGCGCGGCCGTATCCCGAGTTCGCGCACATTCAGTGGCGCGATCCGATCGGCGAGTCCAACTACAAGGGTGTCGACTTCTCGGCGGAGAAGCGCATGTCGAGCGGCTACAGCTACCGCGTGGCGTACACGTGGAGCGACTCGCGCGACCAGGCGCCGGAACACCTGGCCGCCACGTCGGGCCGACCACAGGACACCAACAACATCGATGCGTGGGAAGGACCCAGCGACTTCGATGTGCGCCACCGCCTGGTGGCCAGTTTCATCGCCGAGAGCCCCGTGGGCCGATCGGTGGACCTGGGAGCAGCCGGCAATGCCGTGCTCGGCGGCTGGACGGTGAGCGGCATTTATACCGCGCGCTCCGGACGTCCGTTCACGGTGACGCAAGGCGGGCTCGAAGGCGCCACCTGGCTGCCCAACCTCACCGGCGACCCGGTGGGCGCCGAAACGGTTGACAGCTGGTTCAACGTCGCCGCGTTCACCCGCGTTCCGGCCGGCCAGTTCGGCAACGCGGGCCGCAACATCCTGCGTGGGCCCGGATATGTCGCATTCGACCTGAGCCTGCAGCGCCGCGTTTCGTTCTCGCAGCGGTTTGCGGCGACGCTGCGGTGGGACATCTTCAATGTGTTCGACCGCGCGAATCTGGGCAACCCGAACACCGACATCACCGGTTCGACGGCCGGCACCATCTCCAGCCTGGCCGGCGATCCGCGAGTCATGCAGCTGGCGATTCGCTTCCACTTCTAGGCCCGCGGTGCGGGCCTTGCCGATCCTCCTTCTCCTGCTGCTGACGCCGACCGGTCAGCAGCAGGATTTTTTTCCGAGGATCATCACCATCGACGGCCGCTTGACGCGGGCCGATTACGAGCGCCTGATCGAGCGCGAATTCCAGGTTCCCACCGGAACGCAGCGAATTGAAATCGAATATGCGGTCACCGGCGCAGATCGGCGCACCGTCGTCGACCTTGGACTTCGTGGACCCTCGGGCCTTCGGGGTTGGAGCGGCGGCGGCAAACGAAGCATCTTCGTCTCTGCGCTCGGCGCGACCCAGGGTTACCTGCCCGGTCCGCTTGAATCGGGAACCTGGGCCGGGCGGGCCTCAGGGCGGGCCGCGTCTACATTCGCACTCCAGGCCTGGGCGGTCCGTCGCTCTCGCTCTCGTTCTCGGCGGCCGCGCTGGGCGCAACCTACGAAATGGGCGACGTGCTGCCCTCGGTGCCCCCCGAGCTGACGCTCGCAGTCGAGATTCACGGCGGCGAAGGGCAGACCATTCAGTGGATCCGTAACGGGGAAACGTTTGCGGCGAGCCCGGTCACTCCTGGATTGCAGCGTCAGCAGGTCGCCCCCCGCGCGGGCGATTGGTTCAGCATTGTCTGCCGGGATGGCGCCGGCCAGGCGACCCTGATCTCCAATCCGATCTACATCCGCCGCGCGCCATAGCAAGACGTAACGTCGGCGAGACAGCGGTCTGGTGTGGTCGCGGTCGGTTATACGATGACTGACATGGCCACGCCGCACTCCGACGATCGGCTGCACCACAGCCTGTCTGAAATTACGCGCCTGCTCGACCGCCACCGTGTGCTCGAGGCGCTGGCGCATCAGCAAGACAGCCCGCGGCGCGACCTGGTCGAACAGCTGCAGCACCGCCAGAACGTCGCGGAGCTGGCCAAGCGGCTGAGGGTGATGCACGCGGCCGACATCGCCCACGTGCTCGAGGCCTTGCCGCTCAACGACCGCACCACGGTCTGGCGGGAAGTGGAGGGGGAGCAGGCCGGGGATGTGTTCGTCGAGGTCTCCGCGGCAGTCCGCGGGTCCTTGATCGAGGCGACCGACGAACCGGTTTTGATCGACATTCTGGCCCGCCTGGATCCGGAGGACCTGGCCTACGTCTCGGCGTCGCTTTCCGACGCCGTCAGGATTGAGGTCGAGCAGCGCCTTGAGCAATCCGACCGAACGATCTTCGAAGACAGCATCCGCTTTGCGGAGTCCAGCGTTGGCTACGTGATGACCCGCGAGTGGGTGGAAGTGGCTGACCGGCACACGGTCGGCGACACCTTGGCCGAGCTTCGCCGCCTCGATGCCATGCCGCCGCAAACCGATCACCTGTTTGTCGTCGACGTTCGCCATGTCCTGCGGGGCATCGTGCCGTTGCCGGTCCTGCTCGTCTCTGAACCGGCGACACCCATCACTGAGTTGATGCGAGAGCAGGTCGTGACCTTCAGCCCGATGGATGATGCCCGGTCCGCAGTCGGCGTGTTCGAACGCTACGACCTGGTCTCGGCGCCGGTGATTGATAACCGCGGCAAGCTGGTCGGCCGGCTCACGGTTGACGCGGTGATGGACGTGTTGCGTGACGAATCGAGCCTGCAGGCGCTCAGGAGCGCCGGCCTCAGTAAAGACGAAGACCTGTTCGCCTCGCTCTGGGACAGCGCGAGAAACCGCTGGCCGTGGCTGGCGATTAACCTGGTCACCGCGTTCATCGCCTCGCGGGTGATCGGCCAGTTCGAGGGCGTCATTCAGCAGTTGGCGGCGCTGGCGGCCCTGATGCCGATCGTCGCCAGCATCGGCGGCAATACCGGCAACCAGACCATGGCGCTGGTGATTCGCTCGCTCGCGACCGATCAGATCCAGCCGGATCGTTCTCGTCGCCTGCTGACCAAGGAGTTGTCGATCGGCATCCTCAACGGGTCGGTGTGGGGCCTGATCGTCGGCGGGTTTGCGGTCTTGATCTATTCGCAGATCGGCCTGGGATTGGTGATGACCGGCGCCGTGGTCCTGAACCTTGTCGTCGCGGCCGTCGCCGGCGTGCTGATTCCTCTTGGGCTACACGCCAGCGGGCGCGATCCGGCGCACGGCGCCAGCGTCCTGCTGACGTTCATCACCGACGGCATGGGGTTCTTTCTGTTCCTGGGCCTGGCGCGCGTGTTCCTGGTCTAGCGCGTCCGGCTACGACGTGTGGCTGCCGGGCCGCCCGGCCTCGACGACCCGCGTCCCAGCGGTGCGCGCGACGCCGCCGGCGACGGTGATGCGATCGATCACCCGGAAGTCGGCCTGCATGACCTTGGGCGTGGCAGTGCACGCAATGTAGCCGCGCTTGTTGCTGTGATAAGTCAGGTGCGGATTGTCGGCGTGGAGCCGCTCCCAATTGGCCTGGACCTCGGAGCCATCGCCACCAGAGGTCACCGAGCTGTTGGTGAACTCGACGCCGACAATGGCCGACTTGTGACTGGCGTAGTCCATCTTCAGGTCCGCGCACCAATGCGTGTGCACATCGCCTGACAGGACGATCGGGTTCGGCGTCTTCGCGTCAACCAACCGCTGGTACAGCCGCTGCCGGCCGGCCGTGTAGCCATCCCACTTATCCATCGAGAAGGGCGCCGCGGGATTGGTGCCTGCATTGTTGCGCGCGAATGTCGGGACCTGCTGGCCGAGCACGGTCCAGATGCCGGTCGAGGCAGCGAGATTCTTGAAGAGCCACTCTTCCTGGGTGCTGCCGAGAATGGTCCGGGCCGGGTCGTTCGCAGTCTTCAGGCAATCGCCTTGCGTGGCGGTGGCGCACGCCTGCTTCGAGCGATATTGCCGGGTGTCGAGCACGTTCAAGTCGAGCAGGTTGCCGAACCGCAATCGACGATAGAGCGGAAGATTCGGGCCAGCCGGCATGGCCGATTGCCGCAACGGCATAGTCTCGAAGTAGGCCTGGTAGGCGGCCGCCCGGCGAAGCAGGAACACTTCCGGCGGGGTGTCACGTTCGTCGCGGTCGCCGGCATAGTCGTTGTCGACCTCGTGATCGTCCCAGGTGACGACCATCGGCGCCGAGTGATGCGCCGCCATCAGGTCCGGGTCCGACTTGTACTGCGCGTAACGATTGCGATAGTCGACCAGCGTGTAGATTTCCTGGCCAAGATGCCGGCGCACGTTGTTCGGGTTGCGCCCGGTGTCGCCGCGGCCCTCGTAGATGTAGTCGCCCGTGTGGAAGATGAAGTCGAAGGCTTCGTCGGCGACGCGGCCGTAGGCGGTGAAGTAGCCGGTCTCGTAGTGACCGCAGCCGCAGACGCCGTAGCGCAGGCGGTCGACCGCGGCCCCGGGTGCCGGCGCGGTTTTCGTGCGGCCGGTTTGGCTGATTTCGCCACCGCATCGAAAGCGATACCAATACTCCCGCGCGGGTGCCAGGCCGCCGGCTTCCACGTGCACGCTGTGGCCGAGCTCCGGCCGCGCGATCGCGGTGCCGTTGCGCACGATCGACCGGAACGATGGATCCGCGGCGACCTCCCAGCTGACTTCCACGTTGGCGGTCGGCATACCGCCTCCGGTGAGCGGCTCAGGCGCCAGCCGTGTCCACAGCGCAACGCTATCGGCCCACGGATCGCCAGACGCCACGCCGAGCGAGAACGGATAGGTCCGGAATGCCGGCTGGGCCCACGCCACCCGCGACACGATCGGCTGCGCGATCGCCGCGATGCCGAGTTTCCATGCGATGTTCAGCAACTCGCGGCGCGAGAGCCGGCTGAGCGCGCGATCGTAGAAGCGGATCGTGTCGTTGGTGGCCATGAGTTAGAAGTTCACCTTCAAGCCAAGCTGCACCTGGCGCGGCGTCGTCGCCAGCGACGTGATGGTGCCAAAGGCGGTCGACGAACGGTTGCCGTTGGGCGCGCCGAAGTTGGTGCGGTTCATCAGGTTGAACACCTCGAGACGGAATTCGAAGCCGGTCTGCGAACCCGGCAAGTCGAAGGTCTTGTGCAGGCCCATGTCGAGCGTGTAGATGGCCGGACCGCGGGCGGCGTTGCGTGGCGCGTTGCCGAACGGCTGACTCGAGTCGGTGGGGATGACGACGTTGGCGGCATTGAAATAGGCCAGCGGGCCGGGATCGGCCGCGTAGATGTCGCCGGTCACGTTCGGACGATAGGTCGGTACGCCGCTCACGCTGAAGTTGGCGGCAGGGCCGTAGCTGAGATTCACCGGCACACCACTCGTCATCGTGTTGATGGCCGTCATACGCCAGCCGCCGAGCACGGCGTTGGCAATCGTGCCCATGCCGTTGCCCCACTTGCGATCGCGGCCGAACGGCAGTTCCCAGACCACCGTGCTGGTGTTGTTGAGCGGTTGGTTATAGCCCGACGTGCCGAACTCTGACTCGAGGTTGGCCATGTTGACGCGGCTGTTGTCGCCGTTGGCAGTCTCGAGATGGCCCGACGCGTTGTCGCGCGCGCGCGACCACGTGAGTGAGTTCAGCAAGTAAAGGCCATCGGAATAGCGGCGTTCGACTTTCAGCTGCATGGCGCGGTAGTCGCCCTTGCCGCCGTCAAACGCGCTTTGAATGAACTGGTAGCCGGCAATCGGCCGGCGATTCTGCAGCGGCAGGTTCTCGCCGTTGGCGTTCGGGCGGGCCTGGTTCAGGTCGCCCAGAATCATCAGGTGGTCGCTGCGATTACCGACGTAGCCGAGGTCGACCACGAGCTTGCCGGGCAACTCGCGTTGAATGGTGACGTGCCAGCTCTGCACGTAGCCGGTCTGCAGGTCCGACGGAATGTGGTTGACGCGGCCATTCAGCGGATTGAAGTTGGCGGGTACGTTCAAGCCGGTCGGATAACCGGCCTGGGTCGGGCGGAAGCAGGTGATCGGCGATTGCCCGGCGGCACACGGCCCCTGCGACGGCTGTTGGGTGACGGCGATGGGGACGACGTGCGGGCCGTTGAACGACAGCAGGTTCTCGCCGCCAAGGCGATTGAAGTGCACGTAGCTCCTGCCGTAGGCCGAGCGCACAACGGTCTTGTCGGTCAGCGAGTAGGCCACGCCGGCGCGCGGTGCGAAGTTGTTGCGGTCGGGGTTCACCAGCGCGCGGTCGGCAATCGATCCGTCCCTGGCCTGCAGCAACGTGCGGGTCGCTGGATCGAAGTTGGTCAGGAAGTTGTCGGCTTCCCACTGGGGCGTCGCAAACTCGTAGCGCAGGCCCAGGTTCATGGTCAGCTTCGGCGACACGCGCCAGTCGTCCTGGAGATAAGCGAAGTGCATCCGCTGGCGCAGGTTGAACACGTACGGGTTGACCAGCTCGTAGCTGCTACGCGCGCCCATCAGGAAGTCGGCGAGGTTGAAGGTGGCGGCATCGGTCGCAGCCCCAACCGGCCGGCTGAAGCCGCCGGAATAGGAATCAGAACCGTACTTGGGATTCACGTCGTCCACTTCGGTGTTGATCGACTGATATTCATACCCGCTCTTCAACGCGTGGCTGCCGGCGATCCACGAGTAGTTGAGGCGGGTATTGATCACGAAGGGATTCTGGAACTGGGGATTGCTGTTCTGCCGTCCCCACGCGGTCCAGCCACCGACGCTCTGCTGGGTGAGGCCACCCGAGAACTCGGTGCCGCTTGGCAATCCCGAGATGCCGTAGGCCTGCAGCATGTCGGCCGTGCCGGTGCCAAACGCCGACTTACCCGCCTGGGTGCGCGACACACCCAGCCGCACTTCGAGCAGCGAGCGCGGCGTCAGGGTGCGCGTCACGCCGATCGCCGTTTGCTGGTTCAGCACTTCGACGTAGGCGTTCGCCGGGCTGCTGGTCTCGCCCGGCAGCGGCGGCGGCTCGAAGTTGTTGACCTTGCGGTGGCTGAAGCGGACAAACGCGGTGGTCCCGTCGGCGACCTGCTGGTCCACCTTGATATCGAACTTATTGTTGTAGTCCTGGCGGCGGGGCAGTGTATCGAAGTTGTTGCTGATGCCCGCGCGCGTTGGCGCCGGCAGGCCGGCGAGCACCTTGGCCGCAAACGGCGTGATGGCCGAGGCGGGAATAATGCCGTCGGCGTAAACCTCGCCGGTCAGTGGGTTCATCACGGGCTTGCCCATGTTGCCCAGCCGCTGGGCGGCCGTCGGGATGCTCGAGAAGGTGACCGTTCGCTGCACTTGCCGGAAGCCTTCGTAGTTGGCGAAGAAGAAGGCCTTGTTGCGGATCAGCGGGCCGCCGAAGACGCCACCGAACTGGTTGCGATTAAGAGTGGGCTTGCCTGTGGTCGGCCGAAAGTAGCCGGTGGCATTGAGCGCGGTGTTGCGGTTGAACTCCCACGCGGTGCCGCGGAACTGGTTGGTTCCGCTGCGGAACGTCGCGTTGATCACCGCGCCGCCGGCGCGGCCAAACTCCGCGGAGAAATTGTTGGTCTGGACCTTGAACTCTTCGACCGCATCAGGAGTCACCTGCACGACCTGGTTGGAGAAGCCCTGGTTGCTCGTGCCGTACGAGTTGTTGTCAACGCCGTCGAGGATGAAGTTGTTGAGGGCGCTGCGCATGCCGTTGACGTTGAACGAGGCGTCGCGCGAGCTGCTGATCGAAGACGTTCGCACGCCAGGGCTGAGCAGCGCCAGGTCGGCGTAGGCGCGGCCATTCAGGGGCAGGTTGACGATCTGCTCGCGCCTGATGACTTGTCCTCGGTCGCTCGAGTCGGTTTCGAGGCGGCGGACACCCGCGGTGACTTCGACCCGCTCGCCGACACCGCCAACCTGCAGCGACAGGTCAACGCGCTGGCGGGCGCTGACGGTGACGGTCACCTCTGGCGCCACCGCCGTGGCGAAGCCAGACAGTTCGGCTTCGACGCGATAGGTGCCGACGCGGACATTGAGGAACTGATAGGCGCCGCTTTCGTTCGAGACGGTCGCCGCCTGGATCCGCGTGGCCAGGCTGGTGAGGATGACGGTCGCGCCGGGAACCGCGGCTCCCGATTGATCGGTCACGCGGCCGAGTACGGTTGCGGAGTCAAACTGTGCGTGCGCGACTGACGGGACGAGCGTGCCGAAGATGATCACCAACAGGGGCAGATATCGCTGAAACATGAAGGGTCCTTCTAACGATGTGAGGCGGATAAATAGGGACGGCTGAAATGCGTGTTCCACTCGACCAGGTCGAGGTTCATCGGCCGATGGGTCACGGCCTTCGCATCAATTTCGATTACCAGGTAGGCATCGGCGTCGTAGCGGGTTGCGCCAATCACCAGGTGGGGAGGCCCGAACTCGGTGCCGACATCGACCCAGCGGTGCCAGTGACCGGAGACCACCCGCTGCACCGTCGAGGCGTGCCGCTTGAGCAGCGAATGAAGGCCGAGGTCGGCCACCTCGGTTGGCGCAATCAGGCTGAGCGGATAGTGGATGAAGATCAGGGTCGGGCGCCGCTCGGCGAGCTGCGCCTCGAGCCAGTTCAGCTGCTCCTCGCCCAGGCTGCCTTGTTGCTTGCGATAGCCGGCATGGCCCACCTGCCAGGTGTGACCCAGGAAGTTGTTCAGGTGGATGAACTTCCACCCGCGATGATCGACCGCATAGTACGGCTCGGCGCCGAGCTTGCGCCGGAACAGCTCGTGGCTCATCTCGCGCGATACCTGCGGCACCGCGTAGTCGTGGTTGCCAAACCCGACGTGCACGGGCATGCGGAAGCCGTCGGTCAGGGCCTTGGCGTGGTCGATGCGCGTGGTGTTCTTGAAGTAGAACTCGAGGTCTGGTGAGGGGTAATCGTGGAAGTAGTCGCCGACCAGGAACACCAGGTCGAGACCGGGGCGAACGGCATTTAGCGCATCACGCGCCGAGGCCAGGCGCTCCGACGTCTTGAAAATCGATTCGCTGTCTTCTTGATTGCTTTCCGGGCCCTTGTAGAACGGATCAATGACGTGTGAATCGGCAATGACCCCGATATAAAACGTCTCGGCCCGGGGCGTCGCCTGCCAGAAGGCAGGCAGCGCCAGGCCGGCCGCGCTGCGATGGATGAATTGTCGTCGGGTGAGCACGCCCGGATGGTAGCCAGCGGCTGTGACCACACTGTGACAGCGTGGTTACCACGGTGATCACTTCGGGCTCGCTTCGCTCGTGCGGCTCGCGGCTACGCCCCTCGTGGGGCTCACGTCGTTCCTGGGGACAACTCCTCCAGCAGACGGTCCACTCGTCCCTCGATGTCCTCGACGATTCGGCGTACGGCTTCGGGCGATTGACCCTTGGGATCGGCAATCGGCCAATCGTCGCGGCTGGCACCTGGCACTACCGGGCACTCATCACCGCAACCCATGGTGATGAGCCATTGCGCCTGGGCCGCAAGCGTGTCGGTCAGCTTCTGCGGTTGCTGTCCAGCGAGGTCTACGCCCCTGGCGCGCATCACCGCCACCACCTCGGGATGTACGCTCGCGGCCGGCTGCGTGCCAGCGGAAATGGCTCGCGCCTTCGCGGGGTCGGCGCGTCGATTGAACAAGGCAGCTGCGATCTGCGACCGCCCGGCATTGTGGGCGCAAGCGAACAGGACCGTAATCACGACCTGTCCGCCGAAGCGCGGAGCGCGAAGGCGGGCGCCTTGCGGGCGACGTGCAGCCGGCGTTCGTCGCTGACGCTGACGGTCGTGTGCGTCA
>JANMUX010000022.1:0-3128 GCA_031392125.1 Acidobacteriota bacterium | reverse complement strand
GACGCCGCCCCAGGCCGCCGCGCCGGGTGGCGGTGGCGCGCCTCCTGCTCCGGCACCGGGCGCTGGTGCCGCGCCGCCGGTTGCCGCTCCGGCACCGGCCGCTGGCGCCGCACCGGTCGCGGCCGCCCCAGCGGCGCCGCCGATGCCGCCCGAATTCGCGCTGACCGATGAGCCTGTCTACGAAGGCGAACCCATTCTCGCGATCGCCGCCGACAGCGAAGAACTGGCCGCCGAGGCGATCGATCGCATCGTCGTGGAGTTCGAGGCCCTGCCATTCGTCATCGACCCTCTTCAGGGCCTGCGTCCCGGATCGCCCGATGGCCGCACGCAGGGCAACGTGTTTGTCGGGCCCAGCATGAAGACGGTGAAGTGGACCGCCGCCGACATGGCGATGGTTGACGCCGGCAAGTTCCCGGCGAACGCCGAGGCGACCGAGACGCTCACCTATGGCGACATCGAGAAGGGCTTCGCGGAAGCCGACCTGATCGTCGAGCGCGACATGTACCAACAGACCACGTCGCACCAGCCGCTCGAGTCGCGGTCGGCGATGGCCTACTGGCAGAATGGCAAGTGCCACGTGCACGTGTCGACGCAGAGCCTCGCGCGCACCGTCGCCTCGGTGGCGGGCTGGGTCGGCGTCAAGCCGGAGGAGCTCGTGCTGGTCAGCGAGTACACCGGCGGCGGTTTCGGCAGCAAGATTCCGGGCGCGCAGAGCATGGCGATTCCGGCGCTGATGTCGAAGAAGCTGAACGGCCGCCCCGTAATGATGCGCATCTCGCGCGCGGAAGAAACCTACATCGGCCGTGTCCGTCCTGGCTACCAGGGCTGGGTCAAGATGGGCTTTAAGAAGGACGGCCGCGTCACCGCGATCGACACCTTCATCGTCGAAGCCGCCGGTCCGTATCGCCGCCAGGGCGACCACGCCACCACCGCGAACCTCGGCTCGTTGTTGTTCCAACCGCCAAACATGCGCTTCCGCGGGCTGTCGGTGGCGACCAACACGCCACCCGGTACGTCGCAGCGCGCGCCTGGCGGCTTGCAGGCCTCGGTCTGGTTCGAGCCGCTCGTGCATGAAGCCGCGAAGAAGCTTGGCATCGATCAGGTGGTCATCCGCAAGATCAACGCCCCGGAAGGGCAGGCGCAGTTCGGGTTGAATCCGCCCAACACGCCGCCCGGCCGGCCTCGCAACAAGCTGACGAGCTGCTTCGTCAAAGAGTGCCTCGATCAGGGTGCCGAGCTGTTCGGTTGGGAAGCGCGCAAGGCCAATAGTGGCAAGCGCACGGGCAGCAAGGTGCGGGGCGTTGGCCTCGGGACTGGCGCCTACACCGCCGGTTCAATCGGTGTCGATGGTCTCTGCATCCTGCGGCCTGACGGCAAGCTGGAGATTCACCAGGGCATCGGCAACCTCGGCACGCACTCGGTCATCGACACGGCGCGCGTCATCGCTGAAGTGAGCAACGTGCCGTGGGAAAACTGCGAAGTGATCTGGGGCGACACCTCGAAGGGCCTGCCGTGGTCATCCATCCAGGCCGGCAGCCAGACCACCTATGCGCACACCCGCGCCAATTTCGCGACTGGCAACGACCTTAAGAAGAAGCTGACCGAGATTGCCGCCAAGGACTTTGGCGGCACGCCCGAGCAGTACGACACCAACGCGCAGGGCGTCATCCGCAAGGGTGGTGGACTGCGGCTGACCTGGGCGAAGGCAGCCGAACGCGCAATTGCGCTGGGCGGCATCTACGACGGCACGGAAGTGCCGAAAGAGCTCAACGCGATGACCAAGGCCGCCGCCGCCGCGCACAAGGGCCGTGGGCTCATGGGCGTAGCGCGCGACAACCTGCCACGTGACGGCCAGACCTACGGCTTCATGTCGGCGTTTGCCGAAGTCGAGGTCGACGTTGAAACCGGCGTGTGGACGATCGTCGACTTCGTAGGCGTCGCCGACGTCGGCACGGTGATTCACCCCAATTCCCTGGGCGGCCAGATCAATGGCGGCAGTCTCCAGGGCATCGGGCACATCCGCGGCCAGAAGCTGGTCTACGACCCGCAATACGGCGCTGGCCTCTCGACCCGGATGCATCACAACAAGCCGCCGACGATTCTCGATGTGCCAACCAACGCCAAGTGGGCCGCGGTGGGGTTACCGGACCCCACCAACCCGGTCGGCGCCAAGGGCATCGGCGAACCTTCGACGGTCGCGGCAGCCGGTGCGGTGCTCGCAGCACTGGCCGATGCGGTTGGTGACGAGGTCATCCGGCGAACGCCGGTGCAGCCCGAGCACATCATGGCAACGCTTGCCAATGGCGGCAAGCCGGCTTACGAGCCGTTGACGGCATTCATCTAAGGGGAGATCAGGACAATGCCACCGATTCGCGACGCAATGTCGGCATTTGAGCTCTTCCAACCTGCGAGTGTCGTCGACGCTCTCGGGATTCTCGACCGCCATGGCGCCGACGCCTGGGTCATGGCCGGCGGGATGGATACTTTCGACTGGCTGAAGGATCGTATCCGCAAGCCGAAGGTGGTCGTTGACCTCGGCATGGTCGACGAATTGCGCGGGATCAAGGACGCCGCCGGCGGCCTCGAGATTGGCGCCATGACCACGCTGACGACGGTCGCCAACAATCCGCTGGTGAAGGAGCGGTTCCCGATCCTCGCCCAAGCGGCGTTGATTGTCGCCTCGCCGCAGATTCGCAACCAGGGCACCGTCGGCGGCAACGTGTCGCAGGACGCGCGCTGCTGGTACTACCGCGCGGGCTGGCCGTGCTACCGCGCCGGCGGCAACATCTGCTACGCGGACACGCCGACCTCGGTCAACCGTGAGCACGCGATCTTCAACGCCGACCGCTGCGTTGCGGTGAACCCGTCGGACACCGCGCCAGCCTTGATCGCACTCGATGCCGAGTTCGTGATCAAGCGCGGCTCGGCCGAGCGCGTAGTCGCGGCCCGCGAGTTCTTCATCGGCCCCGGCATCGACATCACCAAGCTCACCGTGCTGCAACCCGGTGACCTGCTGACCGCGATCCGTCTGCCCGCGACCTGGGCCGTCAAGGCGCACTACTTCGAGAAGGTCCGCGACCGCATGGTGTGGGTCTTTGCGCTCGTCAACATTGCGGCCGCGCTGAACA
>JANMUX010000515.1:0-9446 GCA_031392125.1 Acidobacteriota bacterium | reverse complement strand
GGTTCAGCGTCGCCAGTTGCTGCGTCCCTATCCACAGTTTGGTGACATCCTGATGCGCCAGTCGACTCAGGGTAAGAGCCAATACCACGCAGGTGTTGTCAAGCTCGAAAAGCGCATCAGCAACGGCTGGGGCGGCCGCATGAACTACACCTACAGCCGCTTGAAGGACAACCAGTTCGGCGAGGGAAACTTCTTCTCGCGCTCAACCACAGAGGCCTTGAACGCCTACGACCTCGACGCCGAGTACTCGATCGGCCTACTGGACGTACCGCACAAGATCACGATCTCGCCGATCGTCGAACTGCCGTTCGGTGAAGGCAAGCGCTGGGCCACGAGCGGATTCGCCGCCGCCCTGCTCGGCGACTGGACCGTGTCGTCCATTGTCTCGATCGAGAGCGGCTTCCCGATTTCAATCGCGAGCAGCACCAACAACACCAACCTGTTCACCCGCATGCAGCGCGTGAACCTGACCGGCTCAGAGCAGGCAACCGACGGCTCCGACTACGACCGCATTGCGCCGCCGACTGGCGCAGGATGTCGGGCGGATCAGGAGTGCGGTATCGGCATCTGGCTGAACTCTGGCGCCTACGCCATACCCGCTCCGTTCACGCTCGGCACCTCGCCGCGCACCGATGGCAGCGTGCGCACGCCGGCCCGGAACAACTGGGACTTCGTCGCCAACAAGGCCGTTCGTCTCGCTGGCAGCATGAGGGGCGAGATTCGCCTCGAAGTGCTGAACATTACCAACACCGTCAAGGTGCGCGGTCCCATCCACACGGTAGGCAGCTCCACCTTTGGCCAGATCCGCACCCAGTCAGGCTTCATGCGCCTGACGCAACTGATGTTCCGCCTGTCGTTCTAGGCGGCTCCTAGCGTATCGACGGGGCGCTCCAACACGGAGCGCCCCGTTTTCTTTTGGCGGTAGGCTAGTTGCTCCATGCACTGGTTGTTGTCTGCGGCCCTCGTTGCCCTCACCGTGACGCTCTCTGGACAGGAGCGAGCGGCGGTGGGGCGCGTCTCATTCCCGAATTCAGGCTCGCCCGCGGCGCAGGCCGACTTTCTCCGCGGCCTCGCGTGGCTCCATAGCTTCGGCTACGAGGATGCGATCGATGCCTTCCGCGCGGCCCAGAAAGCCGACCCAACCTTCGCCATGGCGTACTGGGGCGAGGCCATGAGCTTCAGTCAGCCGTTGTGGTTCTACGAGGAGTTGCCGCAGGCCCGCGCCGCTCTGGCGAAGTTGGCGCCAACGCCCGACGCACGCCTGGCGAAGGCGGCCACGGAGCGTGAGCGGGGATACCTGCGCGCCGCTGAGGCATTGTTCGGCGCCGGTGAGAAGACCGCCCGCGCCTCAGCCCACGCACAGGCAATGGCGAAGGTGGCGGCTGCGAACCCTGGAGACGACGAGGCGCAGACGTTTTACGCGCTGTCGCTGCTGGCTACCCTGCCGCGGGGCGACGCGTCGCTTCCGCTGCGGCGGCAGGCGGGAGGGATCGCCGAAACCGTCTTCGCCCGGAACCCCAGCCATCCGGGTGCCGCGCATTATCTTCTGCACGCGTACGATCACGTCACGCTGGCTCCCAAAGGCCTGGCCGCAGCCCGTGCCTACGCGAAGATTGCGCCCGCCGCCAGCCACGCCCTACACATGCCCGCTCACGCATTTCTGCAGGTCGGCCTTTGGGATGAAGCCGCGGCCTCGGATGAGGCGTCGTGGAACGCGTCGATCGCGTGGGCCAAACGGCGTGGCCTGTCGGTGGCGAGTCGAGATTTTCACAGCCTGACGTGGCTCCAGTACGAATGGACACAGCAGGGACGATTCGCGAGGACGAAGGAGGCGTTGGCGTTTGTCGATGAAGCCATGAAGCTGTCCCCAGGCCTCAAGCCCCAGGCTCCGAGCCCCGCGCACGCCGGTGGGCACAGCTACGGTGAGAGCGAGATCGGTCGTATGACGGGACCGCTGGCGCTCCGCAATGACCGGGGCTCGATGCGCGCCCGCTACATCATCGAAAGCGGCCGCTGGGCTGAAATGAAGGGACAGGGCACCTTCGATGGTATCGACGAGCTGTTTGCGCTGGGATTGAGCGCGGTGAACCTGAGCGACGGCGGCCGGGTGACTGCCGTGATCGAGCAGTTGCGCGGCGCCGCGAGCCCTGCGCAACCGGCAGAGTTGAGGGAACAAGCGGAAGTGATGTTGCGGTCGATGGAAGCGCTCGACCTGTTCACGCGCGGGCGGCAGGGCGAGGCATTCTCGATGATGGATCGCGCCACAGCGTTACAGGCACGGATGCCGAAGCCGATTGGGCGGCCGTTTCCGGTGAAGGGCGCCGACGAGTTGTACGGTGAGTTGCTGCTACAGGCGGGGAGGGCAAAGGAAGCGGCCGTCTGGTTCGACCGCACGCTGGCGCGAACACCGAATCGCAGCCGCGCGGTCTTGGGACTGGCGCGGGCGTATCGCAGTTCGGGCAATGCCGCCGCCGCAAAGGCGACTTACAAACGGTTTCTTGCGAACTGGCGGCTCGCTGATGCGGGCTTGCCCGAACTCGCCGAAGCGCGCGCCGCGTTGAAGTAGTGCCCGACCGGGAGTGTCGTCCACCGACAAGAGGTGGCGCCCCGTCAGACTTCTTCTATCTTGACCTGCCGCATGTAGTAGCCGGTGTCGAGCCGGCGCTGCGGAACGGAATCGTCGGCGACCTTCAACGCGATGTCGTACGTTCCCGCCGTCGTCGGCTTCCAGCGATACTCCCACAACGACCACATCGTGTGGGTCTTTGGCGTCGGGCACACTGCGAAGGGCGTGAACTCGCCGCCCTTGTCGAACGCCTGGGGCTTGGCTGCAGATGGGGTGATTCTGACCGCGAGGCGATCGACCGCCTTGGTGCCACCCCACAGGATGCCGACCATTCGATACTCGATGCCGCTGGCCGTGCGACGCTTCTCGATACGCACCGGCGTGGCGGCGGTCTGGATGTCTGCGGGCGTGTAATCCTTCGCCAGCTTGAAGGGCTCGGCCTGATGTGTTCGGTTGGCGAACTCCACCATCTGCGTGGTCGCTGGTTCATCCGGTCCGACCAGGCGAATCTCGTTCACCCATTTGATCCACGTGCAGCCGTACCATCCAGGCACTACAAGACGCACGGGCTTGCCGTGATCGGCCGGCACGGCTTCGCCGTTCATGCGCACCGCGAGGAATGCGCCCAGCGTATCGAGCGAGGTGAGCGGGAACACCCAGCTGGCGCCGACGATCGAACGCTGCGAGACCTGGCCGATGTGATCGAACCCGCTAACCAATACAGCGGTGGCGTCCTTGGTCGGCTTCAGGCCGGCGACGATGGTGGTCAGCGGAATGCCGTCCCACTCCGCCACGCTCATCAGGCCGAAGTTCGAGGGGTTGCCGTTGCCTGAGCACTCGAACAGGTGCGGTCCCATGCTCCTCGACTGCTTGGCGATGGCAGCGAGGTCGAGCGCGCCGGCTTTCGCCAGCAGGCCGCCGGTCTCTATCGTCCACGGCCCGGTGTGGGCCGCGGCGGCGGGGGGAATCTCGGTGCGGATGTAGGCGAGCTCGTTGGGCGTGATCAGTTTCCCGGGTGCCAGGATCGAAAGGTCCGTGACCAGTCGGGCATCAAGGCCGGCGCCGCCGTACTTTACGCCGAATGCCTGCACCTGGGAGCGGTCGCGGAATAGCGGCAGCGTGCCCAGCAGGTCGCCCGCAGGTGCGGTAGCGGTGCAAGGCACATCTGCCGCGAGCCGCGCGAGGACCCTGCCCGGATCGACGAGGGTAGCCGCGCTGGCGGCGGCAAGGGTGCCCAGGGCCTGACGTCGGGTCGGATGCATGAGCGACATTATACTGTCGTGATGAAGTTCAGCTTTACCGTGGCGGCGATGGTCGCGCTGGTGACCGTCATGACCGCGCAACAGCCCACCTTCAGGGCGGGCGTCACGCTTGTCAGCACCGACGTCATACCTCGTGATGACAAGGGCCGATTCGTGGCCGACCTGACGCGCGAGAATTTCTCGGTCGTCGAAGATGGTGTCCCACAAGCCATCACCTCGTTTTCGCTCGTCCACGGTGGTCGCACCTTCAACCTGCTCACGCCTGCCTCGACCGCTGCAACGGCGCCTGAGGGCATCGTGCTCCCGCCGGCACGGCGTCCGGTCGCTGAGGCAGCTGGCCGGGTCTTCCTGATTTTTATCGACGACTTGCACTTCGAGCCTGAGCTGTCGCCGCACGTGCGAAAGCTGGTGCAGACGATCGGCGAGACCTTAATCCACGAGGGCGACCTGGTCGCGCTGATCTCGAGCGGTCCCTCGTACATCAGTATCGGTCCGACCTACGACAAGAAGCTGATGATGGAGGCGGTCGGGAAAGTGCGCGGGTCGGGGCTGATTCCTGCCGAGATCTTCAAGATGCTCGAATCGTCGCAAGGGCCGGCCGACATTCGTGCGCGGGCTCAGACCGCGTTCTACACCGCTTACGGCATTCTGAATGACCTCGAACAAGTGAGCAACAAGCGCAAGGCGGTGATTTACATCAGCACCGGATACGATTTCGACCCATTCGCCGAAGGGCGGGCCGGCCGGGACCGGGTCCAGGGCGGTCGATTCTCTGATCCGTTGAGCGAGCTCAACGATCAGGAGAATCCTTATTTCCGCATGGGCGCGGTGACCGCCGACATTGACCTGCACAGGCTGATGCGGGAACTGGTGCTGTCGGCCAACCGCGCCAATGCCACCGTCTACACGGTCGATCCCAGGGGGCTGACCGGGGTCGTCGACCTGGCATCATTTGCTGATCAAAGCGAGTGGCGCACTTACATTCAGAAGACGACGAGCACGCTGCGTTACATGGCTGAAGAGACCGGCGGATTTCCGATCGTGAACACCAACGACTTCGCGTCGTCGTTCAAGCGCGTCGACGCCGAGACCAGCGACTACTACGTACTTGGCTTCTATTCGACCAACGCCGATCCGACGAAGCGCACGCGGGTGCTCGAGGTGAAGGTGGATCGTCCCAACGTGTCAGTGGCCTCACGCAAAGCCTACTCACTGAAGACGGCCGGCCAGCCACCGAAGCCGCCGGTGTTGAGGCCGAAGAAGGACTAAGGAACGGCCTTCAACCACTCGGCGGCCAGCGCCGCATGTGCGCCCCCCGCGGCGAGGTAGCCCTGGGTGGCCACCTTGAAGCGCTCGCGTTCGGGCGCGGCGTCGGGCTTGACGCTTCTGACAATCCGGCCGAAGAGTGCTTGCAGTTGAAGCCAGCGCGCATCGAGGTCATCTGGCGACTGCGCCAACCGGGCATCGAGAACGGCCAGCGCCTCCAGGTCCCGTTGCGCCGCCAGATGGCTCGCCGCCAGGGTTCTGGCGTGCCGGCCGTGGGGACTTGCGGCCATTTCCGAGGTCACGAGCGTGGCCGCCCGCCCTCCATCACCGCGGCGCAGGTAGGCGTCGGCAAGAAACGGCACGACCGCCGACCAACCCTCATCCTTGGCCGACTGCCAGGCGGCAATCGCATCGGGATCGCGATTCTGCGTGGCTCTCACCGCGCCGATCAGAAATTGAATCGGGCCACCCGAGACACCGAGGGTCTGCGCCCGTTGAAATTGCACGAGCGCCGAGGCATCACCGATCGCGTAGAGAGCGACGCCGGTCAGCGCGGTTCGGACAGCTTGCTCGACCTCTGGCACCGGCTCTTCGGCGAGCAGCTCGATGAACCTTCGTCCGGCGGCCAGATCGAGTGCGCGTCGCAGGGCCGGCGAAGGTGTCGGAGGCGCGAGCCCCTGCACGATCGCTGTCAGCATCTCATCATCGATGGCATCTTCACGACGGAAGAGACGGCCGAGCGACGGCGCCTCGGCCAGCAGTGACAACGGCGTCCCCGTGATGCTAAACGCCGCATCAGCGGTGTGCGTTCGGCCCGCCAGGCGGTCGTTCACGGCGATCTTCAGCCGGTAGCTGCCGCGAGGCACCGTTGCCAGTGGGACGCCCATCGCCACCAACAGCGGATGCCCCAGGCGCAGGTCGAAGTCTGGCGGCATGGAAGCCGCGGTGTACGACTGCGGGTTGAGCGACGCAACCGGCACTTCGCGGTCGCCGTCCACGCGCACGATGCGAAAGGTGACGGCGACTTCCGGCTTGCCGGTGTCGGAGGGGCGAGCGTTGATCACCTGGAACGCGACGGCCAGCTGCTCATCCCTGGTGAAGACGGTGTCGCGTGCCGGCGTGATCTCGGTGGCGCCGATCGCGTAGGGATGCGACGACTGCTCGGCGGGCGGGTAGGGAACGGCACGTGTCGTCAATCCCTCGGCAATAATCACACTGCTTACCGTCAACTCCGTCGTCGTTGCTGCTGGCAGGTGTAACGCGCGCTTGACGACCTGGATGGTCGTTGTTGGCTTGGCTGCTGCGGGATTCGCCCATGCCACAAACAGGTGGTAGTGGCCGGGACCGGCGGTGAATGCGCGGGTGATCTGGCGGGTGCCGTCGCTCGCGACCGAATCGGAGGCGACGTCGAAATCTTCAAAGGGAAGCAGGTTGCGCACGGACGTCGTCTTGCCTTCAAGTTCGGCGCGGCGCAGCTTATCGCGCTCCGCCTGTTCTTGACGCGCACGTTCACGCTCCATGGCCATCAACTTCAAGTCCATCGAGCCGGTGGAAGCAGTCGATCCTCGGACGCCAATTGCGCCGGCACCAAACGCCGGCATCTCGCCGATGGCGATTCCGCGCCCCGGTAGCATCCGCGGGTCGACGCGCTGACCACCCAGCCACTCGCGAATGGCCGATCGTTCTGTCACGGTGGTCGCCGCCCCGGTGGGCGCGGTCGCCAGGCGGACATAGAGAAGGACGGGACCGGAGGGCAACGTCATGCTGCCAGAAGGCTCGACGGAGAAGGCCACGTAATGTGAACCGTCGGAGGCGCGCAAAACGTGGGCAGGCCACGAGTCGTCGGCGATGGGCGCCAGGGTCGTCGCGGCATCGACCGCCTGCACGACCGCTTGCAGTAACGACCGCTGATTCTTTGACAGCGCCGGCGGTTGGGCGGCCGCGGGGAGAGGGATCAAAAGACAACCGAAGACAACAAGGGCGTTTGTCACAAGCACAGCCTTGACGTACACTGCATCGATTTTCGTCATCACTGCACCCATAAATCAAGATGTGTAATTCCCTGAGTCGTTACGCGTGTTGCCTGCGGTTCGCCAGCCTGTTTGCCGCTGCCTTGATTCCCGCCTCTGCCTTTGCCCAACAACCCCCGCCGCCGACGTTCACAGTGGGCAAGCTCGCCGATGCCGCGGAAGCGCCGGTGATTGATGGCCTGGTCAACGAAGCCGTGTGGCAGACCGTACAGCCGTACGCCAACTTTACGCAACAGGATCCCAGTGAGGGCGCGCCGGCCAGCGAGAAGACCGAAGTGCGCATGGTCGTCGGCAAGGGCAACGTCTACGTGAGCATCATCGCGTTCGACAGCGACCCGTCCAAAATTATCGTGTCGCAGGCGCGCCGTGATGCCTCGTTAAGCGAAACCGATTCCGTCGTCATGGTGTTCGACACTTTCAACGACAACCAGAACGCGTTCGTGTTCGGCACCAATCCGCTCGGGATCGAATACGACGGCCAAGTGGCGCGCGAGGGCCAGAGCAGCGGCGTGTCGGTCAGCGGTGGCGGCACGGCCGGCACCCAGCGCGGCGGCATCAGCGCGTTTAATCCTAACTGGGACGGTGATTGGACGGTCAAGAGCCAGATCACCGAGCGCGGCTGGGAAACGGAGATGGCGATTCCGCTCAAGACGCTGCGCTACCAGACCGGCACCAACCAGACCTGGGGCTTCAACCTGCTGCGCAACATCCGTCACAAGAACGAGCAGGTCTACCTGGCGCCGATTCCGCGCGGCTTCGACATCTACCGCGTCTCGCTGGCCGCCAAGATGTCGGGTCTCGACTTGCCGCCGCGCCGCGACATCAAGTTGATCCCTTACGCCCTGGGCTCGGTGAACAAGGACTTCACGCGCACCACCGGTGACAAGGTCGACAAGAAGGGCGACGTCGGCCTCGACTTCAAGTGGGGCATCCGTCCCAACCTGACGTTCGACGCCACCATCAATACTGATTTTGCCCAGGTGGAAGCTGACGAAGAGCAGGTCAACCTGACCCGCTTCGATTTGTTCTTCCCCGAAAAGCGCCCGTTCTTCCTTGAGAACGCCTCCACCTTCCAGTTTGGCAATCCGCAGAGCATTGACCTGTTCTTCTCGCGCCGGGTGGGACTGTCGGCGACCGGCGTGCCGATCGACATCATGGGCGGCGCCCGTCTAAGCGGCAAACTCGGCGGCTGGAATGTCGGCGTGCTGAACATTCAGACCGACGAGGCTGAGAACGCTGCCGGCACGCAGGTCCTCGGTCCGGCCAATAACTTCAGCGTGATTCGCGCCCAGCGCGAGGTGGGCCGGTCGAGCTACGGCGCGATCTTCGTCAATCGCCAGGGCACCGGCAGCTTCGCCGCGAACGAAGATCACAATCGCGCCTACGGCGTCGACGCCAATATCCAGGTCTCGGCCAGTCAGCGCGTGTCGATGTTCTTCGCGCGCACCGATACGCCATCGAGCCGTGCGACTGGGCCGCGTGGCAGCGACTACTCCGGCCGCGCCTTCTACAACTTCACCAACAACCTGTGGCAGGTGTCAGGCGGCTATTCGCAGGTGGGCGAGAACTTCAATCCCGAGGTCGGCT
Source organism: Acidobacteriota bacterium (assembly GCA_031392125.1). GTDB lineage: Bacteria > Acidobacteriota > Vicinamibacteria > Vicinamibacterales > UBA2999 > 12-FULL-67-14b. Next base: position 735 of record JANMUX010000515.1, on the reverse strand, counting down.
TCCTGCCGCGCCGCGGCTATCGGCGTCCCGAGTTCCGTGCGTTCTTCCAGCCGCAACCGAAGAAGATCGAGTGGATTCGGCGAATCGCTCCGCATGTCACCTACAACTCCTTTTACGGCTTCGACGAGAATCTGCAAAGCGAGTCGTGGCACATCCACCCGTTCGAGATCCAACCGAAGCAGGGCGGCCGCTTCGGCTGGTTTGTCAATTACAACAAGGACAACCCGGCGACGCCGTTCCAGGTCTTTAACCGGGATGGCAGACGCGTCGTGATCCCGGCGGGTGAGTATTCGTGGTTGCAGAACGTGTTCGAGTACATTCACAACCCGAGCGCACGCGTCAGCGGTAACGCGCGGTACTATTTCGGTGACTATTACGACGGCGACTTCAAGTCGATTGAGCTGAACAGCGACTACCGCATTACCCCGAAAGCCACGGCCAGTGTTGGTTGGACTCGTCAGAACGTTGATTTGCCGGGCGGCTCGTTCGTGAACAACCTGGTGCCGATCAAGGCCAACTACTCATTCACCACCCTGATGAACGTGTCGGCGCTGTTGCAGTACAACGGGCAGACCGGGCAGTTCTCGTCGAACATCCGGCTCGCGATGCTCAATCGCAGCGGCACCGGGTTGTTCGTGGTCTTCAACGATCGCCGCGACTTGCTGAGTTCAACCGTGGCCGAAACGCTCGGCCGATCGTTCGTCGTGAAGTACACGCGACTCGTCGACTTCTAGA
>JANMUX010000356.1:0-1935 GCA_031392125.1 Acidobacteriota bacterium | reverse complement strand
CTTTCACCCACGACGGTTTGTCCAATTCGCGCCGCAACACCTCGACGAAGTTGGTCTTGACGAAAATGACGGAGGCGAAGTGATCGCCGGCATTCAATTCGAGTTGGGTTTGATACCGGCGCGCGAAGCAGTAGTGGCAGCCGTGCGTGCAGCCCCGGTAAGGATTGAGCGTCCACTTGAAGAAGGGCATGCCCTTCACCTTGTTAAGAGCCGATCGGCAGCGGATTTCCTGGTAGGTCGCGGCGTCACCTCGCCGCTTCGCGTCGGGAAGCGCGTCGAGCCCGCCGTCCCTCACGAGCCTGGCGACATCCCGGGTAGTGGGGGAGCGACCCAGGTCGAATAACAGTGGAAAGGTCGCCATGGCGACCATTATTTCGCCCTTTGTTCGCCTGTCAACCGAATTAGTGCTGTTGGGGGCCGAGGGGCTTAGGGTCTTGAGGTCTTGGCGTCTTGAAAGGCGGGCTACTGGCTTCGCCAGTAGGCGAGGAGGTCTTCCACTGTCTGCTCGAGCGGCAGCTCCGCGGTCCAGCCCGTGTCGGCGGTCAGCCTGGTGACGTCGCCCAGCAGCAGCGGGGTGTCGTTCGGCCGGAAGCGCGCCGCGTCCTGTTCGACGCGAATCGGCACGCGCGCATGCTCGAGAAACAACTGCAGCAGGTCTTTCACCGCCACCGGACGGCCCGAGCAAACGTTGTAGATGACGCCGGGCCTGGCCGACTGCATCATCGCGCGGTACGCGCGAACGGTATCGCGAACGTCCATGATGTCCCGCTTGGGCTCGAGGTTGCCAACCTTGAGGACCGGCTCGACTGTCCCGGCCTCAATCGCCGCGATTTGCTTCGCGATGCCTGGCGCCAGAAACGATGGTGCCTGTCTCGGACCCACGTGATTGAACGCTCTCGCGATCAACGCCGGGATGCCATCGTCCTGCCAGGCGCGCATGCCGACCATCTCCTGCGCGAGCTTGCTCGTGCCGTAGGGATTGTTCGGTATCACTTCATCGTCTTCCCGCAGCGCGCGATCGGTCGGTGTGTAGACGGTGGCCGAACTGCTGACGAGCACGCGCGGTGCCAAACGGGCGCGGCGCAGGCTTTCGAACAGGTGGTGGGTGGCCAGCACGTTGCCGGCGAACGTCTCGCGGGTGTGACCCCACGAGTCGCCGACGTGGGGCACCCCGGCGAGGTGATAGACGGCCGTGGGACTGGCGTCGCTGATTGCCGAGTCCACCGCGTGCCGGTCGTGCATTTCAACCGCGACCCACCGCACGCCAGCCACGTCAGCGAGGGGGACAGTGCCCGGCCGTTGCCAGGCGACGATGGTGACCGGGTCTCTAGCGAGCAGTTCGAGCAGGTGGCTGCCGACAAACCCCGCCGCGCCGGTGACGAGGACGGTCGGCGTCATCAGCGGCGCTTGCCGTATTGCGCTTCGATATACGCCTTGTAGGCCGGGTCGCCTTCCTTGATCGGCCGCCACCACCACTCGTTGGCTTGGTACCACGCCACTGTGTCGCGCAGGCCCTGTTCGAATGGCACCTGCGGCTTCCAGCCCATGGCTTCGAGCTTTGCGGTGCCCAGGCTGTAGCGGCGGTCGTGCCCCTTGCGGTCGGCCACCGGCTTGATCAGCGACAGCGGCTTGTCCATCTGCTTCAAGACGGCATGCGTGAGGTCGATGTTCTTCACTTCGTTGCCACCGCCGATGTTGTAGACGTCGCCATTGGTACCGGTGTGCAGGAGCAGGTCGAGGGCGCGGCAATGATCGAGCACGTGCAGCCAGTCGCGGATGTTGCCACCGTCGCCGTACAGCGGAACCGGCGTGTCGTCCATCAGGTTGGTAACAAACAGCGGCAGGATTTTTTCGGGAAACTGGTACGGCCCGTAGTTGTTCGATGCCCGCGTCACGATAACCGGCTGCTCGTGCGCAAGCGGGCGGTCGAAGGCG
>JANMUX010000353.1:0-2741 GCA_031392125.1 Acidobacteriota bacterium | reverse complement strand
CCCACGGCTCCTTACGGTGCGCTTTGTTCAGGTCGAGGTCGGGAAGGCTGGGTGGGCTGGGAACGCCGATGGTGCTGGGCACGGCCGCGACTTGCGGTGCCCGAGGGGGGGCTGTTGCGACGGTCGCTGCGGATACCGCTTCGCCCTCTCGACCTGAGAAGCGGTGCATCAACTGCTGGATGACTTGTCGGGCATCTCCGCCGAGGTGCCACGACAGGATCGACATCAGATCCTGGCGATCTGTTGGGCCTGCTTCGCCAGCGGCAGCCCTCAACCGCGCCGGCAGGCCCCGCAGGGCCGGCGGGACAGCATGGTCGGCCCCCCGATTTTCAGCCGGCAACATGGTGTCGAGGAGATGCGCGACGGCAGCGCGTGGGTCCGGCGCCGCCGTCGCTTCATTGGATGGAGAAATCAGCACCTCGCCAGTGGGAGTGATCAAAAGGTCGCTGGCGGATTTGGGGAAACCCCCGCCGGGACCTCGACAGACCTCGTGGATCAGTGCGAGCACCTCACGCGTAGTTAGCGCGGCGCCGTCGTGAATCAGCTCACCAACGTTGAGGCTAAGATTGCCGCCGGTATGCACAGCCGGAACGGCTACAACATCCGTGCCGACGTTAGCGAGCCGACGGCGCTACGTGGCGCTATTTCTTGCGGCGGTTGTAGATCACGTGCGTGACGCCCGTGATTTTGCCATCCTTGTCCATGCGGATGTATTCGTTGTTGATAGTGTTGTTATCTTCCGACAACGTGTTGATCACCACCTGGTTCACCACTCCGTCCCGCTTGTTGTAGATGCGGATGCTCTTCGGATTGATGATCTCGACGGCGGTCTCTGAACCAGGCTGGCCAGTGACCGGCATGAACTTGCCGTCGAACATCGTCACGTAGCTCCAATCCTGCGCGGGATTGCTCGGGTTGCTCACGGTGAGCTTGCTGCCGCCCTTCTCGAAGCTCTCGTACGTCATCACGTTGTTGGGATTGGTCGAGTTATCCCAGACGCCGAAGCGCGCGGTCCGCGGATCAGTGTTGTCCACCTTCTTGGCGGCGGCTGCCGCTGGAGCCTGGGCCAGAGATGGAATCGCGGTAAAAAGCGCGCCGGAGATGATGGCAGTGCAAGCAAGCAGATTTCTGTATCGCATCGGTTCAATCCTCTTTGGAGCTTCGGAAGTCGGCAAAAGCGAAGGCCAGCATACTGGAATGCGCCGACGGGCTGCAATGAGGGCCGATGGTGAATCTATTCCTTACCCGGCGGTTCTTCCTTGGGCCGGTCGTCTGGGATGGTTGGCTCCACTGGGTTTTCAGCGTCGGCGATGGCTGCGGGAATGATGGGCGAGCGACCGGGCCCGGCATCGACTTCTGGTCCGCGAACCTGGCTTTCGGGCAGGTTGTCCTTGCGGAAGGGCGCGTCGTTCTTGAGCCCCAGCTCGAGCTTATCTTTCCAGGTCATGTGTGATCTCCTGCCTGACCGTGGTGCAGGATACGGGCCAGCCTGATGCTCGACTTCAGGCGTCGTCGTGAGCTTCGCAAACCTAAAAAGTCCGTTTGTCGATCCAGAGTCTGTAGTTTGCTACTGCGAAAAGCCGTAGAAAGCTGGCAACGCACTTGCAATTAACGAAAGCAGCACCGCTCGACGCCCACTCTGGGCAGAGACATTGTCCCTTCCAATCGACGGGAGGCTTCGGCCTCCCGACACGTCTTCTCCAGCCGCACTCAGGCAAGCATTCGCCAAGCCACAGACACGCGGGAAGTCCTGCGTCCATGTTTACGGGAGCAAACTGCGGGTGGCACTCGTGCACGCGGAGGAGAAAGGCACCCGGCGGCTCAGGGGAGCCGCCGGGTGATGTCGATTAGTCGCGGTGAGGAGCGCAGAGCATGCCGTTGTTGTAGCGGTCGAGCTGCACGGCGAGCGGTTCGCCGTTCTTCCACGCGAGACTCGAACCCTTAACGTTCGAGCCAACCGGGTAGGTCGCCATCCACGCATCGGCCAATCCGACCGTGCCGCTGATGCAGCTGGACTCGGTGCCGATCAGGAGGTTCAGCTTGGCTGAAACCAGGTGCATGAACATCGTGCGCGTCTTGTCTCCGCCCTCCTGCATAAAGCCGATGGCGGCGGTCTTCGAATAGACGCGTCCGCCGATGGTGATGGAGTTGACCGGCCACGCTTCGGGGTGGTTCTTCCAGTAACCAGGTGTCCCGGTTCCGGCGCTCGCGACTGGCGGCACATGGAAGCCGAAGTCGTTCGAGTTATCGACCGAGCTGCTCGTGGGCAACGTCACGGTGGTGCACACGCCGTTGGGGCCGGCAGATCCGTCGCTATCGACGTTGTCGTTGCCGCCCTGGTTTGCAGGCGAAGGCGTGGAGCCAGGAGGCGTCGCGACGCAGACCTGGTAAGTGGCGCCGCAGAGACCACTGAAGCTATAGAGGCCGTTCGAGTCGGTAGCCACCGAACCGCCGGGCGACAAGGTGACCACGGCCCCGGCCCAGTTGCCTTCGCCAGCGTCCTGGATTCCGTTGTTGTTCGTGTCGTGCCACACGCGGTTGCCAATCACACCTGTGCAGGCGGGGGCCGTGAACCCGAAGTCGATCGTCAGGTTGCTGTAGTCGCTGCCGATGTTGGGCAACAGGACGTCAACGCCATTCGGATTGTCGCTGTCGAGGCTGCCGTCAACCCCCACACGAATCGAGGTAACTTCAAGACCGGCCGGGACTGTCGACGGGTCTACCGCGACGGTGTAGTTGAC
>JANMUX010000034.1:0-14912 GCA_031392125.1 Acidobacteriota bacterium | reverse complement strand
AAGACCGCCCTCAAGAACATCGAGCGCGAATTGCGCGCCGTGATCTTCGGCCAGGACGCGGCCATCGACGAGGTCGCGTCGGCGATCAAGCTGTCGCGGTCGGGCCTGCGCGCCGCCGACAAGCCGATGGGCAACTTCCTGTTCGCCGGTCCCACCGGCGTCGGCAAGACCGAGTTGGCGCGGCAGCTTGCGCGCGTGCTCAAGGTGGAGTTCCTGCGCTTCGACATGTCCGAGTACATGGAGAAGCACGCCGTCTCGCGCCTGATCGGCGCGCCGCCCGGCTACGTCGGCTACGAAGAGGGCGGGCTGCTGATCGACGCGATCCGCAAGGCGCCGCACGCCGTGCTGCTGCTTGACGAAATCGAGAAGGCGCATCCCGATCTGTTCGCGATCCTGTTGCAGGTGATGGACCACGCGACACTCACGGACACGCATGGCCGCCATGCCGACTTCCGTCATGTCATCCTGATCATGACCACCAACGCGGGCGCGCGCGACCTGTCGGGGCGGCGCATGGGCTTCCGCGAAGCAGGGGAGGGCTCCAAGGCCACCGGCGTGCTGGAACGCGTGTTCGCGCCGGAGTTCCGTAATCGGCTCGATGCCACCGTGCATTTCCTGCCTCTCGGCACGCGCGAGATCGAACTGGTCGTCGACAAGCACATTGACGAACTGCGGGCGCTGGTCGCGGGCCGCAAGATTCAGATCGACCTCGACCCGGCCGCGCGCGCGTGGCTGGCGGAGAAAGGCTTCGACCGCGCTTTCGGCGCCCGTCCAATGGGGCGCCTGGTCGAGAAATCGATCAAGAAGCCGCTTTCAGAGCTGCTGCTGTTTGGCGACGTGCCCGACGGCGGACGCATCCTGGTTGAGGTCCACGATGGTGCGCTGAAGGTGAGCTTGACACCAGGCTGACAAACTGTAAGAGTGGCGCCGTGACTGACCCACGGCTGCCCTCGATGTCGCGCACCGAGTCGCTCCTGATGGAGCTGCTCGGCAAGCGCGATCGGTATGGTCTTGAACTGGTCGACGCTTCGGCCGGCGCGCTCAAACGCGGTTCCGTCTACGTGATCCTGGCCCGCATGGAGGGTAAGGGCTTCGTCGACTCGTGGCAGGAAGAGCGCCCCCGCGGCGCCAGCGGCCTCCCGCGCCGGCTCTACCGCGCCACCCCGTATGGCCTCAAAGTCCACGAGGCGTTTGCCACCTTGCGCGAAGCGCTCGCGCTGAAGCCGGCGGAGGCGCAATGACTTTCGAATCCGGCATCGTGGCATTCGCCGAGCGGTTTCTTTCTGAACGCACCCATCAATTGATTGTCGCGCCGGCGTTGGCAGACCTGCAGTTTGCAGAAAGCGCGCGCCGGTTCAGCCGACTCTCGAACCGGATATCTGTAATCCGGGCGGTGGCCGGCGGGCTGCGCGATGAGCTCGCGAGCGCCTCCGTTCCCTTCTTGCTGCTGACCCTGGTGCCGATTGGTTACTTCCTGACCCTGCTCGTCCTGTGCCTGGATTTCTCGACCAGCTTGACGGGCGCCACTGCCGCGGCCGCGCTGGCCATCGTGTGTGTGCTGTCGGTGGCGCCGGTCCTCATTTGTTTCTGGCCCGAACGGCGACGCGTCGCGCGCATCGACTGAGGCTGCCATGAGGGACCTTCACGCGCATCGCCTGTCCAAGTACTTTTCCGGTGTGCGGGTTGTGAAGGACGTCGACTTCACGCTGCGTCCTGGCGAGGTCATCGGCTACCTGGGTCCCAACGGCTCTGGCAAGACCACGACCGCCAGGATGATCGCCGGCCTGCTCGAGCCGTCCTCTGGCTTCGTCGAGTATGGCGGGCGGCCGATTCATGACGACCTGGTCGGCTTCCGTCGCGAGCTGGGTTACATTCCCGAGGAGCCTTATCTCTACCCATTCCTGTCTGGCACTGAGTATCTTCAACTCGTCGGCCGCCTGCGCGAGATACCCGAGACGCTGTTGACGATGAAGATCGAGCGTTTTCTCGATCTCTTCGGGCTGCGCGCGGCAGCCGATCAATCAATTGCCTCGTACTCGAAGGGCATGCGGCAGAAGATCGTCATCTCAGCCGCGTTGTTGCACGACCCGTCGGTCGTGATCTTCGATGAGCCAGAAACCGGCCTCGATGTCTCGACCACCTTGATGCTGCGCCACCTGGTGCGCACCCTCGCGGCGCGCGGCAAGGCCATTCTCTACAGCTCGCACATTCTCGAAGTGGTCGAACGGGTGTGTGACAAGGTGATCGTCATTCACAGGGGCGAGGTGGTCGCCGACGACTCGATCGCGCGGCTGCGCGCGTTGATGTCGAGCACCTCCCTCGAAGGAGTGTTCTCACAGCTGGTGATTCGCGAAGACCCCGAGGCGCTGGCTCGCGAGCTGGCCGATTTGTCGGCCATGGCAATCTGACGTGGCTGACGATCGGCTGCGCACGCCGTTCACGCTCCTCACCAGGCTATTCCTGCGCCAGTTCCTCGAGAACGACGCCATTTCACCAGAGGCCGACCGTTCGCAGCTGCTTGCCGTAGTCGGCGCGCTGGCCGTGTCAGTCACCTTGTTCTTGAGCGTCTCGTGGTCGGCCAAGTATGTGATGGCGGTCTGGATGCCCGGACAAGTCGCGGCGGTGTCGCTTGACGACAAGTATCTCTACCTGGCGTTTGGCATGATCGTCACGGCGCTGGTGGCCGCCACGCAGAGGGATGCCCTGTCGATCGACCCGCGCGATGCTGCCATCCTGGAGCCCCTGCCGGTTCCGGCCGGCACCATTCGTCGCGCCAAGCTGGCGGCGGTTGCGATGCTCGGCGCGGCAGTGGCGATTGCCGTCAATTTGTTTCCCAGCATCGTGTTCCCATGGCTGCTGGTGTTCAACTTTCGGCACTTGAGCGTCTGGGGTCTGCTCGAGCTGAACGCCATTCACGCCGCCGTCACCGTCGCGTCTGCCGCCTTCGGTTACCTCGCGGTCATCGCGCTCCGCGAAACCGTGGCGCTGGTGGTCGGACCGCGCGCTTTCAGCCGGATCTCGCCCTGGTTGCAAGGCGCGCTGATCGTGGTCCTGGGCAGTTCGCTCTTGTTGCTGCCGGCAGCGGCCAATGGCATTGCGCGCAGTGACGGCGATGACTGGCGCGCGGCGTCGCCCCCGATGTGGTTTCTCGGCGTCTACGAAGTGTTGGCCGGCGACGTCATTGCCAGCCTGCCGCGAAGCGACCGGATGACGGCGCGACAGGCGGCCAGCGACGCGGTCAACACCGCCCTCTACAGCCAACGCCGGAGCCAGTTTCCCGGCTTGGCTCGCCGCGCTGGCTTGGCGACCGGCCTGAACGCCCTGCTCGCGGTCGTCTCCTATGTCTGGCGGGCGAGGCGACTGCCGTCGCTGTCTCCCGTGCCGCAGCCGGCGTTCAGGCGGCGCTGGCGCGCCGCGGCGTGGCTCGCCAACACGGTGCTGCTGCGCGACGCGTCTACCCGGGCCGGCTTCCATTTCGCGCTCGCTGCGATGTGGCGCAATACCACCCATCGGTTGACGCTGGCATGCGCCGCCGCCGCCGGATTTGCCATGGCGGTCGTGGCGCTTTCGAAGTCGTTTCCCGAGCAGGGCGGGGAGGTCTCGGCACGCCTGCTCGCGGTGCAGCCATTGCTTTACGGCGCCCTGCTTGTGGGCTTTCGGCACATCATTCGTGTGCCGGCGGAACTGCGCGCCAACTGGGGATTCCAGCTGGCGTGGGCCGAACGCGGCGACGCGTTTGTCACCGGAGTCAAGGGCGCCGCGGTACTGGCGTTGATCGTGCCGGCGCTGCTGGCAGTGCTGCCGTTGTTCGTCTTCGCGCTCGGTCCGCAACGTGCGATGCTGCACGCAGCGATGGGCCTGGCCGGCGCCATCGTCATGCTGGAGGCAATCCTGCACACTTACGACAAGGTGCCATTCACGTGCACCTACGTGCCGAGCGAGAACATGAAGGCGCTCGCGCCGATCTTTGGTTTGGTGTTTATTGTGGGCGCCTCGTGGTTCGCTCGAATGCAACACACGGCATTGCACGGTGGCTCGGTGATCGGCGTGGTGCTTGTCTTGTCGGTAATGTTTGTGATTCTTCGTGTCATTGCCGCCAGGCGCGCGCGGTTGTCACTGGTCGACTTCGATGAGGCGCCGGCCTCATACCAACGACTCGATCTCAATACCTGATCGGCGTTGCCGCGCACAGCCCGCCTTGCCCGGTTTTGCACGCCCCGTATAATTCCGAGATGGAAATCGCACGGGAGCGCTTTCTCGACGACTCGCGCACCTATCATTTGAGCGCCGGCATCCGTAGCCGGTCAACCGCCGCGCACAGCCTGCTGTCGGCGCTGACCGACGATGAACGCGCGCAAGTCAGCGCCGCCATCGTCCGCGCACTCGACGAGGTCGAACGGATCCTCCGGAACCACCTCCCCGGCACCACCGCGCCCTAGCTGCGACCCTTTGTGGTACATTTCCGGGCCTGTTTTCGGTCTCAGGAGGACCCCGGATGTTCCGAAAGTTTTGTTTGCTTGTCTTGCTCGCGACCCTGGTCGCTATTGGCAGTGATTCCCACCTTCGCGCCGAACAGGCCGCCGGCGCCACCGCGCGGCAGCCGGCCGCGACGGCTGCGCCAGCTGATCCTTTCGCCGGCCTCGTCTTTCGCAACATAGGTCCCGCCACGATGGGCGGCCGCGTCGACGACGTTGCCGTGCTCGAGTCGAATCCCGCTGTGTTTTACGTCGGCACCGCGACCGGTGGCCTCTGGAAGACCGTGAATAACGGCACCACTTGGGAAGTGCTGTTCGACGACCTGGACGACACGGTCTCGATTGGCGACATTGCCATCAACCCGACCGACGCCAACACCGTGTGGGTTGGCAGCGGCGAGAACAACAACCGTCAGAGCGGTTCGTGGGGTAACGGTGTTTACAAGTCGATCGACGGCGGCCGCACCTGGAAGAACGTCGGACTTTCCACCTCAAAGCAGATTGCCCGCATCGTCGTTGATCCGGTCGATCACGATGTCGTGTACGTCGCGGCCCTCGGCAGCGTGTGGGGACGCGGCGGTGAGCGCGGCGTGTATAAAACCACCGACGGCGGCCTGACCTGGGCCCGCGTGCTGCACGTGGACGACGACACCGGCGCGACCGAGTTGGTGATGGATCCGTCGAACAACAAGGTGCTGTACGCGGCGACTTACCAGCGTCGTCGCGCCACCTGGGGTTTCAACGGCGGCGGTCCGGGCAGCGCGATGTGGAAGTCGAGCGATGCCGGCCGGACCTGGGTGAAGCTGACCGAGGGCGTGCCGGCCGGCCCGCTCGGCCGGATCGGCATGGATGTCTGGAAGGCAAACCCGAACGTCGTCTACGCCCGCATTGAACACGAGACCGAGAGTGGCACCTACCGGTCGGACGATGCCGGCCGGACCTGGAAGAAGATGTCGAACGTCAATCCGCGGCCGATGTATTTCAGCCAGATCCGGATCGACCCGACCAACGACGCGCGCATCTACGTGCTGGGCGTGCAACTCCACATCTCCGATGATGGCGGCAAGACCTTCATCGAGAACGGCGCCATGCACTCGGACCACCACGCCATGTGGATCAACCCCGCCAACCCCAATCACATCATCGACGGCAATGACGGCGGCATCGGCGTGAGCTACGACAAGGGCGCGACGTGGGAAGGTATTTACAACATGGATCTTGGGCAGTTCTATCACGTCACCTACGACATGGAGACGCCCTACAACGTCTACGGCGGCCTGCAGGACAACTACACCTGGGGCGGGCCGAGCGCCGTGCGCAGCCGGCAGGGCATCGTCAACGACGACTGGTTTTCGATTCATGGCGGAGACGGATTCGAGGCGCAGGTTGATCCGAAAGACCCGCGCACGATTTACGCCGAGTCGCAGGATGGCAACATCTCGCGGGTCGACCGCGTCAGTAACGAGCGCAAGAGCATTCGCCCGCTGCCGGCCCGCGGCGAGCCGCCGCTGCGGTGGAACTGGAACACGCCAATCCTGATTTCGCCGCACGACTCCAACACCCTCTATGTCGGCGCCAACAAGGTGTTCAAGTCCACCGATCGGGGCCAGAGCTGGACTGCCATCAGCGGCGACCTGTCCGAGGCCACCGACCGCGAGGGCCTCTCGCTGATGGGTGTTGCGGCCAAGGACTTCAAGATTGCCAAGCACGACGGCGTGCAGTCGTTCGGCAACATCGTGCAGCTGGTCGAGTCGCCGAAGCAGGCGGGCGTACTCTACGCCGGCACCGATGACGGCCAGGTCCACATGACCAAGGACGGCAAGACCTGGACCAACATCACCACCAAGTTCCCGGGCGTGCCGAAAAACGCGTATGTCTCGCGGTTGTCACCCTCGAATCACGAAGTGAACGTGGTCTACGCCAGCTTCGACAACCACCGCAATGACGACATGGGCACGTATGTTTACGCCAGCGTCGACGGCGGTAACAACTTCCGTTCGATCGGCGAGGGCATTCCGAAGGGCCACACCGTGACGGCGATGGCCGAGGATCCAAAGAACCCGAGCGTGCTGTACTCCGGCACCGAGTTCGGGTTGTTCGTAAGTCCCGATCGCGGCGGGCGCTGGTCGCGCATCAAGTCGAACTTGCCGACCGTGCCGATTCACGAGATCGTATTCCACCCGCGCGACAACGACATGATTGTCGCCACGCATGGGCGCAGCATCTGGATTCTCGATGACGCCACGCCGCTGCAGCAGGCGGCCGAGGCGATGAAGACCGACGCATACCTGTTCGACATGCGCGGCGCCATGCAGTTCAACCAGGCCAACGACCGCGGCTTCGTCACCGACAAGCCGTTCTTTGGCAAGAACCCCACCTACGGTGCGCCCATCAGTTTTTACCTGGCAAAACCGCAGACCAACCTCGCGTTGCGCATACGCGACGCCGCGGGCACGCAGGTGCGCGAGATTACCGGCAACGACCTGCGCACGGCGAGCGGCGCGGGCATCAATCGGGTCTACTGGGATCTGCGGCACCAGCCGCTGCTGCCACTGGCCGGACAGCCCCAAGGCGGGGGGGGTGGTGGTGGTGGTTTTGGGGGCGGCGGTAACAACGGCCCCAATGTGCTGCCCGGTGAATATCGCGTGACGCTGGTTGTCGACGGCAAGGACGTGGCGACCAAGTCGGTGCGCGTTACCGGCGACAAGGACATGCAGATGACCGACGCCGACCGCAGGACGTGGCACGATACGGCGCTCGGCCTGCACGAGTTGCAGCGGATCGCGAACGCGGCGGCTGAAGCGGTGACAACGCTCGGAAGCCAGGTGACGGCCGCCGAGTCATTGGTGAAGACCGCCGCAAGCGTGCCGGCGGCCGGCAAGACGGCGCTCGCCGACGTCAATACCAAGCTCGCGGACCTGCGCCGGCGCCTCGGCCTTGGCCAGGTCCAGGGCGGTGGTGGTGGTGGCGGCGGCCAGCAGGGCAACGTGAGAGGCCAGATCGGGCAGACCAAGGGCCAGATCATGGGGTCGACATCGCTGCCGACGGCCCAGCAGGTACGCAGCGTCGGCGAGCTGCGCGAGGACATGGCCAAGCTGGTGACCGACACCAACGACCTGATCGCCGCCGTGCCGGCGATCTACGACGCGCTGGGTGCCTCAGGCGCGAAGCCCACGGCCTTGACGCCCGTAGGTCCGCTGCCATCGGTGAGGTAGTTAAACGCAACCACGAAGCACACGAAGTACACACCACGAATCACGCGCGAACCTCGAAATAGCTGGCGTCGTGTTCCTCGCGGTTTCTTTCGTGTCATCGTGGTTGCCTTTCGAGGAGAGAGACGAATGAAACGAATTGTGGTGTTGGGATTTGCAATGGCGTTGATGGCGCCGAGCGCGCCAGCCGTGACCGCTCAGGGCAACCTGGGCTTCTTCATTACCAGCGTGGGCTCGGGCAAAGGCGCCGACCTCGGTGGCTTGGCCGGTGCAGACGCGCACTGCCAGGCACTTGCCAAGGCGGCAGGAGCCGGCAACCGGCAGTGGCGAGCCTATTTGAGCGCGACGGCCGCCAACGGCCAGCCGGCGGTACATGCCAAGGACCGCATCGGCGCCGGTCCGTGGCTAAACGCCAAGGGTGTGCAGGTCGCGGCGAACGTCGCCGACCTCCACAGCGATAACAACAAGCTGTCAAAGGAGAATTCGCTGACCGAGAAGGGTGAAGTGGTCAACGGCCGTGGCGACACGCCCAATCGGCACGACATCCTGACGGGATCGAATCTCGACGGCACCGGCTCAGGCGCAACCTGCAATAACTGGACGAGCTCCGCCGGCGACGGCAGCGCCACGGTCGGCCATCACGATCGCCAGGGCGGCGGCGCCAACCCGACCTCGTGGCATTCGGCTCACCCCTCGAAGGGCTGCGGGCTGGACAACCTGCGCGCGACCGGCGGCGAGGCGTACTTCTACTGCTTCGCCGCGAAGTAGCACCAATCAGCTGGGCGGGCCGCTCGGGCCCGCCCGGTTTCGACGCATACTGGTTGGAGCCGGGTGACTTTCAACCGAAAATTCCACTTCGACATTCCTCCGGGCACGACCGCGATCGCCGTCGTCGCCCTGCTGCTGATCGCCGGCATCTGGGCCTACACGATCGACCGCGGCCGCAGTGAGAGAAACGAAGCGGCGGCCGCCGAGTTCAGCAAGAACGCCAACATCGCGCTGGCTCTCGACGTCCATACCAACCAGCTGCTCAAGGGCATCGACCACTTCCTGCTGCTGATCAAGGACCAGTACCAGGGACCCGGCTCGGCTACTCCCATCCCACTCGAGCGGCTGATCGTACCGGCATTCTCAGGCACTTCGTCGATCACGTTCGTGGGTGTCACCGACGAGCGTGGCGACGTGGTCGAGTCGCTACGGGCGTTTTCGCCGACCAACATTACTGACCGCGACTTTTTTCAGCGACACCAGCGCGGCGAGACGCAGGGGCTGTTGATTTCCGAACCCGTGCTCGGCCGCATCAGTGGACGCTGGGCCATCACCCTGACGCGCCGGTTCGACAAGGCCGACGGCTCGTTTGGCGGGATCGTCGCCATCTCGATCGAACCGCGCTACCTGACCGAGTTGTTCGAAACCACCAACCTCGGAGCATCCGACATCATGTCGCTGGTACTCGAGAGTGGTATTACCCTCGCCCGCCGTCGCGGCCAGGATCTCGAGTTTGGCGAAGACATCTCACGCGCGCAACTGTTCACTGAATATGCGCGCCAGCAAGAGGGCCAGTACACGGGACCCGGCGGAATCGATGGACGCCAGCGGTTGTTCAACTATCGCCGGATGAAGGACTATCCAGTCCTCGCGACGATCGGCGCGCTCGAAGCCGACGTCCTGGCATCGGTCAACGAGCGGCACCAGCGCAATGAGCTGACGGCGGCCGTGGCCTCGTTTTTCATTGCGCTCGTTGGTGTGGCAGCAGTCGTGATGCTGGGCCGCCAGCAACGCGCCAATCAGCGGCTGAGCGAGCAGGCGTCGCTGCTCGACAAGGCCCAGGACGCCATCTTCGTCACCAGGCTCGATGGCCGGGTCACCTACTGGAACAAGAGCGCGGAACGCTTGTATGGCTGGACCCTGACCGAGGCGCAGGGCATGCCAGTCACCGAATTGCTCTATTCGAGCGGTGGTTCGGACGAAGCGAACAAGGCCTACGACACGGTCGGGCGCCTGGGCGAATGGACGGGCGAGCTACGGCCGGTCAACAAGCACGGCCGGCCGGTGATCGTGGAGAGCCGCTTGACGCTGGTGCGCGACCAGCAAGGCCGCGCTCAAAGCGTGCTGTCGATCACCACCGACGTCTCCGAACGCCGGCAGATGGAGCAGCAGTTCTACCGGGCGCAGCGGCTCGAGAGCATCGGCACGCTGGCCGGCGGCATTGCGCACGACCTCAACAACGTGCTGACGCCGATCATGATGGCCATCGAACTGCTCCAAGACAGCGTCACCGCTCCGCGCGATCGGGAGGTGCTGGCGACGATCGGTGCCAGCGCCAGCCGCGGCGCCGAGATGGTGCGGCAGGTGCTGTCCTACGCGCGCGGGCTCGAGGGACGCCGGGTCGAGATCGATGCTGCGGCACTGGTTGCCGATATCGAACGAATTGCACGCGACACGCTGCCCAAGACCATCGACATTCGCACGTCGGTCGAACCGCACCTACCGCGGCTGCTCGGCGACCCGACGCAGTTTCACCAGGTGTTGCTGAACCTGTGCGTGAACGCGCGTGACGCGATGCCCGAGGGCGGGCAACTGACTATCTCGGCCCAGTCGGTGAGGCTCGAAGGCGCCGCCAGCGGCGACTTGCGGCCAGGCCCCTACGTGAAGATCGAAGTGCAGGACAGCGGCACTGGGATTCCGTTCGAGATCGCCGACAAGATTTTCGACCCGTTCTTCACGACCAAGGAGCCCGGTAAGGGCACCGGGCTCGGCTTGTCGACGTCGCTGACGATCGTCAAAAGCCACGGTGGCCAGCTGCGCGCCACGAGCGAGCCAGGCCGTGGTTCGCGCTTTGCCATCTACCTGCCGGCCGGTTCTGGCGCCGATGGCGCAAGCCTGATCGGAATCGCGACACCGCAGGCGAAGGGCAGTGGACAGACCGTGCTGGTCGTAGACGACGAGGCGGCCATCCGCATGATCGCGCAGCGCACGCTCGAAGCGTCGGGGTATCGCGTGCTGCTGGCGTCTGACGGCGCGGAAGCGGTCGCCACGTTCAGGGCGAACCATCGCTCGATTGCCGCGGTCATGCTCGACATGACCATGCCGGTGATGGCGGGGGTGCCGACCATTGAAGCCATGTCGCGGATCGACGGGTCGGTGCCGATCGTCGCGGTCAGCGGGGTCAGCGCCAACGAACAGCCGGCCAGGGCGGCCAGCGCGCAGGTAAAAACGTTCCTGCCAAAGCCCTTCACCAGCGACACGCTGCTCAAAGCGCTGCAGCAAGCGCTCGAATAGTTCAATTAGAATCGGGGGCATGCGACACCCCTTGCTCTTTGTTGCCGCGGTGATGTTCGCGCCGGCGCTTGCGGGAGCCCAGGACTGGGCCCAGTGGCGCGGACCCTCGCGCGATGGTTCGCTGCCTGCCGCGGTGGTTCCGAAAGCCTGGCCGGCGTCGGTCAGCCGGACCTGGCAGGTAGAAGTCGGCGAGGGCTACGCGTCGCCGGTGGTCGCCGGGGACCGCGCGTTCATCCACAGTCGCCGCGATCCCAACGAGGTCGTCACCGCTATCGATCTCGCCACGGGCAAGGTGGTGTGGCAGCAGACATATCCCGCGGCCTTCCAGAAAAACCAATACGCCACGCAGATGGCGAAGGGCCCGAACTCGACGCCACTAATAGCCGGCAGCCGGCTGTCTACGTTGGGTGTCACCGGTGTGCTCTCGGCCTGGAATGTCGCCGACGGTACGCTGGCCTGGCGCCAGGATTACTCGGCATCGATTGACACGTCCAAGTTGTTCTGCGGCACGGCCATGTCGCCGCTGATCGAAGGCGGCTCGCTGATCGTGCAGGTCGGCAGTGACGTGCACGGCGGCCGCGTGCTGGCGCTCGATCCGGCGAGCGGCAAGGAGCGCTGGAGCTGGAAGGGCCTCGGCCCCGGCTATGCCTCGCCGCTGGCCGTCACGATTGCCGGCGTGCGCCAACTGATCACGCTCACCAACGGTTCGATTGTCGGCATCGATGCCGCCACCGGTGCGGCGCTGTGGTCGGCCCCCTTCCCGGACGAATGGCACGAGAACATCGCGTCGCCGCTGTGGACGGGCACCCATGTGGTGGTGTCGGGTACGCGCCAGGGCACTCACGCGTACGCCCTCACGACGGCGAACGGGTCGTGGACCGCGACCCAGGCGTGGAGGAACGCCGAAGTGACCATGTACACGAGCTCGCCGGTGTTTGCCGACGGCCGCATTTACGGAATGTCGAACAAGCGCCGTGGGCAGTTGGTGGCGCTTGACGCGGCGACCGGCGCGATGAAGTGGTCGACGCAGGGACGCGACGGTAACCACGCATCAATCCTGCTCGCGCCTGCGCACGTGATGTTTCTGACCGACGGTGGCAGCTTGATCGTCGCGAGGCGCGCGTCCGATACCTACGTTGAAGAGAAGCGCTACGAGATCGGCCGCAGCGCCACCTGGTCGCTGCCGGTGTTGCTGCCTGGCGGCTTACTCGTGCGCGAATCGACCGGCCTCACGCGGCTGGCCTGGAGCAAATGAGTCTGACCTGACCACGCGCAGTCTGTGGTGATCACGGTGCGGCTAGACGACGCGCGGGTTGTTGTCTTGCCCCGATACAGCGAGGGCCAGGATCGGACGTGCCTGGCCACCAACGGAGACGTTGCCGCGCTCTTCGAATACAACACCCGAGCCGGGTAAGAGGTCGACAACGGTTCGCGAGACGTAGACGTCGTGGTCGCCGGCAGCCTCCGCCAGCCGGGCGCTGATGTCGCTGACGGGGCCGTCCATCGCGGTGACATCGCACTCGCCAATGTGCACGCCGGCCTTCGCTTCGATTCGCGACTGGCGGGCAATGGTCACGACCGACATCGCGCATCGGACCGCGCGTCCAGGTCCCTCGAACGACGCGATCAACCGGTCGTCGGCTGATGAGGCAAGGCGGCCGCGGAAGAAAGCGGCCTCGCGCGCAAACACCCGCTCGAGCAACGCGCGGTCGTCGCCGCCCGATGCCGATTGCACGGTCACAACTGAGCACAACACCGTGGTTGGCCGGTGGCGCTGGCGCGCCGGCGCCAGAAAGCGTTCAATCGCATCGAGCAACGAGTCTTGATCGCCGGCAAACGGCAGGTGGTCGTTGCCCGGGAGCTCCACGAACGTCGCGCCGGGGATTCGTGACGCGAGGTAGCGGCCCTCTTCCACCTTGAGCAGCTGGTCGCCGGTGCGATGAATCACCAGCGTGGGCACGCGAATCGATGGCAGCACGTCGCGGATGTCGATCTCCGCGTTCATCCGCGTCAGCGCGACAGCGGCGCCAGGGCTGGCGCCCATCCGCAGGTATGATGCCCACCAATCGCGGAAGGCCGGGTCGCCGGCCAGCGAGGGGGCGCGTTCGCTGATGCCGACTGGCCCGCCCCATTCTTCGATGATCTGCTGGCAGAACTGATCGCGCTCCTCGCGCGTCGGTCCCCACGGGTAATCGTGATCACGCATGCGCCTGGCATAGCTGCCAATGGTCACCAGCGCCTCGGTTTTCTCCGGGTAGGTGGCGGCAAACAGGCTGCACAACGGTCCGCCCTCTGACACGCCAAGTAAAACCGCGCGCTCGCTGCCGGCCGCGTCCATGACGGCCCGCACGTCATCCAGCCGCTCGTCGAGCGATGGGAGCTGGCTGACCGGGACGGGGTCCGACAGCCCGGTGCCGCGCTTGTCGAACAGGATCAGCCGGGCCATGGTGCTGAGCCGGTTCAGGAAGCGTGCGAAGTGCGGCTCGCTCCAGAACGATTCGAGATGCGAGACCCACCCCATCACGAACACCAGGTCGATGGGGCCGGAGCCAACTACTTGGTAGGCGATATTCACGGGCCCGCTGCGGGCGTAGCGCACGCGCGGCGTGGCGACAGCCACCGCACCAGCGGGTCGGTCGACGACCATCACCGGGGCCTTGAAGCGATAGCCGCGGCGGTGTGCGGTTTCGATGAAACGCGGTTCGCTTGAGTTATCCTTGAGCGCCTTGCGCAGTTCACGGATCGCGCTCTTGAGCACCGCGTCGCCAACGAACACGCCAGGCCATACGGCGTCGAGCAGTTCCTGCTTCGGGACCAGCCGCCCGGCCTGGTTCACCAGACACTGCAGCAGGGCAAAGGCCTTCGGCGCGAGCGCCACGGGTTCGTCATCCCGATACAGGTGCCCGCTCATGGGATCGAGGCGAAATTCAGCGAAGGTCAGGATGCGGTCGGGTGTCATGGCTGGCGCGCTAGGATCTTACCGAATCCTTACCAATCCCTCACCACCTGCGAACGACTTGCATTCGTGCTCCTGCGTATAAAGGATCACGTTCCTTTTTGCGGAGATTCATAGATGTCACGTTTCATATCGACCCTGATGTTCCCCCTGGCAATCGCGGCCGTGCTCGCCCCACCGGTGGTGGGCGAGTCGGTCGCGCAGACCGCTACCACTGCGCCGGCGACTGCGGGCCACAAGCACTACGACGACTCCAAAGCAGCCGACGCGCCGGCGGCGCCCGGCATGCCGCTCGCGCCACGATTGCAGAACCTGGGCGTCCACGCGTTTCCAGTCAGCACGAGAAACTCACGCGCGCAGTTGTTCATGAACCAGGGCCTGAATTTGGCTTTTGGCTTTAACCATGCCGAAGCGAAGCGTTCCTTTGCCGAGGCGGCACGACTTGATCCCAAACTCGCCATGGCGTTCTGGGGCCAGGCGCTGGTGCTCGGCCCGAACATCAACGCGGCCATGGTGGCCGAGGCCGAGCCGGTCGCATTCGAGCTGGTGCAGAAGGCCGTGGCGCTCAAGCGCCACGCCACTCCGCGCGAGCGCGCCTACATCGACGCGCTGGCCCGGCGCTACACCGGCAACCCCGCAGACCGGCCCCAGGCCGACCGCGCCTACGCCGAGGCCATGCAGGCAGTGACCCGCGCCTTTCCCGACGACCTGGATGCCCGCACGCTGCACGCCGAGTCGCTGATGGACCTGCGCCCGTGGAACTACTGGACGCGAGACGGCCAGCCCTACGATGAAACGCGCCAGGCGCAGGCCACGCTCGAACGCGTGCTGCGTTCGCACAAGAGCCATCCGGGTGCACTCCACCTCTGGATCCACCTGTGGGAAGGTACCGACACGCCAGAGCGCGCGGAAGCCGAGGCCGATCGACTGCTGCCGCTCATGCCTGGCGCCGGTCACATGGTCCACATGGCCGCGCACATTTACCAG
>JANMUX010000031.1:0-5443 GCA_031392125.1 Acidobacteriota bacterium | reverse complement strand
CAGCGGCTTGTCCATCTGCTTCAAGACGGCATGCGTAAGGTCGATGTTCTTCACTTCGTTGCCACCGCCGATGTTGTAGACGTCGCCATTGGTGGCCGTGTGCAGCAGCAGGTCGAGGGCGCGGCAATGATCGAGCACGTGCAGCCAGTCGCGGATGTTGCCACCGTCGCCGTACAAGGGAACCGGCGTGTCGTCCATCAGGTTGGTAACAAACAGCGGCAGGATCTTTTCGGGAAACTGGTACGGCCCGTAGTTGTTCGATGCCCGCGTCACGATAACCGGCACGTCGTGCGTGGCCCAGTAACTGTAGGCAAGGCGGTCGGCGCCCGCCTTGCTCGCGGCGTAGGGGTTACGCGGACGCAGTTCGTCGGTCTCGGTGCTCGAACCCTCGGGCACGCTGCCGTAGACCTCGTCGGTGGAGATCTGGACGAAGCGCTTGAGGGTGGGATTCCGGCGCGCGGCTTCGAGCAGCACGAACGAACCTTCCACGTCGGTCTTGATAAAGTCGCCGGCCGACATGATCGAGCGGTCGACGTGTGTCTCGGCTGCGAAGTGCACCACGTAATCGGCGGCTTCGACCAGCGGGCCCGCCACGGCCGCGTCGAGGATGTCGCCGTGCACAAAGGTGTGGCGCGGGTTATCCATGACGTCGTGCAAGTTTTCCTTCCGGCCGGCGTAGGTCAGCTTGTCGAGGTTGGTGACGTGCCAGTCGGCGTGCGCCTGGAGCGCATAGCGCACGAAATTGCTGCCAATGAAACCGGCGCCGCCGGTGACGAGAACCTTGATCATCGTTTGCTTACCAACCTGAGAAAGAGGCGTGCATGACAGCAGACGATTTTAATACGTCCGGCCGCCGAAGGCGCCGAAGAAGTTGGAGAATGACCCGACGCCGGCGAGCGTGAACGACATGTTGAAGCGCCGGTTCTGGGTAAGCAGCAAATTGGTGCCCGGGCCGTAGTTATAGGCCAGGTACTCGACCGAAAGGCCGCAGCACTGCGCGTTGTAGAACGCAATGTAGCGGTGATTGAGCAGGGTTGACCGCGCGATGTCGTAGTTGAGCGCCACGGTGCCGCCGTACTTGCCACCAGCGAAGCGGAGCTGGGTGCTTTGCTGGATGTAGTTGTTCGACCGTCCGGCAAACGCGTTGCCGTAATTCTGCTTGCTCCACCCGGCCGAGGTCTCCACCATGTTGGTGCGATACACCCCGTTCAGCCCATAGCCGATCACCTTGACGTCAGCCTCGGCGCGCGGGTCGTAATCGAGCCGGAAGTCGACTGACATCGGCTGGGTCGGCACCGCCTTGGCGGTCAGCGAGATGGGCGAGAACGGGCTGGGTGGCCGGCCTTGATTGTTGGCGTAGTTGGGATCGAACTGGCTGGCCGAGGCGTCGGTGTAATAGCTCTGCCGGATCGAAACGTTGAGCAATTCCTGCGGCGAACCGGCTTGCGCGCCTTCGACCGCCCGCTTGCGCACGAGCAGCCGGTTGGCGAGGCCGTAGGTAAGTTGCGTCGTGTTGCCGACGATCGTGTCATAGCGGCCCTGCACGCGCGGCACTCGGGCCTGGTTGTCGATTGCGGTCCGGCGCTGCACCGAGAAGTTCGGCTCGATGATGTGCTTCATCCGCTCGGCAAAGGCATTGTTCGGCGTGAACACGCGCGAGAAGACGGGACCGACGATATCGGCCCGCATGTCGGCGTAGCGGCGGGTGACGGCGTCCTCGACCTGCGTGCGAAGATCCTCGGCCAGGCTCTCGCTGAAGTAAGTGGTCCGATAGGCGACCGTCGCATTGACCGACAGGAAGGGCAGCGTGCTGAGCGGCACGCGAAACGACGGCAGCACGTCCACCTGGTTCAGGCTCTTGTCGAGCGTGGTCTTCACCGCGGTGCCGTTGGTGGTCGTCACGCTGCTGCCAATGAACAGCATGTTGGCGGCGTCGAGATTGAGCGAGAAATACACCGGCACCGCCGGCAGCTTGCGCCCGCTATAGGTGGCCGTGAACCCCGGTCCACGACCCGTCACCTGTGAATCGGTAGAGTTGTAGAAATATTCCAGGCGATCGTAGACCGCGTTCAGGCTGAGGCCGCCCCAGGCTCCCGACACCGCGCCGTTCAGCGTGCGTTGACTGGTAGTGGCATCCAGGAAGTCGTTGCTGTTTAGCTGACGGGTGGTGACGTCAGTCGAGTAGTTGACGTTGGCGCGGGCGGTCAGTCCAAGCGGCAGGCCCTGGTTTAGCCCGCCGGTGAAAATCTGGCTCTTGCGGGCCGGCCGCAAGCCACCGTTGATCACCGCTTCCTGCTCATTGAGCCAGTAGGCGCGAAAGTTGCCCTGCGACGCCGGCCCGAACAGGTAGCGATACTCGCTTCCCACGCCGGTGCTGCCGGTGAAGAAGAAGTCGTGGAACAGCGTCAGGTCCTGGCTGCGGTTGACGGCCCAGAAAAACGCGTTGCTGATCGACGAGCCCGCGTAGGTCGAGGCCCCGTACGAGGGCAGCAGGAAGCCGGTCGCGCGGTCATCCTCCTGGATCGGGTAGTACATGATCGGCAGGTAGAACACCGGCACGTTCTTGACCCGCACCACGGCGTTGCGCATCACGACGTAGTCGTTGAGGTTGACCGTGGCACGGCCGCTGACAATCTCCCAGCGCGGCGTCGGCTGCACGCAGGTGGTGAAGCCGCCCTTGTTGATTCGATATTTATCGGCGCCGACTTTCTCGATCGCCGCGCCGTAGAAATAAACGTCGGGCTCGAGCGTGCCGAACATGCTCAGGTTCTGCCGGCCGCGTTCGCCCAGCTGGGCGATGCCGGTGGCGTTGGTGAAGGTGCCGAGCCTGGTCTTGGTATTGAAGACCGCCGATTCAGCCGCCAGCCTCGACGTTGGTGTCTGGAGCACCACGTTGCCGCGAGCGATCAGCTCCCCTGACTTGACGTTTACCTCGACCTGATCGGCAAAGAATTTCTGGCCGGCGTTGGCACTGCCGGCGTTGCCCTCGATCTCCACCTCGCTGATCAGCAGCACGCGTTCCGCGTCGATGCGGTCGAACGTGCCTTGCTTGGTGGTCCAACCCGGCACCACTTGTGCCGAGGCCGGCAAAGCGAGGGCGCTCAACAGGATCGCACACGTCAGGACGAGGGTCAGGCGGAGCCGCACAGGATGAATTGAGAATACCAGAAGGAACTGACCGGTCAGGAGTTAAGACGCGCGCCCGCTTCCAACAGCCGGGCTCGCAGCGGACCAATCAAGTAGATCGAGCCGGCGGCGACCGCCCGCGTCGATCGCGAGAGCGCGCCCGCCACCGCGGCCAGTGGCTCAGGCTCGATGTCAACCGGCAAGCCGGGCGCGAGCACCCGCAGCGCGGCGGCCAGGTTCTCGGCGCTGCGCGCGCGCGAGCTCGGGACGGTGGTCGCAACCAGTGCCGACGCCACCCGCAAGAGCGGTGTCACCATGCCGGTGAGGTCCTTGTCCTCCATGACCGCCAGCACGATCGGTAGCGGCGCCCGGCTCGTGTCCTCGAGATAAGCGGCCAGCGCTTCGGCCCCAGCGGGATTGTGCGCCGCATCAATCAGCAGTTCGCTACCGTCGGGCATCCGCAGCGACTCCAGGCGCGCCGGCCAGCGGCAGTCTCTCAGGCCGGTGACGATGGCGCTGGTCGGCACAAATGAGACCCGCGCCGACCAGGCCTCGAGGACCGCGGTCGCGACCGCTGCATTTTCCACTTGATGCCGTCCCGGCAGCGCCAGCGTGAACGGCGGGTAGATGCGGTCGGTGATCGTCGCATGCGCCTCGATCAACGGTGCGCCGACGGCGGCCGCAACCGTCGCGATGCGGCGGGCCGCTTCATCCGGCAGCCGGCCAACCACCAGCGGCGTACCAGGCTTGGCAATCCCTGCTTTCTCAAACGCGATCTGCGACAGCGTGGTGCCGAGGTGCCGCTCGTGGTCGAAGGCGATCGACGTGATTGCCGTGACATCAGGGCTCAGCACGTTGGTGGCGTCGAACCGGCCACCCAGCCCGACCTCGACCACCGCGGCATCGACCTTCATCTGCCTGAACACCTCGAACGCCACCGCTGTCGAGACTTCGAAGAATGTCGGCACGACCGTCAATGTGCGGTTGCGGGTCGCCTCGTCCACCGCCGCGAACACGACTTCAGTGGCCGCCGCGAAGGTCTGCCGATCCACGGCCTCGCCGTTGATGGCGACGCGCTCCTCGATGACATCAAGATGTGGGGAGGTGTAGCGGCCGGTTTTCAGTCCCGAGGCACGCAGCCCATGCTCGACCATGGCCGCCACCGACCCCTTGCCGTTGGTGCCGGCAATGTGGACCGACCGCCACGCGCGTTCCGGGTGATCGAGCGCCGCCAGGATCGCGCGAATGTTGTCGAGGCCGAGCTTCATGCCGAACTGTTCGAGCGCGAACAGCCGTTCGAGAGATGTCACTGGCTCATGAAACGGAGAGTGCGGCCGAGCGTGGCTTTCAGCTCACGCCGATCGACGACCAGGTCGAGCATGCCGCGTTCGAGCAGGAACTCGCTGCGCTGGAACCCATCGGGCAGCTTCTGGCGGATGGTCTGCTCGATCACGCGCGGGCCGGCGAAGCCGATCAGGGCCTTGGGTTCCGCAATGTTGATGTCACCCAGCATGGCAAAGCTCGCGGTGACGCCGCCGGTCGTCGGGTCGGTCAGCAGCGAGATGTAGGGCAGCTTGGCGCGGTCCAGGCGAGCGAGTGCCGCCGAGATCTTGGCCATCTGCATCAGCGACAGCGCGCCTTCCATCATGCGCGCGCCGCCCGAGCACGACACGATCAGCATCGGCGCCTTGCGTTCGAGCGCCATCTCGATGCCGCGCACGATTTTTTCACCGACCACGACGCCCATCGAGCCGCCGATGAAGCTGTACTCCATCGATGCGACCACGGCTTCGAGCCCGTTGATCCGGCCAACGCCGACAATCACCGCGTCCTTCTGGCCGGTGGACTTCTGGGTGTTGGCCAGGCGCGACTTGTAGGGCTTGGTGTCGGTGAACTTGAGCGGGTCGTTCGAGGTCAGGTTGGGCGCCAGCTCCTCCCACCGCTCATCGTCGAACAGCGTCTTGAGCCGCTCGGTGGCCGACAGCCGGAAGTGGTGCGCGCACTTGCCGCACACGTGAAGGTTCTTGACGAGATCCTTGGTGTAGATGACGGTGTCGCAACCCGGACACTTCACCCACAGCCCTTCGGGAACGCGGCTGGACTTTTCGGGCGTGGCAATGGGCTTGCGGGCCTTCTTGAACCAAGCCATATCGGATCAGCTTACGACAAACCTCAAGGTTTGTCGCCACGGTCAACCCCGCCGGGTCATTTGCGGGCGACGTAGTAGCGCGTGCCTTAGCCCATCCCCTTGATCTGCTTCACCAACTCATCCAGCGCCGAATCGTCGGATTCCGGATCGAATTCCGAGGTCTCCACC
>JANMUX010000282.1:0-11822 GCA_031392125.1 Acidobacteriota bacterium | reverse complement strand
AGGCATATCTGGATACTGACGCCTCGTTGGTCGAGATCAATCCGCTGCTGATCACCGGCGGTGGCGACGTCCTGGCGCTCGACGCCAAGATGAACTTCGACGACAACGCGATGTACCGGCATCCCGACATTCGCGAACTGCGCGACATCAGCGAAGAAGACCCGCTGGAAGTCGAGGCGTCGAAGTTCTCGCTGAACTACATCCGCCTGGATGGCACCATCGGCTGCATGGTCAACGGCGCGGGCCTGGCCATGGCGACCATGGACATCATCAAGCTGGCGGGCGGCGCGCCCGCCAACTTCCTCGACGTCGGCGGTGGCGCCAACGCGGAGCAGATTCGAAACGCGTTCAAGATCCTGATGTCGGACACCAACGTCAAGGCCGTGCTGATCAACATTTTCGGCGGCATCCTGCGGTGCGACGTGCTTGCGGCTGGCGTGATCGCCGCCGTCAAGGAACTGGGCGTGCCGGTGCCGATTGTGATTCGCATGAAGGGAACCAACGTCGAGGAAGGAAAGAAGATGCTTGCCGAGAGTGGGCTGAACTTTGCGACCGCAGACACGATGGGCGAGGCGGCCGACAAGGTCGTAGCGCTAGCGGGAGGTCGCTAATGGCAGTACTACTCGACAAGAACACGCGCTTGATCGTCCAGGGCCTGACGGGTCGCGAAGGTACGTTCCACGCCAAGGCCGCGGCGGCGTATCACACCACCGTGGTTGGTGGCGTCACCCCCGGCAAGGGCGGCACCACTCACGAGGGGTGGCCGGTGTTTAACACCGTTGCTGACGCGGCGAAACAAACCGGCGCCAACGCCTCGGTGATTTTCGTGCCGCCGCCGTTTGCGGCTGACGCGATCATGGAGGCGGCCGAAGCCGGCATTGGCCTCGTGGTTTGCATTACCGAAGGCATTCCCGTCGTTGACATGCTGAAGGCGATGACGTTCCTGAAGGACTATCCGGCCACACGCCTGATCGGTCCCAACTGCCCAGGCATCATCTCGCCCGGCAAGGGCAAGGCCGGGATCATTCCTGCCAACATCTGCAAGGAAGGCCGCATCGGCATTGTCTCGAAGAGCGGCACGCTGACTTACGAAGCGATCGACCAGCTGACGCGCCAGGGACTTGGCCAGAGTACCTGCATCGGCATTGGCGGCGACCCAATGATCGGGACGACCCATATCGATGCGCTGGAGTTGTTCCAGAACGATCCGGAAACCGACGCCGTGATCATGATTGGCGAGATTGGCGGCTCGGCCGAAGAAGAAGCGGCCGCGTGGATCAAGGTGAACTTCAAGAAGCCGATCGTCGCGTTCATTGCCGGCCAGACGGCGCCCGAAGGCCGCCGGATGGGCCACGCCGGGGCGATTATTGCCGGCGGCAAGGGCACCGCCGCCGAGAAGATGGCCGCACTCACGGCCGCGGGTGTGAGAGTCGTCAAGAGCCCGGCCGACATGGGCCAGGCTCTTGTTGACGTAATGAAGTCTTAAGGACCCAAGTCCTTTACATCGTCGCGGGGCAAGAGCTCGAGATCATCTTGAGCTCTTCGACCTTCAGCTTGAGCAGCGTGATTGGGATGTCGTCGGTCTTGCCGGCGGCCAGGGTGACGTTGGCGTTGGCTGACGGAGTCACCACATCACGGCCGGGACCTTCAATCCGCACGACCTGGCCCATGCCGTTCTCGCCGGCCTTCACTTCCATCTCGGATTTCTCGACATCGGTGATCTTGCCCGTCAGCTGGATCGTGTGCCCGAGGTGGGCCTTCATGTCGTCGCCCTTCTTGTCGATCCAGTACATGCGCTGGCCGTGTTTGCCCATGTCGGAGTTGCCCACCGGCCACTCCTGCACGCGGCCGAGCACGTAGGTGTCTTTCTTCTCGCCGGCGATGACGCAGCCCTGGAGCGTGACCGTGGCGCCCTTGTCATACTTTTTGCCGTCAACGTTCCCTTGTGCGGCACCGAGTGACATAGTCGAGCCCAAACCGGCGGCAATCGCCAGCCCGGCCGCAATCTGAAAGGTCTTCATATCGCCCTCATTCATCGGCAAACAGCCCGAACATCGGACCTGCCGCTGAACAAGATTGCATAAGCGCTGCCAGCGCCACCCGGCTATACTGCCCGCTGTGACCGGCGCGTCGCGGACCTTTACGCTCTTTACCACCGGCGGCCATGTGGCCGCCCGGGGAGGGGTATCGGTCCGGCGCCAGTAGCCAGCGCGCGATTCACAAGGACCCGAAGCCGCCGCCCCAGTCATCTGGTGCGGCGGTTTTCTTTTTTGGCGGCCTTCACGGCGGAAATGAGTGTGTGATGACGAGTCAGGATTTGGCATCGCTGCGCAAGAGCCTGGATGACATTGACGCGGTGCTGGTGTCGGCGCTCGGCGAACGCGCGCGACTCGCGCGCGACATCGCCCGCGTCAAGGCCGACGGTGACGGTCCGGTGCGTGATGCCGACCGCGAGACCGTGCTCCTGCAGCACCGGTCAGCCGTCGGGGAACGGCTAGGACTGGATCCGGCGTTCGTCCGACGAATCTTCCGGGAGATTCTCGATGACTCGCTACGGCGCCAGCACGATGAGTTGCAGTCGCCGGCAACCGCCGACCAGCAGGAACTGCGGGTCGCGTTCCAGGGCACCGAGGGTGCCTATGGCCACCAGGCGGCGCTGCAGCACTTCGGTGTCACCAGCCGTGCGGTGGGGCTCAAGGCCTATCCCACCTTCAAGGCGATGCTGGAGGCGGTGGTCGAGGGACACGTCGATCGCAGCGTGCTGCCAATTGAAAACACCACCGCCGGGTCTGTCCACGAGGCTTACGACCTCTTGCTCCGCTACAACCTGTCGCTCGTTGGGGAGGAGATTGTCGATGTCCGCCACTGCCTGCTCGGTGTCGCCGACGTCCCGGTGGCGTCCGTGCGGCGAATCCACTCCCACCCGCAGGCGCTGGCGCAGTGCAGCGAGTTCCTGGCCGGACTCCCGGGCTGCGAAGGGGTAGCGGCGGCCAACACCGCCCTCGCGGCGCGCCACGTGCGAGACCTGCGCGAGCCGGGAGAAGCCGCGATCGCCAGCGAAGAGGCGGGCGTCCATTTCGGGCTCCACGTCCTTCGACGCGACATCGCCAACCAACCAATTAACTACACGCGGTTCGTCGTGGTGTCGGCGAGCCCGGTGGACTGCGACCCGCGGATTGCGGCGAAGGTCTCCATGGTGTTCTCGACTCGCCATGAGCACGGCGCGCTGGTGCGCTGCCTGAATATCATCGCCAACGAGGGGCTGAACCTGACCAAGCTCGAGTCGCGGCCGCGTCCGGGCATGCCTTGGGAATACGTCTTTTACATCGACGTCGAGGGGCACGTAGGGGAGCCGCGGGTGCAGGCGGCCTTGGCGGGCCTGGCGGCCAGGACGGTGTTCCTGAAGGTGCTCGGCTGTTATCCGTCACGCGAGCTGCCGCGATCGGCAGAGCGGGTATAATCGATCGGATATGGAAAGAACGTTTGCCATCATTAAACCCGATGCCGTCAAGAACGGCGTCGCCGGACAGATTCTCGCTCGCATTGAAGGCGCCGGGTTCCGCGTGTGCGGCATGCGGATGATTCACATGAGCAAGGCCGACGCCGAGGGCTTTTATCACGTACACAAGGCGCGGCCCTTCTTTGGCGGGCTGACCGATTTCATGTCGTCGGGCCCGTGCGTGGTGTTGTGCCTGGAAGCCGCGGACGCGATCAAGAAATGGCGCGACCTGATGGGCGCGACCGACCCGGCCAAGGCCGAGGCCGGCACCATGCGCAAGGACTTCGGCGCATCGATCGACAACAACGCGACGCACGGTTCTGACGCTCCCGAAACGGCGGCGTTCGAGCTGGGCTATTTCTTCCGCGGAATGGAACTCTAGAACCTGCCGGGAGTCGGGAGTCGGCAGTTGGGAGCGATGCTCCCGGGTTTGCGACTCCGGAGTTGACTCCCGACTCCCGACTCCCGGTTCCCGAGGGTATCGAATGGCGATTAAGGCAGACCGGTGGATTCGTAAAATGGCCCTTGAGCACGGCATGATCGAGCCGTTCGAGGATCGACAGGTGCGCGCCGGGGTGGTGTCGTACGGCTTGTCGTCGTACGGCTACGACTGCCGCGTCGGCAACGAGTTCAAGGTCTTCACCAACGTCTACAACACGGTGGTGGACCCCAAGAATTTTGATCCGAAGTCGTTCGTCGACATCGTCGGCGACGAATGCATCGTGCCGCCCAACTCGTTCGCCCTGGCCTCGACCATCGAGTACTTCCGGATTCCGCGCGACGTGCTGACGGTGTGCCTCGGCAAGTCCACCTACGCTCGCTGCGGCATCATCGTCAACGTGACGCCGTTCGAGCCCGAGTGGGAGGGGCACGTCACGATCGAGATTTCAAACACCACGCCGCTGCCGGCGAAGATTTACGCCAACGAGGGAATTGCCCAGGTGTTGTTCTTCCAGAGCGACGAGCAGTGTGAGATCTCGTACAAGGACAAGAAGGGGAAGTATCAGGCGCAGCGCGGGGTCACGTTGCCAAAGATCTGAGGTCCTGAGGACTTGAGGACTTGAGGTCCTGAAGTTCAAGACCCCACGACTCCAAGACCCCAAGACCTCATGATTCGCAACTTCAAAGGCACTTCGCCAACCGTTCATCAGAGCGCTTATGTCGACGACAGCGCCCAGGTCATCGGCGACGTGGACATCGGCGCCGAATCGTCCGTGTGGATGAACGTCGTCATTCGCGGTGACGTCAACCGCATCCGCATTGGCTCGCGCACCAATATCCAGGATCTGACGATGATTCACGTGATGCGCGATACGCATCCGACGATCATCGGCAATGAGGTCACGATTGGACACTCGGCCGTGGTGCACGGCTCGACGATTGAGGACCGGGTGCTGGTTGGCATGGCCGCGGTGTTACTAAACGGCGTGCACATCGAGTCGGATTGCGTGATCGCGGCCGGCACGCTGTTGACCGAAGGCACTCGCATCCCGGCCCGATCGCTCGTGATGGGACGGCCGGGGAAAGTGAAACGGCAACTCACCGACGAGGAAGTAGCCGAGATTCGCTGGTACTCGGACAACTACGTGAACTATCGCCTGGACTACCTGGCATGAACACCGGACCCGCTCGTGGCATGCGCGACTTCCTGCCAGAAGACGTGCGCCGGCGCCGGCACGTCATCGGGGTCATCGCCGACGTCTATCAGAAGTACGGCTTCGAGCCCTTGGAAACGCCGTCGGTCGAGAACCTCGAAACCCTGCAGGGCAAGTACGGCGAAGAAGGCGACCGGCTGATCTTCAAGATCCTCAAGCGCGGCGAGGGGGCCGAGACCGGGCAGGCAGACCTTGCGCTGCGATACGACCTCACCGTGCCGCTCGCCCGCGTGGTGGCAGAGTACCGCGCCAAGCTGCCGAAGTTTTTCAAGCGCTACCAGGTGCAGCCGGTGTGGCGCGCCGACCGTCCACAGAAGGGCCGCTTCCGCGAGTTTTATCAGTGCGATGTCGATGCGATTGGTTCGACGTCGATGGTGGTCGAGGCGGAGTTGCTGGCTGCGGCCGCCGATGTCTTTCTCGCGCTCGGCTTCAAGGACTTTCAGATTGTCGTCAATCACCGGAAGTTGCTGAATGCCGTCTTGACGCGTGCCGAGATTCCACCGGCTTTGCACGGGTCGGCATTGGTCGCCATGGATAAGGTCGACAAGATTGGCGTCGACGGTGTGAAGAAGGAGTTTGCCGAGAGGGGCCTTGCTCCGGAGGCGGCCGATCGGCTGGCTGAGTTGCTCGGAAACCTGACCACGGAGTCGCTCCCCGGCTACGCGGAGCTGCTGAACGAGGAGGGCACGGTGGCTGTTCGCGAACTGGGCGAGCTGTTCGCGCTCTCGCGTCACACGAGCGCGGGCGCCCACCTCGCCCTTGATGGTTACCTGGCGCGCGGGTTGTCCTATTACACCGGTCCCATTTTCGAGATTCGCGTTCCGGACCTGGCTGGCAGCATGGGTGGCGGCGGGCGATATGACAACCTGATCGGCATGTTCTCGGGCGAGGAGGTGCCTGCGTGCGGCATCTCGCTTGGCCTCGAGCGCATTCTCGTCGTGATGGGGGAGCGCAACATGTTTCCGCCATCCCTGGTGGCCTCGGCGGCTGACGTCATGGTCGTGCAATGGTTTGCCGCGAAGACCGAGCTGTGCCTGGCGCTGGCTACCGAACTGCGAGCGGCCGGGCTGCGCGTCGAACTCTACCCAGAGGCACCGGCCGAAGACAACCACAAGGGCGCCACGGTCAAGCAGTTCCAGTATGCGCAGGCCAGGGGTATTCCATTCGCAGTGGTGATTGGAAAACCCGAACTCGAAGCGGGTACTGTGAGTATTCGAACTCTCGCGACCCGCCAGGACGAACAACGACCGCGGGCCGATGTCGCCGCGTATCTCAAGGCAAAGATTTAGCTTCATGGCAGAACAGCTCGGTTCGCTCGCTCGCACGCATACCTGTGGCGCTCTTCGTCCCGCCGACGTGGGCCAGAACGTCGTTCTCCTGGGCTGGGTGCACCGGGTGCGCGACCTCGGGTCGTTGCTGTTCCTCGACATTCGCGACCGTCACGGGCTGACACAGGTCATCATCGAGGGCGACGCCGCGCTGCTCGAGAAGGCCAAGCCAATCCGCTCGGAGTTCGTCGTCGCCATTCTCGGCCAAGCGGAGCGGCGTTCGCCCGACACCGTCAACCTGTCGCTGCCAACTGGCGAGGTTGAGGTGCGCGCCAGGGAAGTGCGCGTGTTGAACGAGGCCAAGACGCCGCCGTTCTCAATTGCCGAGGACCAGAACGTGTCAGAAGAGACGCGGCTGAAGTATCGCTACCTCGACTTACGGCGGCCGCAGCTTCAGCGCAACCTCGCCCTGCGCCACCGCATCACCATTGCCCTGCGGAAATACTTCGACGAGCAGGGTTTCTACGAGATTGAGACGCCGATACTGACGAAGTCGACACCTGAAGGTGCACGCGACTTCCTGGTGCCAAGCCGGGTTCACCCCGGCGAGTTCTACGCACTGCCGCAATCGCCGCAGATCTTCAAGCAGATCCTGATGATTGCCGGCTTCGACCGTTACGTGCAGATTGCGCGCTGCTTCCGCGACGAGGCGCTGCGCGCCGATCGCCAGCTCGAGTTCACGCAGGTGGACCTCGAGATGTCGTTCGCCACGCCACCCATGGTCTTCGAGATCGTCGAAGGCGCGCTGGCCGCGTGCTTCAAGGAGATCGGCGTCGAGATCCCTCGTCCGTTCCGCCGCATGCCCTACGCCGAGGCGATGGCGAAGTACGGCAACGATAAGCCCGACTTGCGCTTCGGCCTCGAGATCCAGGACTTCGGTCCTCTGTTCACCGACTCGCCATTTGGCATCTTCCGCGAGGCGGTCGCCCACGGCGGCACTATTCGCGGCTTCGTCATTCCCGGTGCCGCGAAGTTTTCGCGCCGCGAGGTCGACGAGCTGGTCGAGCAGGCGAAGCAACTTGGCGCCGCCGGTTTGATCTACGCGCGTTACACGGCCGATGGTGTGCAGGTGTCGGCCAAGGCGGTCGGCGACGAGGGCGCACGGGCAGTGCTTGAAGCGTCGGGCGCGGCGAAGGAGGACCTGCTGGTGCTGGCATCGGGCGCTCCAGACGCCGCATCGAAGGTGCTGGGCCAGCTTCGGTTGCAGGTGGCGAAGAAGCAGAACCTGGTGCCGGAAGGGAAGTGGGAACTGACCTGGGTTACCGACTTCCCGTTGTTCGACTGGAACACCGACGAGAAGCGTTGGGACTCGGTGAACCATCCATTTACCGCGCCTCGCGAGGAAGACCTGCACCTTATGCAGTCGGACCCCGGCCGGGTGCTCGCCAAGGCCTACGACGTCATTCTCAACGGCTGGGAGCTCGGCGGCGGCAGCATCCGTATCCACGACCGCGAAACTCAGGCCAACGTGTTCCGGCTGCTCGGCCTCTCGGACGAGGATGCCAGGAACCGCTTCGGCTTCTTCCTGGAATCGCTCGAGTATGGGACACCCCCGCACGGCGGCCTCGCTTTAGGGCTCGACCGGATTTGCGCGTTGCTGTCGGGCGAAACCTCGATTCGCGAGGTGATTCCATTCCCGAAAACTACCCAGGCAGTGGACCTCATGTGTGATGCGCCGTCGTCGGTGGATCCGCGGCAGATGCGCGAGCTACATATCAGGCCGATCGCATAGGTGAACCGGCTCCGGTTTTATGCTAGTCTTGGCAAAGTTCGTTAACTGTTTGTTACACAAGGAGATAGGCGAATCAGCACCGCGTCGACGCGCAAGGTAGCGGTGCCCGAGGCGGGCATGTCGACCCTGTTTGGGGCTTACGACGTCAACCTCCGGCAGCTCGAAGACCTCCTCAACGTCCGCATCCGGACCCACGGCCATGAACTGCTGGTCGAAGGCCTGCCTGCGGACACTGCCAAAGTCGCGCGCCTGATCGAACAACTGGGCGCACTCATCACCGAAGGCCACTCGATCTCCGATCGCGACGTCAAGACGGCGTCGCAGCTGCTCGTTGACGACGGTGCCATCGACCTGCGCGATCACTTCCTCAAAGACGGCCAGTTGCGCCAGGCCGGCAAGAAACGCATTGCGCCGAAGTCGGCGAATCAGCGTCGGTATCTCGACGCAATCGACCAGTACGACATCGTGTTCGGTATTGGCCCCGCCGGCACCGGCAAGACGTATCTCGCGATGGCCCAGGCCGTCAGTTACCTGCTCACCAAGAAGGTCAGCCGCATCGTGCTGGTGCGCCCGGCGGTCGAGGCGGGCGAAAAACTTGGCTTCCTGCCCGGCGACCTCCAGGAAAAGGTCAACCCCTACCTGCGTCCGCTCTACGACGCGCTCTACGACATGGTTGACACCGAGAAGGCCGATCGCCTGCTGGAGCGCGGCACCATTGAAGTGGCGCCGCTCGCGTTCATGCGCGGACGCACGCTGAACGATGCGGTCGTCATTCTCGACGAGGCGCAGAACACTACCATCGAGCAGATGAAGATGTTCCTGACGCGCCTCGGCTTTGGCTCGAAGGCGATCGTCACCGGCGACGTCACCCAGATCGACCTGCCGATTGGCCGCACCTCGGGTTTGGTGCAGGCGATGGAAGTGGTGGGGAAGGTTGACGGCATTTCGTTCATTTATTTCGATGACCGCGACGTCGTGCGGCACAAGCTCGTCCAGGCCATCGTGAAGGCGTACGACGCATATGGCAGCGGCCCGTCTGCACGTTAGCCTCGCCACACCCGATGCCAGCGCGCCGTCGAGTCGCGGGCTCGGGGCGTGGCTGCAGCGCGCGGCGCCGGTATCGGCGCGTGGCGACGTGAGCATTGCAGTGGTGTCGGATCGCCGCATGCGCGCCTTGAATCGGCAGTTTCGCGGCCAGGACACGACCACCGACGTGCTGTCCTTTCCGGCCACGCACATCCCCGGGGTCTCGGCATTTCTGGGCGACATCGTGATTGCCTCGGGTGTCGCGACTCGGCAGGCGCGTGAAGCGGGGCACTCTGTCTCGACCGAACTCAAGGTTCTGGCATTGCACGGCTTGCTGCACCTGCTCGGTTACGACCACGACACCGATGGTGGCAAGATGGCGCGCGCCGAAGCGCGATTGCGCAAAAAGGCGGGTCTGCGCGAAGGTCTGATTGAACGCAGCCGATGACACCGCTGCTCTTGTTTCTGCTGGGGTGTGCCGCCACCTACCTGGGCACTGTGTCAGCGGGCTTCAACGCGCTGATGCGGCTGTCGCTCCGCATCCACGCCGAGCGCACCGATCGCGATGACGCGCTCGGCTGGTACCTCGATGACCCGCGCCGGCTGTTCATTCCCGTCCGCATCCTGTTCTCGATCATCACGGTAGTCTCGACAGCGCTGCTCGCGCGCGTCACCGGCGTCGATCCCGCTGGCTTTCCGCTGTTGGTGCTGTCGGTGATCGGCATCATCCTCAGTTGCGAGCACGTCATCCCGTTGTTGATCGTGCGCCGTGACCCCGAACGCGTCCTGTATGTGCTGCTGCCGTCGTTCGACGTGGTGGCCAAGATCCTGCGCCCGTTGACGGCTGCCTTATTGCGAATCGGTACGAGCCGGCGAAAGGAGCGTGCCACCAACGGCAACGGCCACTCCGCGCCGCCGCCGGCCGAGGAGTTGACGCCGGTCCAATCCGAGGTCGAAGCGGCCCAGGACGGCCAGGCCCGCGAGTTGCTCCGCAACCTCGCCGACTTCCGCGAAACCATGGTGCGCGAAGTGATGACGCCGCGCCCCGACATCATCGGCATCGATCAGACCGCGACCATCGAGCAGCTCTACGCGCTGTTTCGCGAGCAGCAGTATTCGCGCATTCCGGTCTTCAACGAGACGCTCGACAACGTCACGGGGTTCATCTTCGTGAAGGACCTGATCATGCGCAATGCCCCGACCTCTGGGCCGATCGCACCCTTCGCCCGGCCGGCGCACTTCGTGCCCGAGACCAAACGGGTGCCGGAACTGCTCAAGGAATTCCAGCGCAAGCGCCTGCAGAGCGCGATCGTGGTCGATGAATATGGCGGCACCGCTGGCCTGATCACCGTCGAAGACCTGCTCGAAGAGATCGTCGGCGAGATCCGCGACGAGTACGACGTGGAGGTCGAGCGAATTGTTGATGAAGGCGAGGGTCGCTTCGTCTTCAGCGGCAGCGTTCACGTGGAAGAAATGGCCAACCTCATGAAGGTAACCATCGAAGGGCAGGGCTTCGAGACGGTTGGCGGCTTCCTGCTGTCTCGCCTCGGCCGCGTGCCGGCCGTCGGCGAGCATTTCGACCTCGATGGCCTGGATGTCGAGATCCTGGAGACGGAGCAGCGCCGCATCACCCGCGTTCGGCTGCGTCGCCAGGCAGACGACGCCGACGAGGCAGGGCGATGAAGTCGGGATTTGTCGCGCTGGTCGGCCGCCCCAACGCTGGAAAGTCAACGCTGCTGAACAAGCTGGTGGGGCAGAAACTCGCGATCGTCTCGGACAAGCCTCAAACCACCCGCAACCGGATTGTCGGCGTTCGCCAGTATACGGAAGGCCAAATCGTCTTTGTTGACACGCCAGGCGTGCACAAGCCATTGCATCGCCTGAACGTTCGCATGGTGGACGCGGCACTGGAAACCCTGAAAGAGGTGGATGTCATTGCCGTGGTTGTCGATGGCAGCGAACCCGGAGGTGCCGGCGACGACTTCCTGATGGACGTCATCCGCAAGTCGCAAGTGCCGCGTGTCCTGGTCCTCAACAAGGTCGATATCGCCCATAAGGTATCGCTGCTGCCACGCCTGGCGGCCTACGAAAAGGAAGTTGGGTTCAACGACTTGGTGCCGATATCGGCGCTGACCGGCGAGAACGTCGACCGGCTCGAGAAGGTGTTCTTGTCGCACCTGCCCGAAGGCGATCCGATCTACCCCGAGGATTACCTCACCGACCAGCCCGAACGGTTTTTCGTGGCCGAGTTAATCCGGGAGCAGGTGCTGCAGCAGACGCGCGATGAGCTGCCGTTTTCCACGGCCGTCGTGGTCGACAAATTCGAGGAAGCCGACGCCAAGGGGTTGATGCGGTTCTTCTGCACGATCCTGGTCGACCGCGAGAGCCAGAAACCCATCCTCGTCGGCCGCGCCGGATCGCGGATCAAGGAAATCGGCACAGCCGCGCGCAAGGAGCTCGAGCAGTTCTTCGACGCGCGCGTGTTTCTCGATCTGCACGTGAAAGTTCGCGAGGGTTGGCGCGAGGATGAGCGCATGCTCGACTCACTTGGCCTGCCATCGCGCCGCAAGAAGGGTTAAGCT
>JANMUX010000269.1:0-7052 GCA_031392125.1 Acidobacteriota bacterium | reverse complement strand
GACGTAATACGAAAGCACCGGGCAAAGCTTCTCGATCGACAGCGGGAAGTCGCGGCCGACGCCCTTCAATTCGGCAATCAATGCGCGAGTACCGGCCGGCACCGGAAAGCCGAGCTTGCCGGCAATGTCGATGGCCGACTTTCCGACGAATGCCGGATTGGGCAGTCGCGCGGGCGTCACCAACTGCTTCGCCAGCGTGTCGGCCTCGGCCACCGAGAGAAAGTAGCCCCCCTGGTCCTTGAACTGCCGCCTCGCTTCCGCCTCGACGGCTTCGTCGACGACCACCGAATTGGGAGATGAGCACAGCACGCCGTTGTCGAACGCCTTGCCGGTCAGGATGTCGTTGGCGGCCTTCCGAATATCAGCGCTCGACTCGATGTAGCAGGGCGCGTTGCCGGGACCCACGCCGTAAGCCGGCTTGCCGGCCGAATAGGCGGCCCGCACCAGGCCCATGCCGCCCGTGGCAAGAATGACCGACACCTCGCGTGCCTTCATCAGTTCCTGCGTGCCCTCGAGCGTCACCGTGCTCATCCAGCCGATGGCGCCATCAGGCAGACCCGCTTTGCGCCCGGCCTCGTTCATGATGTCGGCCGTGCAGGTGATGCAGCGGGCCGCCGAAGGGTGCGGTGTCATCACGACCGCGCAGCGCGCCTTGATCGCAATCAGGATCTTATAAATCGCCGTCGAGGTCGGATTGGTCGATGGAATTACCGCGGCGACCACCCCGAACGGCTCCGCAATCTCAATGATCTTCCGGTCCTCAAACCGGTTGATCACGCCCACCGTTTTCATGGGCTTGATGAACTCGAACACCCGTTGCGCCGCGAAGATGTTCTTCTGAATCTTGTCCTGCACGACCCCGAAGGTGGTCTCTTCGACTGCCAGGCGGGCGAGCGCTTCGGCATGCGGCAGCACAGCGGTGGCCATGGCCTCGACAATGCGGTCGATCTGCTCCTGCGAAAATTCGGCGAGGATGGCCTGTGCCAGCTTCGCCCGGCGGGCCAGCGCCCGGGCCTCTGCTATGGAGGCGAGGTCCTTGTCCGACAAGCTCTAGGCCTTGGGAAGGATCCGTTCCACTTCGGCGTGCGGCCGGGGGATGACGTGCACCGACACCAGCTCGCCGACTCGCCGGGCCGCGGCCGCTCCGGCATCGGTTGAGGCCTTCACCGCGCCCACGTCGCCGCGCACCAACACCGTGACGTAGCCGGCACCGATGTATTCCGTGCCGATCAAGACCACGTTGGCGGCCTTGACCATGGCATCGGCAGCCTCCACCGAGCCGATAAAGCCCTTTGTTTCGACCATGCCGAGCGCGTCTCGTGGAGTGTCCATCGGAATGGACTGCATGATATTCTCGTTTGCAGCCCTATGCAACGAAGAGACACGGTTAGAAGCTTGCGGATAGCTGCTGTACTGACGACCCTGGCGGTGACGCTGGCCGGTTGCGGACAAGCGGAAGACACCACCCCCCCGGTCGGCACCCTCGAGGTCTCGCTGTCGCGGCCGACTGTGGCACTGGGCAGCCCGGTGGTCGTGACCTACAAATTTACGGCGGCCGCGGACGCCCCCAACCTGGGCCCTCGTCGCGTGTTCGTCCACTTTCTCGACGCCGATGACGAGCTGATGTGGACCGACGACCACGAGCCCCCGACCCCGAGCACCGAATGGAAACCGGGACAGGCGGTCGAGTACAGCCGGACGATGTTCGTGCCCAGCTATCCGTACGTTGGTGCGGCCAAGGTGGTCGCCGGCCTTTATGCGCCGGGCAGCAACGAGCGGCTCAAGCTGTCGAACGAGGATCGCGGCGACCGCTCCTACAAGGTCGCCGACTTCAAGTTGCTGCCGCAGACCGAGAACATCTTCGTGATTTTCAAAGACGGCTGGCATCCGGCAGAAGTGGTGGCCGAAGGCGCCGGCCGCACCGAATGGCAATGGACCAAGAAGGCAGCGACGCTCGCCTTCCGTAACCCCAAGCGTGATGTTGTCCTCTTTCTACAGGCCGATAATCCGGCCACTGGCCCAAATGCGGCGCAACAGCTGACGATCAGCGTCGGCGACCAGGTGCTGACCACCGTCCCGCTCAGCGCCAGCGAAGCGCCGGTGCGCACTTATGCGATCACCGCCGATCAGCTGGGTCAGGGTGACATGGTTGAATTGACGTTTGCGGCCGATAAGACCTTCGTGCCAGCCCTTGACGCCTCAATGAAGAGTGGCGACCCCCGCGAGCTCGGAGTCCGCGTCTTCCACGCGTTCGTTCAATAGGCATGGTCAAAATTGCCGCGTTGACTGCGTCGATGCTGGTGCTTGCGGGTGGCGCGAGCGCGGAGATCCTCGTTTTCAAGAGCGGTCGCAGCATGTCAGTGCGGTCATATCGCGTCGAAGGTGACCTTGGTGTCGCGATGTTGCGCGCCGGCGGGGAGGTCACATTCCCAGCGGTGCTGGTCACGCGCGTCGATCCCGACGAGGTGCCATATCCCGAGCTGACGACAGAGGCTCCTGACGCGCCCACCGAGCCTGCGGCCCCAGGCGTGGTCCTCACTCCGGCCGCCGTGGTCGCGGATGCGGTTCTGGCGGCGCGCCCGTTTGCCGACCTCATTTCCACCGTCGCGGTCAGCCAGGACCTCGACCCGCGGCTGATACACGCCGTGATCGAGCAGGAATCCAACTACCAGTCGCGTGCCCGGTCGAAGAAGGGCGCGAGGGGCCTGATGCAGCTGATGCCGGCGACGGCCCGGCAGTACGGCGTGCGGAACTCGTACGATCCCAAGTCGAACATCGAGGCCGGTGTCCGGCACCTGAAGGATCTGCTGAGCCGGCTCGAGCTGCCGTCCGCGTTGGCCGCCTACAACGCCGGAGAGGGCACCATCCGCCGCTACGGGGGCCTGCCGCCTTTCCCGGAAACGCAGAACTACGTTCGCAGAATCCTGCAGCGGGTCGGCAGGTAATCCTTACCGTGTCCGCGTCGCCCTTTGGCGAAGGTGGACCTAGACTATTCGGCCGGAGCGGCCGTCTAAAGGTAAGTAAAATAGGGTCAAATTTTTAAGGATGGAATTCCGCTGCCGGCTCGGCACCACCACTGGTGAGATCATCGAGGGCGTTTACGTGGCCCAGAGCGAAGCTGCCCTCCGGCGTGAGCTCGAGGACAAAGGGCTGCACGTTCTGGCACTTCGGCCCCGGCTCGGCCTGGGCAATTTTTCGTTCGGCTCCAACCGCAAGATCACCCGTCACGAGTTCCTCGTCTACAACCAGGAGCTGGCTACGCTCTTGAAAGCCGGCATGCCGCTGGTGCAGTCACTCGACATCCTGCGAACCCGCCTGACCAACCCGTTGTTCAAGTCCGTGCTGGACGATGTGCACGAGAAGGTGCGAGGCGGCACCGCCTTATCGGACGCGTTCGCCGCACACGGCGAGTTGTTCCCCAACGTTTACACCGCGTCGTTGATGGCAGGCGAGCGCGCCGGCAACCTGGATGCGGTGCTGCGCCGGTATGTCGCCTACTCGAAGACCGTCGACACCGTGCGGTCGAAGACCATCTCGGCCATGATCTATCCGGCAATCCTGGTCGGCCTGGCAGTCGTGCTCGTGTCGGTGATCATCCTGAAAGTGGTGCCGACCTTCTCGGAGTTCTACCTCAGCTTCGGTGCCCAGCTCCCGCTCTCGACGCGCATCATCGTCGCCATCTCTGACGTGCTGCGCGCGCAGTTCTGGTTGATTGTGATCGTGCTGGCGGCGGGCATCGCCGCCTTCTGGAGCTGGGTCAAGCGGCCGGGCCACGGGTCGAAGTTCGATGCCTTGTTGCTGCGACTGCCGTTCATCGGCGCCAGCTTTCACAAGTTTGCGACGACGCAGCTTGCCCGCACGCTCGCCACGTTGCTGAGCGGCGGCATCCCGCTGGTGAACGCGCTCGAGATTGCCTCGCGCTCCACCGGCAATCGCCACATGGGCGAGGAACTGGCGATTGTCGCGACCAAGGTCCGCGAGGGGCAGAGTTTTTCGGCCACGGTGTTCGAGCGCAAGACCGTGCCCGACGTTGCCGTCAAGATGATCGAAGTGGGTGAGTCAACCGGCGCACTGACCGAAATGCTGAACAGCCTCGCCGACTTTTACGACGAGGAAATCGACACCGACGTGTCGCGATTTGTCACGGTGATCGAACCTGCCATGCTGGTGTTCATGGGCGTCGTGATTGCCGGCATCGTACTGGCGCTCTACATGCCGCTGTTCCAGCTGACGTCGGTGATTGGCGGCTCATGACGAAGGGAAGCGGCAGGTGGATGTAACTCCGGACGAAACGCTCGACCCGGCCGCCCTGATCGAGGACGCGGCTGCGCCCGAGGTGTCGGCGGAAGAGCGCAGCGCCGAAGAGGCCGCGGCCCGCCGGCTGGCCGAACGCTACCGGCTCGACTTCCTGAACATGCAGGAGTTCCGGATCGATCAGGAGCTGTTCCGATCGATTCCTGCTGACCTGATGCTTCGCTACGGCTTTGTGCCCTATCGTCGCGATGGTCGTGCGCTCGTGATCGTCGTGTCGGATCCAACCGACCTGCCGATGATCGACGAGTTGAGCGTGATTCTCGGCACGCCGGTGCGCGTCATGGTCGGGGCGCGCTCGGCCATCGAGGGCATGCTGAAGAAGAGTGAAAGCTCGCAGCGTGTGCTCGATGAGGCGACCGAAGAATTCCAGATCCAGGTCCTCAAAGACGACGACCTCGGCGACGAGAACCTGACGGTCGAGCGGCTGACGAGCGACAGCAGCCCGATCATCCGCCTGGTCGATTCGACGATCTTCACGGCGATCCAGCGGCGTGCCAGCGACATCCACATCGAGACGCAGGATGACGCGGTGTATGTGAAGTACCGCATTGACGGCGTGTTGCAGTCGGCAATGCGGCCGATCGCCAAGCGGTTCCACAGTTCGATTCTGTCGCGCATCAAGGTGATGGCCGAACTCGACATTGCCGAGAAGCGGGTGCCGCAAGACGGCCGCTTTCGGCTGCGGGTGCCGGGCAAGACCATCGACTTCCGCGTGTCAGTGATGCCGAGCGTGCACGGCGAAGACGCCGTGATTCGTATTCTCGACAAACAGTCGATGAGCGAGCAGTTCACCGAACTACGCCTCGACATCCTCGGCTTTCCCGAGGAAGAACTCAGGCGGTTCCGCAAGTACATCCGAGAGCCCTACGGCATGGTGCTGGTGACGGGTCCGACCGGTAGCGGCAAGACCACCACGCTTTATGCCGCGCTCGCCGAGATTCGCACGATCGAAGACAAGATCATCACCATTGAAGACCCGGTCGAGTACCAATTGAAAGGCATTACGCAGATCCCCATCAACGAGAAAAAGGGCTTGACGTTCGCGCGCGGCCTGCGCTCGATTCTGCGTCATGACCCCGACAAGGTGATGGTTGGCGAGATTCGCGACCCCGAGACTGCCCAGATTGCCATTCAGTCGGCGTTGACCGGGCACCTGGTGTTCACCACGGTGCACGCGAATAACGTGTTCGACGTGCTCGGCCGCTTCCTGAACATGGGCGTGGAACCGTACCAGTTCATCTCGGCGCTCAACTGCGTAATGGCGCAGCGGCTCGTGCGCAAGATATGCGCGGCCTGCAAGCGGCCGGCAACCATCGATCCGGCGCTGCTCGCCGAATCGGCGATCGACGCCGGTGTGGCGGCCAAGCACACCTTCTACGAGGGCGCCGGCTGCATCGAATGCGGCGGCACCGGCTTCAAGGGTCGCATGGCGATCTGCGAGCTGCTCGACCTGACCGACCACATTCGCGAGATCATTCTCGACAAGCGGCCAATCTCCGAAGTGAAGCGTGCCGCCAAGGATCAGGGAATGCGGTTGTTGCGGGAGTCGGCCGTCGAGCGGGTGCTCAACGGCGAAACCACGCTGCGCGAAATCAACAAGGTAACGTTCGTCGAATGAGCTTCAGGGCCTTCTTTCAAACCCCGCCGCCCGATGTCGCGATCGAGATCGATCACGCGCATGTCGGTGCCGCCCGCCTCGAGTGGCGAGGCAACCAGGCCGTGATTGCTGCGCACGCGCAAGAAGCGCTGCCGCCGGGCGCGGTGGTGCCCGCACTCGCCGCGCTCAACATGGCAGACGTGCCGCTGGTGGCCAAGGCCGTCGGCCGCGTCCTGGCCGAGTTGGGCAACAAGCCCTCGCGGGTCGCGCTGGTGGTGCCCGACACGGTATCGAAGGTGTCGTTGCTGAAGCTGGACAAGGTCCCGGCCAAGATGGCGGACCTCCAAGAAATTGTCCGGTGGCAGGTCCGCAAGGCCGCGCCATTTCCGATCGAGCAGGCGGTGCTGAGCGTGTCGCCGGGCGTGACCGCGGCCGATGGTAGCTGCGAGATGGTCGTGTCGCTGGCGCGAGCAGATGTCATCCAGCAGTACGAGCAGGCGTGCTTGATGGCAGGCGCCGAGGCCGGACTGGTCGACATTGCCTCGTTCAGCGTGATCAATGCGATTCAAGCGGGCGCGGGCGGGCCGTCGGGCGATTGGCTGTTGGTGCACATCACCGACACCTATTTGACGCTGGCGGTCATGCGCGATCACTCGCTGCTGTTCTTCCGACACCGTGGCGAAGAAGCCGAGGGCTCGCTGGCCGACCTGATTCACCAGACGGCGATGTACTACGAGGACCGCCTGCACGGTGGCGGCTTTGCGCGGGTCTTGATTGCCGGCGCGGCCCGGCTGCCGGGCGGCGCCGAGAGCGTGCGCCGCGGGCTGGAAGAGCGCCTGCGCATTGGCGTCGAATCGGTGGATCCGCGTAACGCGGCGACCTTGGCCGACCGCATTGGCGCGTCGCCGGAATTGCTCGACGTGCTGGCGCCCCTGGTAGGCATGCTGATGCGGGAAGGCCAGGTGGCGTAACCGTGCTGCATACCAACCTGTCGACCCGGCCCTTCTACAACACCCGCGCGGTACGCGCCGGCCTGGTGCTGTTCGCCGTGATCGCCGCGGCGTTGACCGTGTTCAACTCGGTGGAGCTGTGGCGGTTGCAGCGCGCCAACCGAGAGCTGTCGCAGACCGTGGCCCAGAAC
>JANMUX010000231.1:0-10266 GCA_031392125.1 Acidobacteriota bacterium | reverse complement strand
GCAGGGTGGCGAGTTGAGCGCGGGGCGAGGCCACGAGCACACCCAGCGCAACAGCGATGAGAGCGAAAACACGTGAATACATTTAAGTGTCTGGCAGAAGCTGACTTATCAACGGTTATACGGTGTTCCCCCGGGCGAAGCAAGCGAGGAACCGGGACTTTTACTGTCCTGGTTTGACGCCGCCGCACAGGGTCTGTTAGCCTTTCGACGTCCACATGCGCTCGCGAGCCTTGTTCACCACACTGTTTTATCGGTCTTTTGACCAGAACGGGAGCGGTGTGCGTTCGTGGTGGTATTGGTGCCCAGCAGGAGAGGCTCACCGGTCCTTATAGCCACGACGCGTTAATCCAACG
This sequence comes from Acidobacteriota bacterium, assembly GCA_031392125.1. Taxonomy (GTDB): domain Bacteria; phylum Acidobacteriota; class Vicinamibacteria; order Vicinamibacterales; family UBA2999; genus 12-FULL-67-14b. The sequence goes on along the minus strand of JANMUX010000231.1, from coordinate 9,913 downwards.
CTCGACCGAAGCGCCTCTTCAACCCAAGCGGGAAGAGGCGCTTTTTTATTTGCCGACCTGAATTTAATGATTTCCGGATCTGGTGACCTGGTGGAACTGAGATGAAGACCGCAAAGCTCTGCGCGACCGTGACGGCCGGCACCATGGCCGAGCTGCGTACGCGGCGCGACCAGGTGGGCGATGCCGACCTCATCGAGTTGCGGCTCGATTCGGTGCGCGATCCGAGTGCAGCGGCCGCGCTGGCGGGCCGGCGCAAGCCGGTGATCATCACCTGCCGGCCAAAGTCGGAAGGGGGCATGTTCGAGGGCAGCGAAGAAGAGCGGCGCCGCATACTCGCCGAGGCCATCGCACTTGGCGCCGAGTTCGTTGACCTTGAATGGAACGGCACCTGCGCCGACCTGTTGACGCAAACCGGCGGACGGCGAATCGTCCTGTCGCATCACGATTTCAACGGCACCCCTGGCGACCTGCAGCACAAGGCGCAAGCCATGCTCGCCAGTGGCGCCGAGGTCGTCAAGCTGGCGATCACGGCCCATCGACTGACCGATAACCTGGCGCTTCGCGCGATCGGCCAGCACACTCGGGTGCCGATGGTCCTGATTGCGATGGGCGACGCCGGCATCGCGACCCGCGTGCTGGCGAGCTGGGCCGGCTCGTGCTGGACCTACGCGGGCGATAACGTGGCGCCCGGCCAGATCGACCTGACCCGGCTCCACGACGAGTTCCGCTTTCGTCGCATCAGTGCCCGCACCGCCATCTACGGCGTGGTCGGTAAACCGGTCTCGCATTCGGTGTCGCCATCAATGCACAACGCGGCCTTTCGCGCCGCCAACCTCGACGCGGTGTACCTGCCGCTGGCTGCCGCCGACTTCGACGACTTCACGACGTTCGCTGAGGCGCTGAACCTGGCCGGCGTCAGCGTGACGGCTCCCTTCAAGGTGCAGGCGTTCGAGCGCGCCGACGAATGCGATCCCGTCAGCCGGCGCATTCAGTCGGTCAACACATTGCGCCGGGTCGGCTCGAAGTGGCTGGGATGCAACACCGACGTCACCGGATTCCTTTCGCCGCTCGAATCGGCGATGAAGCTCACTGGCAAACGCGCCACGGTGCTGGGCGCCGGCGGGGCCGCGCGCTCGGTCGCGGTCGCCCTGGCCTCGGCCGGCGTGCGCGTCACGCTAAGCGCTCGGCGCTCCGAGCAGGCGCAGTCCATTGCGGCCCTCACCGGTGCGGCGATCGCCGAATGGCCGCCTGCGCCGGGGACGTGGGACCTGCTCGTCAACGCGACGCCGGTAGGCACCGCGCCCAATGTCGAGCAAACGCCGCTTGCCAATATCGAGGCGCTCGGCGGCGACCTGGTCTACGACCTGGTTTACAACCCGCCACGCACGCGCCTGCTGCGCGAGGCGGCCAGCGCCGGTCGCCGCACGATTGGCGGTCTCGACATGCTGGTCGCGCAGGCGCAAGCGCAGTTTGAATGGTGGACCGACCAGCGCCCGGCCGATCGCGTGATGCGAGACGCCGCGGTCGCGCGACTCGGCCTGATGGAGAAGCAATGAAGCAGACGACGTTTGAAGAGTTCGTGGACCTGGCGAAACGGGCAACCTTTGTGCCCGTGTGCAAGGAACTGGTGGCCGACCTGCTGACGCCAGTGTCGGCGTTCCTGAAAATTGCCGAGCATTCCGATTACGCGTTTCTGCTCGAGAGTGTCGAAGGCGGCGAGCACGTCGGGCGCTATTCATTCCTCGGCAAGGACCCGTTCCTGATTCTTCGCGGCAAGAACGGCGAGACCGAGATCGAGAAGGCGGGCGTGTCGAGCAAGGGCGAGAAGCCGTTTGTCGAGACCCTGCGCGACCTGATGAACGACTTTCAGTCGCCGTTTGTGCCGGGCCTGCCGCGCTTCACCGGCGGCGCCGTCGGGTATCTCGGCTACGACACGGCTGCCTGGTTCGAGCCGACCGCCGCGCGCGCTGACGGCCACATCTCGCAGCGCGACGATGCCGGCTTCATGCTGTTCGACACCGTGCTCGCCTTCGACCACGTGCAGCATCGCATTCTCCTGATTGCCAACGCCCGGATCTCGGGCGACGAGGACCTCAAGTCGCTCTACCAGTTCGCCTGCGCCAAGATCGCGTTCCTCGAAGGCGAGCTCGAACGGGCGCTGTCGCTGAAGCACACCAGTGGCGGCGACGCCCTCAAGCTGGTCTCCAACTTCACGCAAGAGGGATACGAGTCGATCGTCAAGCAGGCGAAGGAGTACATCGCCGCCGGTGACGTCTACCAGGTGGTGCTTTCGCAGCGGTTCGAAGCCGAGGTCGGCGTCGATGCCTTCACGGTGTATCGCGCGCTGCGGCACGTCAACCCGTCGCCCTACATGTTCTTCATCCGCATGGGCGACCGCTCGATCGTCGGTTCGTCGCCAGAGATGCTGGTCCGCGTCGAGGGTCGCCACGCAGTGACCCACCCGATTGCCGGCACGCGCCCGCGGGGCAAGACCGATGACGAAGATGTACGGATGGCCGAAGAGTTGAAGCGGAGCGAGAAGGAGAAGGCCGAGCACGTGATGCTGGTCGACCTGGGGCGCAACGACATTGGCCGCGTTTGCGATTACGGCACGGTCCGCGTCTCCAAGTTCATGGCGCTCGAGCGCTACTCGCATGTGATGCACCTGGTCTCGGTCGTCGAGGGGCAGCTGGCGGAGGGGCGCGACCGGCTTGATGCGCTGGTGTCGTGCTTTCCGGCCGGCACCGTGTCGGGAGCGCCGAAGGTCAGGGCCATGCAGATCATCAACGAGCTCGAGCCGACGCGACGCGGCCTTTACGCCGGCGCCGTGGGCTATCTCGACTTCGCCGGCAACCTCGATTTCTGCATCGCGATTCGCTCGATCCTGATGGAGGACGGGAAGGCTTACATCCAGGCCGGCGCCGGCATCGTGGCCGACTCGAACCCGACGGCGGAGTACGAAGAGACCAAGGACAAGGCTCGCGCAATGCTGCGCGCGCTGGAACTGGCGCAGGCGGGATTGTAGGTCCATGGTCCTGGTCATCGACAACTACGACTCGTTCACCTACAACCTGGTCCAGTATCTCGGCGAGTTGGGCGCCACTGTCGTCGTGCGCCGAAACGACGAGGCGTCGATCGAATCGCTGCGGATGCTCGCGCATTCGCGGGTGGTGATCTCGCCAGGGCCGGGCCGTCCGGAACAGGCGGGGGTCTCCCTCGATGTGATCAAGGAGTTCGGCCCGCGCATGCCGCTGCTCGGCGTGTGCCTCGGGCACCAGGCCATCGGCCTGGCCTTTGGCGGCGATGTCATTCGGGCGCCGCTGCCGATTCACGGCAAGACCTCCTTGGTCGATCACGACGGCAAGGGCATCTTCGCCGGCATCTCGACCTCGTTCCAGGCCGGCCGTTATCACTCCCTGGTCGTGGCGGAGCCATCGCTACCGGGAGAACTCGAGATCTCCGCGCGCACCAAGGACGACAACCTGGTGATGGGCATTCGGCATCGCACGCTGCCCATTCACGGCGTGCAGTTTCATCCGGAATCGGTGCTGACCAACGAAGGCCGGCGCATTCTGCGTAACTTCCTCGAGATCTGAGATGTTCCCAGCCCTGATTGAGAAATTGCGGCGCCAGGAAGACCTGACCACAGTCGAGGCCGCGGCGGCGATGGCGTCGATCATGCGCGGCGAAGCAGCGCCGGCGCAGATCGCCGGCCTGCTGGTCGGCCTGGCCATGAAGGGCGAACGACCCGGCGAGCTGGTCGGCCTCGCGCAGACCATGCGCGCCAATGCCATGGCGGTTCCGGCGCAGCCCGGGCCGGTCTTCGACACGTGCGGAACCGGCGGGGATCGCTCGGGCAGTTTCAACATTTCCACCGCGGCGGCCATCGTCATGGCCGCGTGCGGGACGCGCGTCGCGAAACACGGCAACCGGTCGGTGTCGAGCCAATGCGGCAGCGCCGATGTGCTCGAAGCCCTCGGCGTCAATATCCAGGCCGCTCCCGAAGTGGCCGCGCGTTGCCTGACCGAGGTCGGCATTGCGTTCCTGTTCGCGCCGACTTTTCACCCCGCCATGAAGCACGCGGCACAGGTGCGCAAGGACCTCGGTGTGCGGACGGCCTTCAACCTGCTCGGGCCGCTCACCAATCCGGCGCGCCCGACACGGCAGATTGTCGGCGTGCCGAAGCCTGAGCTGACCGAACTGATTGCGCGGTCGCTGGCGCTGCTTGGCTCCGAGCGCGCCTGGGTCGTGCACGGCGCCGACGGCCTGGACGAACTGTCGACCACTGGATACACCAAGGTCTCGGAGTGCCGGAACAACGCCGTGCAGACCTTCTACGTGCACCCGGCGGACTTCGGCTTGGCCAAGGCCACGGCCGAGTCGCTCAAAGGCGGCGACGCCCAAGCCAATGCGGCGATCGTCCGTTCGGTCCTCGATGGCGGCAGGGGCGCCCCGAGAGACGTCGTGCTGCTCAACACCGGCGCTGCGTTGTTCATCGCGGGCCAGGCCGAAACCGTCCGTGCCGGCGTCACTCAAGCGGGAGCGGCGATTGACAGTGGCGCCGCGGCGAGCGTCTTGAAGCAGCTGGTCAGCGTCTCGAATGGAGCCGCCGAGTGACCGGCGCGCCGCCAGACCTTCTCGAGGCAATCGTTGCGGCCACGCGTTCGCGCCTGAGTGTGGCGATGCAGCGCGAACCCCGTGCCCAGCTCGAGCGCCGGGCGATGGCGGCCCAGCCGAACGGAACCGCTTTCGCGTCGCGGGTATCCAGGACGGGACACATCAACATCATTGCGGAATGCAAGCGGCGCTCGCCCTCACGAGGAGTGCTGCGCTCGGCCTACGACCCGGTCGCCGCGGCGACCGCCTACGCCGAGGCCGGCGCCGCGGCGATTTCGATTCTCACTGAGCCGGCTTTCTTCGACGGTGCACTGCAGCACCTGATCGATGTGCGTGCCGCCGTGACGGTGCCGCTGCTGCGCAAGGACTTCATGATCCACGAGTACCAGCTGCTCGAAGCGCGGGCCGCAGGCGCCGACGCGATCCTGTTGATCGTGGCCGCACTCACCGACACCCAGTTGCGGGATCTCTCTGAAAGCGCTCGGGCACTGGGCCTGGCGGCGCTCGTCGAGGTGCACGACGTCGGCGAGTGCGATCGCGCGCTGGCGACCGGCGCTGCCATCATTGGGGTCAACAATCGCAACCTGCGGACTCTCGAGGTGAACCTGGAGGCGTCTCATGTCATTGCGGCGCGCCTGCCGGCCACCGTCATCGGCGTCAGCGAAAGCGGCCTGAAGACGCGTGACGACCTGCGCGCGATGCGGGCGCTCGGCTACCAGGCGTTCCTCATGGGCGAACGCTTCATGGTCGACGCTGACCCGGGCGCCGCGCTCGGCGCGATGTTGGCGTCGCTCGAGGCCAGCTCGTGACCGCGATCAAGATCTGCGGGATCACGCGCGCCGCTGATGCGGAAGCCGCCGTGAGGTTGGGCGCCCACGCGCTGGGGTTCGTGCTGTGGCCTTCGAGCCCTCGGCATACGACGACCCAAGCCGTGCGCGAGATCATCCGCAGGCTGCCGCCGTTTGTGACCCCTGTCGGTGTCTTCGTCGATCCGTCCGCCGATGACATTGCCGCCGCCGCCGATGCCGGATTGCGCGTGGCGCAGATACACGGCACCGTGCCTTGGTGGCCTGACGGCCCTCATCTGCCAGTACTTCGTGCGGTCCACCTGGGTGCCGGCGGCCCTGACACGATCGAACCGGATGTCGACGATGAAACGGTATTGCTTGATGCGCACGACCCGGTTCGCCGTGGCGGTACCGGGCAGACGGTGGACTGGACGCGCGCCCGTGCGATCGCCGCGCGACGTCGCGTGGTGCTCGCCGGCGGCCTGACGCCGGCCAACGTGGGCGCGGCCATTCAGGCCGTGCGCCCGTATGCCGTCGATGTGGCGTCGGGAGTGGAAGCAGCGCCCGGCGTGAAAGATCACGAATTGATGCGGCGGTTTATAACCGCTGCCAAGGAGACGTTGTGAGCAAGGCAACAGCCTGGTTTGGCCGGAGAGACCCCGATAGCCGCGGTTACTACGGCGCGTTCGGGGGCCGCTTCGTGCCCGAGACGCTGGTCGCGCCGATCGAGGCGCTCGAGACGGCGTACTTCGAAGCGCGGCGCGATCCAGCATTCGGGACGGAGTTGCAGCGCCTCTTGCAGCACTACGCTGGGCGCGAGACGCCGCTCTGGGACGCGCGCCGGCTGAGCGAGGCGTGCGGCGGTGGCCGCATCCTGCTCAAGCGCGAGGACCTCACGCACACCGGCGCGCACAAGATCAACAACGCCCTCGGCCAGGCCCTGCTCGCCCAGCGCATGGGCAAGGTCCGTATCGTGGCCGAGACCGGCGCCGGACAGCACGGCGTGGCCAGCGCCACGGCGTGCGCGTTGTTAGGGCTCGAGTGCGTTGTTTACATGGGCACCGAGGACATGCGGCGCCAGGCGTTGAACGTGTTTCGCATGCGGCTGCTTGGCGCGACCGTCCGCGGCGTCGATTCTGGCAGCTGCACGCTCAAGGACGCCATCAACGAGGCCATGCGCGACTGGGTCGCCCGACCCGGCGACACTCACTACCTGCTCGGCTCGGCGCTCGGTCCGCACCCGTATCCCTTGATGGTCCGCGAGTTTCAGTCCGTGATCGGCAGGGAAGCGCGCGAACAGTGTCTCGCGCAGGTCGGCCGCCTGCCCGATGCGGTGATCGCGTGCGTGGGCGGCGGCAGCAACGCGATCGGCATCTTCGACGCCTTCATGGACGATGCGGACGTGAAGTTGATCGGCGTGGAAGCCGGCGGCGAGGCGATTCGGCCGGGCCGGCATGCGGCGCGGTTCGCCGGCGGCGCAACCGGCGTGTTGCAGGGCACCCGCACCTTCGTCCTGCAAGACGAGCACGGCAACATCGAGGCGACGCATTCGGTGTCGGCCGGACTCGATTACGCGGCGGTGGGGCCCGAGCACGCGTTCCTGCAGCAGACCGGCCGCGCCGAGTACCCGTTCGCGACCGATGCAGAGGCACTCGAGGCGTTTCAGCAGCTGGCCCGCCTCGAGGGGATCATTCCGGCCTTGGAGTCGGCTCACGCGATCGCCTATGTCCTGAAGAGCGCGAAGCGCTTCGGTCCCGACGCGGTGTTGCTGGTCAACCTGTCGGGGCGAGGCGATAAGGACGTGCAGACCGTGGAGCAAATTCTCAAGGAGGCCGGCCATGTCGCGGATTAGCGAGCGCTTCAAGACGCTGCGCGCGAAAGGCGAGACCGGCCTGGTCACCTACGTCACCGCCGGCGACCCCGACCTGGACCGCTGCGCGGGCATCCTCAAGCGCCTCGACCGGGCCGGTGCCGACGTGATCGAGGTCGGCGTGCCATTCTCAGATCCCCTGGCCGATGGTCCGGTGATTCAGCGCGCGACCGAGCGCGCCCTGGCGGCCGGAACGACCCTTCCGAAGGTTTTGTCCATGCTGGCGGCGACCCGTGCAGATATTTCCGCCCCGGTCGTCATCTTTAGCTACGCCAACCCGATACTTCGGATGGGTCTGGACCAGTTCGTCCGGGAGGCACAGGATGCGGGCGTCGACGGAGTACTGACCCTGGACATGCCCCCCGAGGAGGGCGAGGCGTTCCGGAGCGCTTTTGCAGGCGCCGGGATTGATACAATTTTCCTGTTGAGTCCAACGACCACGGTCGAACGGATTCGCAAGGCGGCCACGCTGGGCAGCGGCTTTCTTTACGGTATTTCACGGCTCGGGGTCACCGGGGTCCGCGACACGGTGGATGATTCGGCCCGCGAGTTGGCCGAGCGCGTGAAGGCCGAGACGCCCATGCCGCTGGCGTTGGGATTCGGGTTGTCACGTCCCGAGCACATTAGGGCCGTCGGCCAATGGGCTGATGCCGCGGTGGTGGGGAGCGCGTTGGTACAAGTGATTGCCGAGCACGGACAGGCCCCGGGCCTGCTGGACGAGGTGGAAGGGTACGTGCGATGGCTGCGGAACTGAACCTGGAAGATCTTCGGGACGAAATCGACAAGATCGATGAGGTCATCGTTCGCCTGCTTGACAGTCGCGCGCGTTGCGCGTACTCGGTCGGCCGCTTGAAACACGAATTGGGGCGGCCGATCTACGAGCCGGCGCGTGAGGCCGCGGTGCTGGCGCACGTGCGGCAGGTCAACGCCGCCCTTGGCGGGCCGCTCGATAGCGACGCCGTGGCACGGTTGTACGAACGCATCATGGACGAGGCCAGGCGCATTCAGCGACTGGAAGCCGAACGTGATGCCCGCGAGAAGGGCAAGGAGTAGTCATGGTTGTCGTAATGAAAGAGCGGGCGAGTGACACCGACGTGGAAGCGGTGATCGCCAGCCTGGTGGAAATGGGCATGGACGTGCACCGCTCGACGGGCGCCTCGCGCATCGTGCTCGGCGTCGTCGGCGGCGGCAAGGTGGATCCACGGCTGATCGAGCTGATGGCGGGCGTGCATGAAGTGCTGCGCATTACCCAGCCATACAAGCTGGCCGGTCGGACCTTCAAGCCCGACGACACCATCATCACCCTCGGTGACGTCCGCATCGGCGGCGACGAAGTGATCGTGATCGCAGGACCGTGCTCTGCCGAAAGCGAAGAGCAGGTTCACGCGACCGCGGCCGCGGTCAAGCGCGCGGGCGCCAAGATTCTGCGCGGCGGTGCGTTCAAGCCGCGCTCGTCGCCGTACAGCTTCCAGGGCATGGGCGAGGCCGGCCTGCAGCTGCTGCAGGCGGGCGCCAACGCCCACGATCTCAAGCTGGTCACCGAGGTGATGGATGCCAGCCAGATCGAAGTGATCGGCAAGTATGCCGACATCTACCAAGTGGGCGCGCGCAACATGCAGAACTTCACGCTGCTCCGCGAACTCGGGCGGACGCGCAAGCCGATTCTGCTGAAACGCGGCATCGCCGCGACGATGGAGGAGTGGCTGCTGTCGGCGGAATACATCCTGGCGGGCGGTAACACCGACGTCATCCTGTGCGAACGCGGCATCCGCACGTTCGAAACCTTCACGCGCAACACCCTCGACTTGTCGGCCATCCCAATCATCAAGGAGCTTTCGCACCTGCCGATCTTCGTCGACCCAAGCCACGGTATGGGCCGGCGCGACAAGGTGGCGCCGATGGCACGGGCCGCGGTCGCCGCCGGTGCCGATGGGCTGATCATCGAGGTGCACAACGATCCCGACCACGCCATGAGTGATGGCGCGCAGTCGATGTTCCCGTCGCAGTTCGATCGGCTGATGGCGGAACTGCGCATCATCGCGCCGGCCATCGGGCGCAGCATCTGCCTCGAACCGGTGGCCCGCCGCGGTTGGGCGCGCTGAGCCATGCCTGACACCCAGCCCCGGCTTGCCGTGGTCGGACCGGGGCTGATTGGCACGTCGGTGGCACTGGCCGCCTCGCGGCGCTGGCCCGGGCTCGAGGTGCGCACTGTGGACCAGGGCGATCCGCTCGAGTCGATCAGCAATTCCCTGGTCGTGGTCCTGGCCATGCCGGTCGATGTCATCATCCGCACCCTGCCGCGGCTCGGTTCGATCATGCACCCCGAGGCCCTGATCCTCGACACCGGCAGCACCAAGCGCGCCATCATGGCAGCCGCGGCGGCAGCGCAGCTCTCGCAGTTTGTCGGCGGCCACCCGATGGCGGGCGGTACGACAACCGGGCCGTCGGAAGCCCGGCCCGACCTGTTCGATGGCCGCGCGTGGTTTCTGACCAACCCTGAATCACCCGACGCGGTCCGTCGCGCCGTCAGGTTTGTCGAGGCGCTCGGGGCGCGACCGGTGGTGCTGACCGACCGCGGCGAAGAACACGATCGCTTGATGGCCGCGGTCAGCCACCTGCCGCAGCTGGTGGCCAGCGC
>JANMUX010000197.1:0-1614 GCA_031392125.1 Acidobacteriota bacterium | reverse complement strand
GGTAGCTGCACGTTCGTGATCGCCCCGACCGCCGCATCGCGAAACCAGGGGAACTGCAAACGGAACGAACAACTCACGGTCGGCCACGAAGACCCAGAACCCGTGCACCGAGACGTTTGTCACCTCAACCGGGGAAGTGCTTTGACCAGGCGCTGCGGAGTTCATCGGGTGCTCCTCGGCCAGTTTCAACGCCTCGGACCCTGCGACTCTCCGGCGCGCCTCGGCGCTGGAGTCCACTTTCGCTGGCAAACGGCAGCCGTTGCACGAGCCGCGGTTCGGATTTGAAGCGAAGTTCTGCGCCAGCCATCGTTTGTTCCTCAGTCGGGCTAACGACCTGCCGCTCAGCCGCGAGCGGAGCCCTCGGCGCGCAGTGGACCGCGGTCTGCCCGGCGCTCGTCGGCTGCCGCGGCTTGTCAGGCCCCGCCGCGCGACGCGATGCTCGCCGCCGCCCGGCCCAAGGCCGTCCCAACCGCCACCAGTCCGACTACACCAATGACCCAGGTGAACGCCTGGAGTTCCAGTAACGCCCAATAGTGGTCGGCCAGATAGGTTGCGGGCGACGTGTATCCATTGTTGGTGTAGTCATGGATGAACTCCGGAACCTGGCGGATCCGGTCCGTGCCCAGCATCGTACTCACGGCGTAGGTACCCAGCACCGTTGCGGCACAGCCAATCGCGACGAGCGTCGCCAGCCCTCCTGTGATTCCCCAGGATCCCCCGGCGCGAGCCGCACGAGCCACCACCGCCACGATGACGGCCAGCGCGGCGAGGAACAACACCTGCCGAACCACGTCCCACGTCGCGACCGGAATCGTGACGTACATGCCGAGCAGGTTCCAGGCCGAGATCACGGCACCAGCGAGCGCCCCGATACCGCCGACGCGCGTCGCGTTTTGCCTGAAGATCCTGTCACCCATGGTTGATCTCCTGTCGTACCCGTCTTCCAGGAGATGCGTCGCAAAACTGTGGCGCATGCCGTGCGGCCCAACCCGTTTCGTGATCCTTGCCGGCCGCGCGCCGGGCCCAGCGTTCCGCACCACCGATTCGTGCAGATGATACCGCGACGGCAACGCAAACGGCAGGACCACTCGACCGAACCCGCGTGCGAGATTCCCGCGCGCGAGATCGGCCTCATGAATCCGACGCACGTCGGCCAGGTGGGGTTGCGCCTCGGCCGCGAGCCCTCCCCGGACTGCGAACGATACGCTACAATTCGCGCGTGCCTGCCGAAGCGTTTTCAGACGACGAGCGAGCGCGGCTTGCGCCGTACTTCACGAATCTCGACGGGCATGTGTTCGCCCTGACCAACCTCCCCGAGACGGTAAAGGGAGCGCTCTTCGCCAGGTACTCCCGCTCGGCGAAATCCCTCCGTCGCCTGTTCCTGGACGAGTTCGCCGACAAGATGAGCGCGCCGGCCGGCCCGTCGAGCGACGCCGGCGCAAGTGCCGCGGTCGCACGCGCCGACAAGCTCTACGCGCGCGTCTTCAACGAGTACGGCGACGATTCGGTGGCGCAGCTCGGCGGCGCGCACATCGCCTGCGAGTACGTCTCCAACATCCTCACGAAGATCCTCGAGTGGGGGCGCCTGATGGCGTATCTCGAGCAGTCCACGCG
>JANMUX010000187.1:0-7335 GCA_031392125.1 Acidobacteriota bacterium | reverse complement strand
GTGCCGTTGTCTCCAGCGGCCGGTTGAATGAAGACATGGCGGAATGGCGTGTGCTGCCGTATCTTGCCGTTGGCGACGCTGTTCATCGCGCAACCGCCGGCCAGGCACAGCGAGTCGACCGGCACTTTCTCGTGAACGCCTCGCAGCACGTGGAACGCCGCGTCTTCGAACACCTGTTGAACCGAAGCCGCGAGATCTTCATGGCGGCTGGTGACCGGCTCGTCAGCCTGTCGGCCCGGCCCGAGCAGCTCGATCAATTTGCCGGTATAGACATCGGGCACGATCGGCTCGCCAGACTGCCAGGTCATGGTGACTTCGCCAGTCCAGTGCCTGAAGTAGTCGAGGTCGAGTTGAAAGCCGCCGCCGGGGTCAAGCCGGACGAGGCGATGGAGGGCGTCGGTGTGGCGTGGCGTGCCGTACGGCGCCAGGCCCATCACCTTGTATTCGTCGCCAAACTTCTTGAAGCCCAGGTACTGAGTGATGGCGAGGTAGATCATGCCGAGCGAGTGCGGGAAGTACACCCGGTCGAGTACGTCCAGGCGTCCGTGCCGGCCGTGCGCCGTCGACACGCTGACGAAGTCGCCAAACCCATCGATCGCACAGCACGCCGCTTCGTCCAGGCCGCTCGTGCGATAGGCGCTCGCCAAGTGGGCCGGGTGATGCTCGATGTAGCGCATTCGCGCGGCCACGGTCGCGCGATCCAGGTTGAACGAGGCGGCAATGACGTCGGGAATGCTGGCGCTCTTGCCGGCGGTATTGCGATATTGCCCGAGCAGCGCGGGTCCTGGCAGATGGGTCAGCGCAAACCGCGCCTTCTGCAGCAGGTGGACGCGACGTCCCCGCGCGACGGCCCAGATGTCGACTTCGCCCGGCTGCGCCCCGGCCATGGCCAGGGCGCGCGCAATGGCGCGCGCCGGGAAGCCCGCTGCGTGCTTGACGCGCGAGAACCGCTCTTCTTCGAGCGCCGCGACCAGCACGCCGTCACGCAGCACGGCCACGGCGACGTCAGCGTGATAGGCGTTCAGTCCGACAATCAGCATGCGGCGTTCAGCCTCGCTCCGGCATAGGAACGGAACGGGAGGCATCGCGGCGGAATAACACCAACCCCGCCAGCACTCCGCACAACACGGCGTTGGCGGGCATCACCAGCGGCACTTCCCAAATTCCCTGTACCGCGACCCCGGCCAAACCGGCCGTGGCGCCGACGCGCACCCAGAACATCTCGCCCTTATCGGCACGAACCGCGCGGCGTGCCAGCGCTTGCAGCAGGCCAAGTGCTGCGAGCACGGGCACGACCAGCAGCAGTCCGCCCTCGCTGGCCAGCTGGACGTAGGCCGAGTGGGCGTTGTTGAAGTGTGCCCACCGCTGCATCGAGCCCACCCACACGCGCGACTCTTGATACTGGGTCATGGCGTCGGAGTAGGTGCCGGCGCCGGTGCCGGTGAGCCAGAAATCGCGGATCATCGGCACGCTCTCGCGCCAGATCGACAGGCGGCTGAACCCGCCTTGCACGCTCAGGCTTTGCTGCAGCCGCGTCGCCCAGCCGTCGATGTCAATCAACAGCATGGCGGCGAGCAGCGCGGAACCGGTCAGCCCGAGAATCGTCGGCAGGTGAGTGCGTTCAATATTCATGCGGTGCCGCCCCAGCGCCCAGCCGCAAACCGCCGCTGCGCCCAGGCCGATCACCGCCGACCGCGACAGCGTCGCCAGCAGCACGAGCACGGTCGTGGCACTGGCGGCGGCGGTCAGCACGATGCCAGAGCCGAGAAACAGCTTGAGCGCCTCGCGCCAACTGCGGGCGCGGTAGGTCTGGTGGGTGCGCAGCCGTGCGATCAGGTAGCCGCAGACCGGCGCCGTCACCAGCAGCAGCCACGCCGCGAAGTGATTGCGGTTGGTGAAGGCGCCAAAGGGGCTCGCGCTCCTCGCGTCTGGTTGCAGCACAAACAGCAACAGCCGGGGCGTTGCTGCCTTCTGGATAATCGCCAGCACGGCGACAATGGCCCCGAACAGCCCCAGCAGCCTGCAAAAGCTGCGCGTGTTCCCGCCGGCCCCGAACACGGCGCGCGCGGTCCAGAAGGCGAGAATGCCGAGCGCCACAGTGCCCGCGCTGCGAAGCGTGGCCTGGGGATCGATCGATAGCGACATCCACCCACGCTCGTGGACGGTCGCAAACGCGAGGGCGCCGCGCACCCGGCCAGCATCAGGTGAGACGACCGAGACAAGGCCCGGCGGCATCGGAATGGTTTGCACCAGGACGCCAGCGATGATCGCGAGTAGCGAGAGATCCAGGAGTCGCTGGTCGGTGGGGAAGGCAAAGGTGCGGCGCGGGGCCGCGAGTGCGGCCAGCGCCGCGAGCCCTAGTAACGGGGCCAGCGTCCATGGTGGCCCGCCAGCGAAGAGCAGGTAAGAGCCGGCGACCAGAAGGAACAGCAGCGTGCGCTGCACGGGTCAGGCCGCCGGCGATTCGGCGTAGTAATTCTTGTACTGGTGGCCGTAGTAGCGCGAGTAGTAGTACTTGTTGCGTCCGAAGTTGACCTTGTTCAGCACCGCGAGCACGTTGCGCGGATTGCTGCCCAGCAATGTTTCCACGGCACGCTCGGCCAGCCGCCAGCGCGTCATCTCGGCACCGATCACGAACGCCACCGCACCGACCAGCGGCGCCAGGATCACGGCGTCGGTGACCGCGAGCACCGGCGGCGTGTCGATGATGATCCAATCGAACGGCCCGGTTTCAAGACCGGTCAGCAGCGCGCGCATGCGGTCCGACGCCAACAGCTCCGACGGATTGGCAGGCGTGCGGCCGGCCGTGATCGTCAGCAGGTTCGGGTCGTGCGTGCGCTGCACCACTTCGCGCATGCGAGCCTGGCCGGCGAGCAACTGCGACAGGCCGCGGTCGTTGCTCATGCGCAACGCCTTGTGCACGCTGGGACGTCTCATGTCGGCATCGATCAGCAACACCCTGGCGCCGCCCACGGCCAGCGCCATGGCGATGTTGACCGCCGTGGTCGTCTTGCCTTCGAGCGGCTGCGAGCTCGCAACCGCGACCACCCGCGGGCCGTCGTGCGTGAACTGGGCCGCCAGCGACGTGCGAATCGCGCGGTAGGCCTCGCCGAAGTCGTGGGGTACCGGACCCGAGATCAGCGGATGTCGCTCACCGGCGACGACCGGCACCAGGCCCAGGAACTTCAGCTTGAGACGCCGAGTGATGTCATCGGGCGTCTTGACCGTGTCGTCCAGGTAGTCGATACCAAAGGCGATCGCGAGGCCGAGCGCGAGGCCGAGCGCGATGGCGTAGACCCAGTCGCGCCGATGGTTCGGCGTGAACGGCGTGGCCGGCACCTCGGCGCGGTCGGCCACCCGCACGTTGTTGGTGCGGCTGTTGGCGACGACGCGCAATTCCTTTTCGCGCGTCAGCAACTGGTTGTAGACCGTGCGGTTCGACTCCGATTCACGGAAGAGCACCGCGTAATCCACGCCCTTGCGGCCCAGTTCCGTGGCGTCGGCCTTCGACTGGTTCAGCTGCCGCTGCAGCTCGCGCTCCTGCGTCATGGCGGCGTCGAATTCGTTCTTCGCGTTCTGCTTGGCCTTGGCGATCTCCGCTTCGAGATTCCGCTCCGCATTTGCCAGCGCCGTCACGGCCTTCTGGAAATCAGGGTGCTTCTCGCCGTAGCGATCGGCCGCGCGCGACCGCTCCTGTGCCAGCGTGTTCAATGACGCCCGCAAGCCTTGAATGTAGGTGTTGTTCAACACCGACGAGATGGTGTCGACGTCGGTGCCGGCGTCCTGGATCTGGCGCCACAGCCCCTCTTTCTGGATGCGATCGAGCCGCGCCCGGGTGACCGCTTCATTCGATTGCGTGAGGCGGGCCAGGATGATGTTCTGGCTGCTGTCGAGCGAACCGGCGTCGCGCGATTCCTTGTATTGCGCGAGCGCAAGCTCGCTCTGCTTCACCAGCTCGCCCTGCTTCTGGACTTCGCCGGTCAGCCAGTCGGCGCTCTTCTCCAGCGTCGAAACCTTGAGCGACAGGTTGGCGTTGACGTATTCCTCGGCATACACGTTGGCCGCGCGCGCCGCGAAGACAGGGTCCGCCGAATTGAAAGAGATATCAACCAGCTGGCTGCCGCGCACCTGTGCCACGCCCTGACGGCTGATCAGCGCGTCGGGATAACTCGCGGCATCGACCACATCGATGCCGAGCGGCGCCGGGCCGTCGGCTTGCGCCGAGGTGATCAGCCGATAGGGCCACACCGCGTAGTACTTCACCAGCGCAATGGCGATCGCCAGCTGCGTTGGCTTGGGACCCTGGCCGTTGAACTCAGGCACCCGCTGCATGTCGAGCTTCGCGGCGACCCGTCCGGCCAGGTCGCGGCCGCGCATGATGCGCAGCTGCGTCTGCATGTAGACCTCGGGGTCGGAGGTCGGCACCGTGCGGTTGATCTCCGAGGGGGTCGCGACATCGGCGTTCGGATCCTCGATCAGCACCTGCGCACGAGCCTGGTAGACCGGAATGCGCGTGTAGCTGTCGACCATCACCCACCCGACCACGAGCGTGAACAGGGTGATGCTGGCCCAGCGGTACTTGTACAGGACCGAGAGCCGATCGAAGAGGTGCGGTTCCGGCCCCACTGCCATCGGCGGGCCGCTCGAAGCGGGCGGGGCCGGCCGTGGGGTCTCTGATTCGTTCGACATGGTTAGCGACGAGTTATGGCGACACCGGTTCGCCGGCGTCCACCGGCGAGACGTTTTGATTGGCAGCGAGCGTCAGGGTGGCCGCCGTCATGCTGGTCTCGGCGCTCATGCCCATGAAGCCGCGGAATCGCCACTGCGCGATCACGTTATTGACCGCCGCGTCCCAGCGACCGGGCAGCTGAATGACCGTCTGCAAGGTCTCGAAGCGCGCCACCGAGCCCGCGTTACTCAACGAAATGACATAGCCGTCGAGCCGGACCATTTCGACCACGTAGGTGCCTGAGCTGTCCATGGCGAACTCATACTCGCCATTTGCGTTTGACTCGCTGGTCAGGTCGATGGCGCCGGTGGAGAGGTTGCGGAGCTGTACTTTGGCCCCGGCTACCGGCACCTGGCCGATGTCGATCACCGTTCCGATCACCCGGGTGGCGCCGCTACCGCGGTTGGGCCGCCAGGGCTCTGCAAATTTCAAGCTTTGTACGCGCGGAACCAGCGAGGCGACGCCCTGCTTCGCGCTGATGCCGACAGCGCCAACGGCCATGAGGCCGCAAATGGCCGCAATAACGTGCTTTCTCATGCGGAATTCTCCAGCCGGCGGAACGCCCCGCCGTACTCGCCACTATAGTGACCTTCAGTGTATCGGACAGCTAGGCCGCGTCAGTAGGCGATGAGACATTATACGACACTAACGTATTTTTTGTGCGCCATCCCGGTCACTGGTGCTTTTCTCGGTCCCCGCCCATTTCGCGGCGTCGGAAAAGACCGCGAACCGGGCCGCCCGAACGGATAGCATTCTCATGCGGCCGGCTTCGTAAACGGCCCTTGAAAGGATTGCGTAAGCCACTCATGTATCCCCCACTCACGCCGTTCGTCTTGCGCTGCTCGGGCCTGGCCGCCGCGTTGGTGGCCGCCTCGATCGCGGTGCCGGCCGCCGCCAACTGGCCCGAATGGCGTGGACCTTCGCGCGACGGCCACTCTACTGAGACGAACCTGCCGTCGAAGTGGTCACCGGCCGGCGACAACCTGGCGTGGCGAATCCCGATTGGCAGCCGCTCCTCACCGGTGGTCTTCGGCAACCGTATCTACCTGAACACCCCGACCGGCGACCCTGCCAACACCCAGGAACGCCTGGTCGCCCTGGATGCGGAAACCGGCAAGATCGTGTGGGAGCGCCGCTTCAGCCAGTACTTGAGCGACGTGCCACAACACCGCGCGTCGTGGGCGTCGCCGGCAGTGGATCCGGAAACCGGCAACATTTATCTGTTCACCGTTTCGGCGCAGCTGGTTTGCCTGGCGCCGGACGGCAAGACCCTGTGGGAACGCTCGCTGCCCGATGAATACGGCGCGGTCACCACCCACGGCGGCCGCACGGTGTCGCCGATTATCGAAGGCGACAAGGTCTTCTTGAACGCGCTGGTCATGGCGTGGGGCGACCTGAACCGCACCGGCAACCGCTTTTTCGCGTTCGACAAGAAGACGGGGCAGACGGTGTGGATTGCATCGCCGCAAGTGCGCCATTACGACACCAACTACTCGACACCGATCGTCAGCACCATCGATGGCACGCGCGCGCTGATTGTCGGCGGTACCGACGGCGGCTACCACGCGTTGAAGCTGAACACGGGCGAGCGGATGTGGTCGATCGATGTCAGCAAGCGGGCGATCCTGAACAGCCCGCTGTTCCGCGACAACGTGGCGTACATCACCCATGGTGAAGAGAACCTGGACACCACCGAGATGGGGATGATTGCGGCGGTCGACGCGACCCGCACTGGCGTGCTGACGCCCGACGCGTTCAAGTGGCGCACTCGAGGGTTCCTCCCGAGCTTTGCTTCGCCGGTGGCGGACGCCGAGCGCCTCTACACCGTCGACAACAGCGCCATCGTCGGCGCGTTCGATCTGAAGACTGGCACGAAGCTGTGGGAGAAGACGCTCGGCACGCTGCAGAAGGGCTCGCCGCTGCTGGCCGACGGCAAGTTGTATGTCGGGACCGAGAACGGCAAGTTCTACATTCTCCGGCCGGGCGCGAGCGGCGTCGAAGTGCTCGATGAGGATGTGCTTGGCACCGCACAAGCACCCGAACCGGTGGTCGCCTCGCCGATCGTCGCCGATGGCCGCATCTACGTGACGACGATGGATGCGATGTATGCCATTGGCAAGCGCGTCGCGCGTCCCGCGGCTGCACCCTCGCGCACTCCAGCACCCCAGCACGCCAGCACCCCAGCACCTCAGCACCCCAGCACCTCAGCACCCGCATGGGTCCAAGTCTTTCCATACGAATCGCTGCTGTCGCCGGGGCAGACCGTGTCGCTCAAGGCGCGCCTGTTCGACGCCAAGGGCAACTTCATTCGCGAAGAGCCGGCGGCGCAGTGGACGGTCGAGCAACTGTCGGGCGCGGTCGACGCGAAGGGGACCTATACCTCGGCCAAGGCGGGCTCGACGGCGGGCGTCGTCAAGGCCACGGTCGGTGCCATCAGCGGCACGGCGCGCGTGCGCGTGATCGAGCCGCTTCCCTGGAGCTGGGACTTCGACGCCGCGACGGCTGAAGCCCCGCCGGCGTGGTGGGTCGGCGCACCTGGCAAGGTGTTCCAGCGCACGGTCGAAGGCGCCGGCCAGGTGCTGATGCGGCCGCGCGACGAGACCGTC
>JANMUX010000168.1:0-8728 GCA_031392125.1 Acidobacteriota bacterium | reverse complement strand
TCGTCGAGGCGGGTCTTGCGCATGAACTTGCCGACCGAGGTCACGCGGGTGTCGTTGGCGCCGCTCCAGATCGGGCCGGTGCCGGCTTCAGCATCCGTGCACATGGTGCGGAACTTGTGAATGGTGAACACCTTGCCGTTCAGGCCGACACGTTCCTGGTGATAGAGGACCGGGTCGCGCCGCGATTCCAGCTTCACGATCAAGGCCGACACCGCCATCAGTGGCGCGGCCAGGATCAGGCCGCACACGGCGGCCAGAATGTCGAAGGCCCGCTTGGTGACCAGCAAGGTGCGCGTCTTGCGGAACCCGGCAGAGAAGATCAGCCAGCTCGGACGCAGATTCTCGAGGGCAATCTTGCCGGTGTACTCCTCGTAGACCGAGGCAAGGTGATCGAACACCACGCCGCTGCGCAGCCGGACGTCGAGCAGCTGGCCCATGGGCAACTTGCCGCGCTCATCTGACAGACTGACCACCACGCGGTCGACCCGAAGGCTGGCCGTCAGGCCGGGAATGTCGTCGATGGTGCCGACCACGCCTGGGTTGATCACCGGCGCGCCGACGCGAGCCGGGTCGGGATCGACGAAGCCGACAATGTCGACGCCAAACTCCTGCCGTCGCTCGAACAGCTCGCGCGCAAGGGTGATGGCCGCCGGGCTCGTGCCAACCAGCAGCAGCCGCTCACGCGGCGCGATGTGGCTGGTCACCCATTCGAAGGCCGAGCGCCACGCAATGACCAGCAGCAGCGCCACGGCGGCAAACAGCAGGAATATGCCCTGTTCGACGACCAGCAGCGGGAACAGCCAGTAGGTGATACCAAGAATCAGCGAGGCCGCGCCAATTGCACGGGCGATGCGGACCGCAAGGTCATGCTTGCTGGTGATGGTGCGCAGGTCGTAGAGGTCGACGTAGTGCAGCGACACCTGGCACACCAGGACCACCAGCAACACGCGAAAGATCGCCGTGTTGTCGGTGAGCAGTTCCCAGGCGTACGGCCCGGCAACCGCAAAGCTGCTGATGATGACGGCGGCAATCAACAGGAGTGCTTCGCCGCACACCAGGACGACCGATCGCCACGCTTTACTGAACATGGGGCACGGCCCTGCGCTTCGCAAACCACCGCGACCAGCGCGGCCGCGCGTCAGGACCCGGTGTTCCCGTGCGCGCGTAGTAGCCGTATCCCGACGGCATTCCCGATGCCGGGGCGCGGTTCAGCACGACGCCCAGGATGCGCGAGGGCCCAATCGCCTGCGCCGCGCGCTGCACCATCGGATACGGCGTCGCTTCCGCACTGACGACCAGCAACGCCGTGTCGATCATCGATGCGAGCAGGTTGGCGTCCGGCAGAATCGCAATTGGCGGCGTATCGACCACCACCCAGTCAAAGGCCTCGCGCGCCTCGGCCAGCAGATGCTTCATCGCACCTGACACCAGCGTGCTCATGGGGTCGGCCGTAGCCCGGCCGGCAGTCAGGACCCAGAGCGTCGGCGTGATCTGGCAGACCGGCAACTTGCCGCCGCGCGGATGATTGAGGCTGTCGGTCAGGCCCTCGCCGTCCGGGAGGCCGAACATGTCCTTGATGCGTGGGCGACGCAGGTCGGCATCGATCAGCAACACCCGCCGCTGATACGACTCGCTCAGGGTCAGCGCAAGGTTGGTGGCGGTGAGCGTCTTGCCTTCGGACGGCAGCGCGCTCGTGACCATCACGCTGCGGCAACCGGATTCACTCTGAGCATGGTGAAGCACCGCGGCCAGGTGGCGATACTGCTCGACCAGCGCCGGATCCGCTTGGGCGCCAACCACCAGGCGGCTGCGCTCCTGGTCACTGAATCGCGATACCAGCGAGACCGCCGGAGCCGCCTGCGCGTGGGCCACATCGACGGCCACCTGAGGTTCAGGCTCAGGTGCGGGGGCAGGCGCCGGCACCCGCGCCGGCGCCGGTGGCGCCTGCAGGTCGTCGAGCGGAAACTGCCATGCCACCGCCGCGGCGGAATCGTCGCGCAGCATTACGACGTCACCCGACGTGTCGGCGGCGCGCTTGAGAGCTTCACTGAGTCGTGTCATGACGTAGCCTTAAAAAAATGAAGAGCGACGGACGCGGGCGAAACCCGCGAACATCGGCGACTGTGCAGGAGCCGGTGTGGCCTCCGGCGGAGGCATGAACGGCGCGGCCGGGGCGAACGAGTCGAGTGCGACATTGAACGACAGCGATTTGCAGACCTCGACAATGGTCGAGACGGCAACCGGTTTCTGGTCGGCGGCAAACCCATTGACCAACGCGTTGTCGCAGATCACGCTGATGACCCGGGGAATGCCCTTCGACCGTTCGTGAATCGCGACGACTGCATCGCGCGAGAAAAGCCGTGTGGCATCACCGCCCGCGGTCCGGACGCGACCGGCAATGTAGGCGGCGGTGTCTTTGAGGCTGAGCGCCGTGAGCTCGCAGCGCAAGACGACCCGCTGCTTGAGCTGACGCAACCGCGGCTCCTCCAGGCGGCCTGCCAGCTCGGGCTGCCCAACCAGTGCCACCGCCAACGAGCGACCGGTGGCGGCCTCGGCGTTGGTCAACAGCCGGATTTCCTCGAGCAGCTCGTACGGCACGCTCTGCGCTTCATCAACCACCAGCGCCAGCACGTGCTTGTCGGCGGCGTCGCTCATCAGCGCACGTTCGAGTTCACGCAGGAAATGCACCTTCGAGCGGCCGGCCTCCTCGCTGAAACCGAAGCCGTACGCGAGGTATTCGAGAAACTCATCGCGCGTCATCGTCGGGTTCGACAGGTGGACGATCGTCGAAGTACCCGCCGACGCTTGCAGGGCCGCGCGTACCAATGTCGTCTTGCCGGTGCCGGCCTCGCCGACCAGCATCGTGATGCCCGGGCGGCCGCTCAGCCCGTATTGCAGGTGAACGAGCGCTTCCTTGTGCTGCGGCGTGAAGCACAGGAACCGAGGATTAGGTGACAGGTCGAAGGGCCGCTCGTGCAGGCCGTAATACCGTTCATACATGACTATCGCAACAGCCTCCACGCCACGGCGGCGCATACAGAGAGAGCAGTGACGGCACCAAGCCCCATGGCCAGTCGCCGGCGCAGCCGTTGGCCGGAAGCCACGGCATCGCGCATGTAAGGAACCGTCGCCAGCACCATCAGGTTCAGCGCCGCTCGCACGTCAGCCTCGGTGCGTAACGAGCGGTCGAAGTATTCCGCGGTGGCGGCGAAGGCGACGCCCAGGCCGAGGGCGGCGAGGATGGCGATCAGATACAGCCGCGGCCGATCGGGGCTGGCGGGCTTCTCTGGCATCCGCGCCGGGTCGAGAATCTTGAACTGCTCGCCGATCTGGCGGCGTTCGAGATTGGCGGAGATTTGCGATTCTTCCTTTTTCTGAAGCAGGCCGCGATACGACTGCTGCAGCGTCTCGTAGTCGCGGGTGATGGCCGCCAGCTCCGCCTCGCGGGCGGGCGACGCCTCAATGCGCGCCTGATACATGCCGAGCGTCCCGCGCAGACGGCCTTCTTCAGCGATCTTGGCTTCGAGCTGGCGGTCGAGGTTCTCGAGCTCCGCCTTGGCGTCGGTCAGCCGCTTGCGACGGGCGTAGTCCATGGCCACCGGCGCGCGCGACTTCGCCGCCAACGTGCCGTCCATCTGCTGAGCCTCGACCCGCTTCTTCAATTCATCGACGTTACGGCGCAGCCGCCGGACATCCGGATGCTCCGGCTTCAACTTCAGCTCCACCGCCAGCAGCGCCTGCTCCGCAGTGCGCAGCTCCTCGGCCAGGGTCTTGGCCATCTCCGACGGCGCCGCGGCGGAACCGGTCGGCGCGTCGTCTGGCGCCTCGACAATGTCGGCGACCGAGCGCTCGAGCAACAGCCGGCGTTCGCGATCGCGGTTGAGCGACTCACCAATCGTCTGCAGCGCCATCTCGGTGTTGTGCAGGCCCTGGAGGTTGGCGGCCATCTGTGACGGCAGCTCGCCGTTGTGCAGACCTTGGTACTCTTCGAGTTTCTTCTCGTTGAGCACGAGCTGCCGGCGTGCCTCATCCAGTTGCGTGGCGAGGAACTGGTTGGTGCCTTCGGCCAGCACTTCGCGGTCGCGCAGGCTTTCGTCGATGAACAGCGATGCCAGCCGCTCGGTCACGCGCTGGGCGGTGCGCGGGTCGTCGGCCTTGTAGCTGACGCGGAACGCGTCGCCCTTGACGATGTCGATGCCGATGTCTTCGCTGCGCATCCGCTCGACGATGTCTTCCATCAGCTGCTGCTCGGCGCGTTCCTTCGGATACAGATTGAAGTCCGAGACAATTTGCTCCAGCCGCGTCCTGCTCATGATCTGCTGGCTGATGCTCTGGAGCCGATCTTCAATCCGGGCCGTGACCGTCGAGCGCACGTAGCTTTCAGGCACCCGTTGCGGCACCACCAGGATCAGCGTCTCCGAGCGATAGCTGTTGGGAAGTTGGCGCACGATCGCCGAGCCGACCGCCGCGATCAGGATGGCCGGCAGCACGATCAGCCACTTGCGGCGTCTCGCAATCTGCACCAGGGTGTCGAAGGAGTACTGCTTACCGGGGATCACGAGGCGCCCTCACTTTGGTGAAAATCGGCACGTAGGCCGAGACTCCGAACGAAACGGACTGCCGGGACAATTGCGGCAACAACACGACCGTGTTGGCACCGGGCGGCAGGTCGTAGCGGTAGTAGACATATTCGGCATGGACGCCGATGAACCGCGTCACCCCGGCCGACAGTCGCGTCTGGCCGAAGTAGCTGATGAAATCTTCAGGAGCCTCGAAGCCAATGCGGCCGCGGCTGGCGCCAAGCGCACTTGTCCACTCGACTCGCTTGGCCAGCATGCCCGCCAGCGAGGCGCTCAGGCCGTCACTGAACACCGGTTGCAGGAAACCCGGGAGAAACTCGGTATTGCGATTCGCGGCCAGCGACGCTGCCCACGTGCGGCGGAAGCCACGCGTGAGTGCGACGGTGCCGTTCAAGCGATAGCGCCGGTCGCCGCCCGCCTCGCGAACCATCGAGGTCTGCGTGTTGAAAGTCAGGCCGGTGCGACGGGCCAGTGAAATTTCGCGCGCGAAGTCGATCCCGACGTCGATGGTCTCGTGGACAAACTGGGCGGTGCTGACGGCCTGGGTAATCTCTTCGCGGCCATAGCCAACGTGCGCGCCGAAGTCACGGCTCAGCTTGCGCCGCCAGGTGCCCTGCACGCCCCACACGCCGAAATTGTTCTCAGATTCGCTGAAGAAGCGGGTGGACCGGCGCGAGACCGAGGCGGTCAACGTCGAATGCTTGGTGTAGGCGCTGGTGAACCCCACCATGCCCTCGGCGGTCTCGTTGTCGAGTCGGCGAGCGGCATAGGCATCGCCCGGCAGTCGCACAGCCGACAGCGGCACCGCAACGGCCGAGACGACCGGCAGGTGATAAAAGGGCGACCGGCGATACCCCGCGGTGGCATCGATCGACAGTCGCGTCGTCACCTGCGCCGACATCAGGGCGCCGGTGTCGAATGTCGTCGCCGTGAAGGCCGGCTCGCGGTAGAACTGCTGATTCGCGCCGACGCCGCTGGCCCTAATCCGCAGTCGATCGCCTCGCCGTTCGAATGTCAGTCCCGCGTTGACGCCGCTGGTCGTGCCCGGCTGCAGCACCGAATCGGGCGTCAGCGAGTCATCGGCAATGGCCGCGTCGTACTGGCCGCCCACCGACGTCCGGAATTCGAGCGCGGTGAACTCCTGCCCGGTGCGTTCGGGGGTGCGACCGAACAGGCCGCCGAACGGATTGGCCTGGCCCTGCGCGCCGGCCAGCGACGGCGCGAGCAGGAGGACGGCGGTGATCAAGCAGCGCGGAATCATTACGGCACGACCACGGTGTCGCCGGGCTTCAGTTCGACGTTTTGTTCGAGGTTTTTGCCCGACGTGACGTCCCGGTAGTTGAACGGCAGGCTGATCGCGCGGCCCTTGTCGGTCCGCATGATGATGATCTTCTTGCTGTTGGCGTATTCACGCAGGCCGCCGGCCATGGCGATCAGCTGCATCACCGACGTCGTGGCGGTCAGCGGGTAGGGCCCCGGCTTGTTGACCTCGCCGGTGATGAACACTTTACGGCTGTTGATCTGCCGCACCACCACCGTGATGTTGGCGTCTTCCATGTACTTCTTGGACTCTTCGGTCAGCTTCTCGCGCAGCTGTTCGGGCGTAAGGCCGGCGGCCGTGACCTCGTTGATGAGCGGCAGCGCGATCTTGCCGTCGGGCCGCACCTGTGCGTCGGCCGACATGTCCTTGTCCTTCCAGTACACGATCGACAGCACGTCGTCGGTGCCGATCAGGTAGCCGGGCGGTACGACGGGATCGGTCGCCCGTGGCGCTGCGGCGACCGCGGCTGCCGCCGGCGGCGCGGTGACCGGCGTCTGCGCAAAGGCCGGTGCACCGAGCACCAACACAGTCAGCACTCCAGCACCCCAGCACCTCAGCACCTGAGCACCCTTATCGATATTCTTTGAACGGAAGCTGGCAGTCATGTTTCCTCAAGAAATTCAGAAAGCGCTTGTATTCGCGCGATTCCATATTGAAAAGGCGGGCGACGATTTTGTAGTTGCCGCGGGCCTCTTCGAGGCCACGGCGCACCACATCGCGGACATGGGCACGGGTGATCTCGCGCGCCATGTACATCGGGTAGACGGTCGCCCAGAACGACTCGCGACCCTCGGTAAGACGGGTATAGAGGTCGTCAGCAACCGTGCGGCGGCGCTCGCGGCGCGGACGGAAGGCGACGTTGTCCTGCGCGCGCACTTCCGATGGCAGGTCATGCATTTCGATGGTGTCGTGCTGAACGGCAACGACCATGCGTTCGATCAAGTTTTCGAGCTCGCGCACGTTGCCTGGCCATGAATAGGCCATCAGCGCCTTCATGGCATCAGGCGCGACGCCGGTAATCGGCGAGCCGTTTGCGCTGACGAACTTGCTCAGGAAGTAGTTGACCAGCTCGGGCACGTCCTCGCGCCGTTCGCGCAGGGGCGGCACCGTGATCTGAATCACGTTGAGCCGGTAGTAGAGGTCTTCACGGAAGGTGCCCTGCGTGATCATCTCGCGCAAGTTGCGGTGCGTGGCGCCGATGATGCGCACGTTGACGTGGCGGGCGCCGCCGTCGGCGCCGACGCGCTGAATTTCGCCGGTCTCGAGGAAGCGCAGCAAGAGACCCTGCATGCGAAGGGTCATCTCACCAATTTCGTCCAGGAATACGGTGCCCATGTGGGCGGCCTCGAGCTTGCCGGGCTTGTCACGATAGGCGCCGGTGAAGCTGCCTTTCACGTGACCGAAGAGCTCCGACTCGAGCAGGGTTTCCGGCAGGCCGGCGCAGTTGACCGGCGCGAACATCATCGCCGCCCGCGGGCCGCCGGCGTGAATGCTGCGCGAGACAATCTCCTTGCCGACGCCGCTCTCGCCGTTGATCAAAACCTTCGCATCGCTGCGGGCGACGCGATCAATTTCGGTCTGCAGGGCGGTGATTTGCGGGCTGCGCCCAATCAGGCGCACGTGCACCTTCGACCGGATCGCCATGGGCCCGTTGAATTGGCTGGTGTACTCTCGACTGGTAGCTTCCAAGGTATTCCTCACTGATCTGCAAATCGCTCAATGACCCGTTGGTCCTGGCGGCTGAGCGCGACGAAGGTCGCCCCAATAGAGAAGCGAGCGTGGCCGGGGGCGGGTGCAAGCGGGGTCAGCCGCTCCACCTTGACGTCGGCCGAGAACGGCACACCCCCAAAGCTGAAGCGGAGCGTGCCGCTGGTACCCAGTTCAACCGGATGGGTCGCCTCAAGCAGCACACCAGAGAGACTGATATCGAGTAGCCGGACCGGCACTGGAAACGCCATCACGGAGAGTTCGGTGTCGGCGATGACGGCGCGTGGAGTTCGGCGGCGATCGGGGGACGTATCACGCATGTCCCGCCTCATTGCAAAGAAGTCGCCAACAAATGGGAGCAACAAGTCTTCCTCTCGAGTGTTTATCGAGGCGACCGATCACCCGCAGAGGCTTCGGAGTGCAGTGTTTCTTGTCAGGGAGACGAAACTCGCGCGGAGAGAGCGTAGAAGTCAGCCCTCTCTGGCTAATCAGTTACGCAAGTTCGGTAGGAGAAGAACGATAGGCCACGAGGCGCTCGACGGCTTCTTGAAAAGCCGATGAGGCCGCGAGGAATTCAACCCCGACCAGAAACTTTGCGGTTGAGGTGTCAGGCGCCGGCCGAATATGACGGACACGGACTTGAGACAAGGTGGGCTGCCCATCAATGGTCAGGCAGATCGACTGAATCGATTCCACCGCGAGCGGCTCGTCCGCTTCGATCAGCGCGCCGCCACTGGTGAGGTTGCGCACGCGCACAGGCTCGCGAACGTCGAGGTTGCCCCAGAAGAATCCGAAGACCTCGAATCGAACACGGTCACGTCGGTCGCCGGCAGCGCGGTTCACGAGACTGAATCATCCATGCTGCATCCGCTTACTGCAAGGCTGCCGCCACGACCGGTTACACGGTCTTCATAGAGAGAGACATCGGATGACGCAGACACGACGACCCGGAAAGTCCTCTGTGGGACGACTATATTCGGTACCTCAGTAGACGTTCGGGATCTCGATGGAATGCCTTTGGGGGGTGTGCAATCCAGCACAGTGCACCTACGCAAACTGAGTTACCTTCCGTGTCTCGTCCCTTTGTCGTTGGCCAGCTCATGATGGCCAACACCGCAAG
>JANMUX010000161.1:0-7153 GCA_031392125.1 Acidobacteriota bacterium | reverse complement strand
CAAGTGAACAGGTTGAACAGGTGCGCCTGGTGCTCCATCACCATCAAGGCGACCACGTCGCTGTACGGCGCGGGATAGCGGCTCATGTCGAGCTGCCCCGCGAGCGAGACGCGCGCCGGTGGCGGCGTGGTAGCGGACTTGCCCTCTGAAGCCCTGGCGAAAGCGGGCATGAACAGCGGCAGGTTGCCGGCATGCTTCGGCGGCACGCGCTTGCCCGTGACGTACCATCCGCCCCACCGATCTTCGATCGGCCGGAAGTGATCCACCGTGAAGCCGTTGGCGTAGTCGTCCGCGTTCTTGCGAGGGAACGTGCTCAGGATGGTCTGGCCGGGCACGCCGAGCGTATCCCACGACAAGTGGCAGCGCAGGCACTGCGATTCTCGGCCTATGGTCGGCGCCGCCGCGCGTTCCTGGTGGACGACGTAAAACACCGATCCGAGCACCGGATCCTGGGCCACGATCTCGAGCAAGCCGCCGCCCGGTACGTATCCCACCGACGCGTGATCGTTGAAGTAGATCGCGCGCGGGTTGGTGATGGTGATGTGCTGCGCCTGCAGGCTGGTCTGGGTGTAGACGAGCACTTGCGACTCGACCGGGATGCCGAGCAAATTCAGCACCGACTTGAGATAGCCCGACTGCTCGTCGAAGACCAGCGTCGCCGACCGCTCGACCAGTTTCCGGTTGAGCGCTTCGACGACGGTCGTTGCGTCGGTGGTGTTGTAGCGAATCGCCGGGTGGTTGATCGATTGATCGAACGCCCCTGGACGCTGGGCAATCGCCGTGGCAACGGCGGTCGCGAAGACGAGGCCCGCGAGCGCGAACAGGGTGACCGGTTTCACCCCTTCAGGATATCGTTAAATCGAAGCCCGCTACCTGCCGCCGAACCAGCTCGGAATCGGCATATCGGCCATCGTCCTCAGCCCTGGGGCCACGCGAAGGATCTTGGGAATCGAGTTGACCGTGATCGACGCGGTGGCCACGTCGCCGTGCAGGCCGCCGGCCACCTTCGAGGTGACGCGCGGATGTCCCTCGACTGTGACGGCGTCGTACGATTCCGGCGCGCCGAGATACGCCTCCATGTGGAGCGTGATGACCGGCTTACCCTTGCAGTAGCCGATGCCGTCCTGGATGATGCCGCAGACATAGCCCGGATCGACGGCAATCAGCTCGCTCTCGACCGACTCGGTGGCAATCTTCGGCTGAATTTCGTCGGTGACCTTGTCGAGCTTCCACCCCATGGAGTCGGCGATCATCTGCACGCTCTCGGCCAGGCCGACGTGGCGCACGCTGCCGTCTTTCACCTTCGCGGCAAACTGCGCCTTGGTGAGACCCGAGCCAATCTTCTGCTGGAACGGCAGGCGGCGGGTGCGCGCATCCTGGATGCGGTCGACGCGAATGCTGTCGACGCGTTCGCAGATGCCGGTCAGCGTGATGGGCAACGCGTCCATGGCGAAGCCGGGGTTCACACCGGTGCCGACCACGGCCACCTTGGCTTTCTTCGCGAGGGCGTCGATTTTTTTCGCGAGGGCGCGGTTCTTGCCAACCGGGTAGGAGAGCTCCTCGGTGGTCGAGACGATCGCCACCTTCTTGCCGAGCACCTGCGCGATCTGCGGCATCACCTTCTTCAGTGAGGAACTGGTGCACAGCACGGCAACGTCGGGCTTGCCGGCCTTTATGGCGCCCAGTGCATCGTTGGTGACGCGAATGCGCAACTTCTTGTCGAGTCCGATCACCTGACCGAGGTCGAGGCCGATCTTCGCGCGGTCAATATCGACCGCGCCGACAATTTGAAATCCCTTGCGTGAGGCCACCTGGCGCGCTACCGCGGCGCCAATCGGGCCCAGTCCGTAGAACAGCACTCGTATCGCCATAGGAACTTCGGATTATACCCGGCTTCCCCCATCGCCGAAGGCCAGCGTGGAACGGCCGCCGGCGACGATCCCGGGTTACGATGGCCGTGGTGACGGACAGAAAAGACCCCGCTGACCCGGATGGCGCAAATTCCAGGTGATGACCTGCGCGGTCTTCGTATGAGTGTTGGCGCTGCATTCGTTGACGGTTTGATGCGGGTGAAGCGGGCGCCGTGGCTGGTGATCGGCCTGTGGTTGTCTACGCTGTTGCTGGCCCTGCCGCTGTCGCTGGCCCTGCAAGGGCTGATCGGCGAACACCTGGGCGACAGCATGGCGGCCGAATCGGCAGCCTCCGGCATGAATTACGACTGGTGGAATGAGTTTCTCGCCCAGTCCACTGGCGTGGGCAAGACGTTCGTGCCGGCGATTCTCGGCTTTGCCGCCGTCCTGCAGAACCTCAGTGGCGTGGCCGATGGCAATGGCCCGCCCTCGCCGGTGGTCTGGGTGGTCGCCGCGCAGCTGATCGTCTCTACTTTCTTGAGCGGTGGCGTGCTCGATCGCCTGGCGCGCGACCGCGCGATCGGCGCCGGCGCGTTCTTCGCGGCGTGTGGCGTTTTCTTCTTGCGCTTCCTCCGGCTTGGCGTGGTCGTGGTCGCGACTTATGCCTTGCTGTTCACGACCGTCCACCGCTGGATGTTCGGCACGGTGTATGGCCGCCTGCTGGAAGACCTGACGGTTGAACGGACCGCGTTCTTCTATCGCTTGGCGCTGTACGCCGCGTTCGCGGCGCTGGTCCTGTTCGCAAACCTGCTGTTTGATTATGCCAAGGTGCGGGCCGTGGTCGAGGATCGGCGCAGCATGATCGGCTCGCTGTCGGCTGGGGGGCGATTCGTCCGTCGCAACCTCGGCGCGACCTCCGGCCTGTACGCCCTCAACTCGCTGGCCTTTGTGGCCGTGCTTTTCCTCTATTACCTGGCCGCCCCGGGAGCCGAGTCGAACACGGTGGCGTTCGCGATCGGGCAACTGTTCATTGTGCTGAGGGTGATCGTCCGCCTGCAGTTCGCGGCGTCCCAGACGACGCTGTTCCAGGGGCGGCTGGCTCATGCCGGCTACGTGGCCAGACCGATCGCCAGGTGGCCGGATTCACCGGCGGCCGAGGCGATCGGGCCGCAATAACCGCGAACAGCTCGGGTGAATGTGAACCTGCTTCCTTTTTACGTAATTCGTAAATGTGAAGCAGGTTGACATTAGAGAGCGTCGACGCCGGCGGCAGCAGCAGCAGCGTGGCGTAGCTTTTCGCGCGCGTCGATCGCCGTGGCTCGCAGCAGCGGGTCGCCGTCCTTCGCCCACTCGTCCAGCTTCGCCGCAAACCGCGTCAGTCGCATCTCGCCCATCGCATAGGCCGCGCAGGAGCGAAGCCACGGGTCCTGGCTGAGCGCCATCACCTCGATGGCTTCCTCGCGATCGCCGAGAGCGGCGCCAAGCATGCGGTTGGCGGCCTCGATGCGCTCCGAGACCGGCACCTCGCGGTCGAACAGCGGGATCACAACCGAGCGCACTTCCGGCGGGAGCACCGAGTCGAGGAACTCCACGGCATTATCGTGCACGACCGGGTCGTTGGACTGCAGCCCGACGTAGGCGCTGTGCATGTCGTACTGCGGATAGAGAATCTTCAGCAGCCGGAAGATGCGCTCGGCCTCTTTCTCGATCGATTCGCTCAAGCCATGCGCGATCGGGTTGGCGTCGTCTTCGAGCGACGCGCCGAGGGTGCCAAGCACCTGGTAGGAGCGGTAGTGGCCCATGATCTCGGCCGCCAGCACCGACTCGATCAACTTGCGATCGGTGGAACGCTCCGGATGCTGCTGGCCGAGCTTATTGAGCGCGGTAATCGTGTGATACCTGAGGATGACGTCGCGGTCGAGCACGCTTTCAGTCAGCACGGCCTGCGCCGACCGCGTGCCAATCGCCTGCAGCACCTTCGGGATTTCCCGCCGCACGTCGGTGGCCATCTCCTCGTCGGTGAGGTAATCGCGCAAGGTGCCGACAATGCGGTCGCCAAACTCCGCCAGCGACAGGGTAGCAACTTCGCTCAGGGACGGGTCGGCCAGCCGCTCGATCAGCGGGCCAATCATGGTGCGCTTCTTCAACTTGCCCACGGCGACGATCGCCGCGCGGGCGACTTCGACATCGTCATCGTCCAGCAGCGTGTGCAGCTCGCGCTCGAACAGGTCGGGTAAGGTAGCAATCAGGCGGGCCGCCTCGAGGCGGGTGCGCTGGCCGTGCTCGCCGTCTTCCTCGGCCATCTTGGACAGCATCAACCGCGACGCTTCGACGTTTTGCGTCGCACCCGGGCGCGCGAGAAAGGCGACCAGGGCGGCGCGGATCGAGAAATCCTCGAAGTCGCCCAGGGCTTCGATGCGCTCGAGCGGATCGGTCTGATCGAACGTGGTGAGATAGAGCAGCGCCTCGGTGCGCACCTCGAGACTCGGGTCGCGCAGCAACTGCTCGACCTCAGCCTTGACGGTGAGATCGCCGGCGCGGGTCAGCAGCGACACCGCCTGGCGGCGGATCTCGGGCTGCTCGTGGCGCAGCAGGCCGCGCACGGCCGGATGCACCTTGCGGTCGTGCGCCATCTCGAACAGGCTGAGCGCGTAGACAATCTCCCGGGTCGTGCCCTTGAGCCGCGATGAAATCACGGCGGTGGTGTCGCGATCCATCACCGGCATCGACGCGCGTTCCGAATCGACGCGATGCTGGTGAATGCTCTCGCGCAGGTTCTCGACATACTGGCGGCGCGCCACGAAAGCCGCCACCAGCCAGGCGACGATCAACACCACGGTGACCCGCGACAGATCGACCGCCGGCCAGTTCAGCACCGCCGCGAACAACAGCACCACCAACCCGCCGCCGGCGTCGCCGAGTCGGTAGACCACCGTGTCGATGAACGACTTGACGCGGAACGTGTGGGCGGCCTGGACCGGCAAATAGAGCAATTCGGTGGTCGCCTTGTCGATCGAATAGCGCAAGACCTGGTCGCTGGCCTTGAGGGCGGCAGCCGCGACGAGCGTGCCAAGCACCAGGACCCCCAGCGATCCCATCATCATCGCGGTGGGAACGATGAACAGCGCCGCGCCGACCCCGGCCGTGCGCAACACCCGCCCGGTCAGCAGCAGTTGCAGGATCAACGACATGACGCCGGCGATCATGTTGAAGGTGCCGAAGAACATGGCCAGCTCGTCGGTGTCTGGAATGGCTTCCTTCGCGATCGCCTTGAACTGCCATCCGGCGACCGTGGTGGTGAGGGCCGAGATCAGCACCAGCGCGGCAATCGCGCGCAGATACGGTGACTCGCGCACCAGCGACAGGCTGCCCAACAAGCTGCCCGAGTCGCGATCGGTGCCAGTCGCAGGCATGTCGTTCCCGACGTAGTCGGGGCGGTTGCGCCAAATCACCACGACCAGCAACGCGCACACCAGCAGCGACAGGGCAACCAGCGCCAGCATGATCTCGGTGCCGTAGCGCGACACCGCCGTGCGGGTGGCCAGCCCACCGACAATCCACCCGAGAATCGCGCCGCTGCCAATGAAGCCGAACGACCGCTTGGCCTCGCGCGTGGTCATCACGTAATTGGCGAGCGTCCACACCTGCGACGGCGCCAGCACCGAAAACACACCGACCCAGATGTAGATGGCGATGAACAGGGCGCCCGACTCGACCACCGAGACCGCCGCCCAGCTCCAGAACACGATGGCATTGGCGGCAAAGAACAGGATGCTGCCGACCAGGAGGTTGCGCAGGTTGGTACGGTGGCCAATCCACAAATACACGCTGGCGGCAATGCCGACCAGGACGGCAATGGCAATGTCGACGTACGGCAAATCGATGGCGCGGTAACGGTCCAGGAACAGCGCGTCGCGGGCCGCCTTGCTCGCCACGCTACTGGCCATGGTCAGAAACAGGTAGGCAAACAGCGGGAACGCGCGTCGCAATTCGCGGGCATTGAGGCCCAACAGACGTTCAGCAAGACTTAGCATCAGGCCCTGCGGAAGTTTACCTTAGGATAAGATTTGGTCATCGCACGGCCTCCCCTGCTCTCCCGCATCCTCGGCCCCATCGTGCAACTGCGCGAGGGCGAGTCAGCCACCGCGCTGCTGATGTTCCTGTACTCGTTCCTCGCAATGACGAGTTACAACATCGTCAAACCGATCACGCGGTCGGAGTTCATCGCGAGCCTGGGCGCCGACAACCTGCCATGGGTGCAATTTGGCGCCGGTGTGCTGATCGGCTTCCTGATGCAGGGCTACACGGTCCTGATGAAGCCGGTCCCACGGCGGTGGACCATTCCGGTCACGCAGGCGGGCATGGCGGGCCTGCTCGTGTTGTTCTGGTTCCTGTTCACGACCACCGGTGCGGACTGGGTGTCGGTCGCCTTCTACGTGCTGGCGTTGATCCTGGGCATCCTGTTGATCAGCCAGTTCTGGACGCTGGCGAACGACGTCTACGATCCGCGACAGGCCAAGCGCATTTTCGGCTTCATTGGCGGCGGCGCCAGCCTGGGCGGCGCCACCGGTGCCGGTCTGACCGTCTACCTGGTCGAGTCGCTCGGCGCCAAGCAGATGCTGCTGGTCAGCGCCGCGATCATGGGCGTGTGCTTCTTCATCGTGACCTTCATCATGAAGCGCGAGAAGTCGGCCGGCACGAGCGACGCGACCAAGACCGGCGAAGAAGAGGGTGTCAGCAGCGGCGAGGCCATCCAGTTGCTGCGCTCGTCACGGCACCTGCAGGTGATTGCCCTGGTGATCGCGTTCGCCGCGGTCGGTGCGGCAATTATCGAGCAGCAGCTGAACATGGCGGCGGCCGAGGCGAAGGGCTCCACTAACTCGGATGCGATCGCCGCATTCCTGGCGCAGGTCACCGTTTACCTGTCGCTCATCGGCTTTGTCATCCAGGTCGGCCTGACCAGCCGCATTCATCGCGTGATGGGCATTGGCTTCGCGCTGCTGGTGCTGCCCATGAGCCTGGGCACGACCGCGGTGATCATGCTGTTCAACCGCGCGCTGTGGGCGCCGGGCCTGGCGCGCGTGCTCGACACCTCGCTGCGCTACACGGTCGACAAGACCTCGCGCGAAGTGCTGTTCCTGCCGCTGCCCTCGGAATTGAAGTATCGCGCCAAGCCGTTCATCGACGTCACGATGGATCGCCTGGCCAAGGGGATGGGCGCCTTGCTGATCCTGGTCCTGATCAAGGACTGGGGCCTGGGCTGGGACTGGCAACAGTTGAGTTACGCCAGCCTGACGATGGTC
>JANMUX010000011.1:0-7526 GCA_031392125.1 Acidobacteriota bacterium | reverse complement strand
GATCGACAATCGAGAGCGCACCTGACGTCTTCGCGAGGTGAAACGAACGCTCGTGCGTGACGGCAGCCGGCAGGCGCTCGAATCCGGTATGGCGACCGGGGTAGGTGGTTTCCTCGGCGGCATCGGTAAAAGCGACGTGCTCCACCGTCGACGTTTCGAACATGCGGAACAGATAGTCGAGCCTCACGTCGTTCTGTTCGACGCCGTCGATAAGCAGCGTGTTGTGATATCCCGTGGTGCGGAACAGGTTGCGAGCGTCGGGATCCGAGGTGTAAACGTAGCTGCCGGGATCGACAATCAGCGGAACGCCACCCGCGTGAAATTCGAACGACAGCAAATCGTTGTGCTTGTGATTGCCGAAACCGTTGGTGCCGACGCGGCCGTTGGTCACCAGAAGGTAGTTGCCGCCTCGCCGCACCACGGCGATGCCGGCCTGCGGGAACAGGCGCGCGACATCCTCCGGCGCCGTCAGGCCAGGCTGGCCGACTTCGGGTTCGGCACCCCACCAGGCGGCTTCCCACAAACCATCGTCACCACCGGCGCGGTGCCAGGCGGGTTCGTCGAGCACGAACGCCGCGGCTCCGGCGAGGTGCCGGCCGTCCTGCGGCTGCCAGCTGCCGTAATCCGTAAAGATATGCAGCCGCCCATCGTCGGCATCACCAACCTGTGGCATCAACCCGTCTGGCCGCCGCACGGTGATGAGAAAATCGATCATCTGGCGCAGCCGGGCAAGATATTCGGCCGACAGCGCCCGCCCTTCGAGCTGGGCGAGGCTCGCGCCGCCCAGAAATAGTTCGGCGACCAGCCGATGATAGGGAATCGACGATTCGTAGTCGGCTCCGTCCGCCAGCACCTGCACCCGCATTTCCTGTTCGAGCCACTCGCGGCCCTGGCGCAGCCAGCGCTGACCGGCCGGCAGGTCGCGAAAGACCACGCCGACACCGTAAAGGCCGACGACGTTGCTCAAGAAGTGGTTGCTGGTCACCTCGTATTTGTTCTCGAGGTTGCCTTCGATGAAGACGCCGACATCGAACAGCGAACGGTACGCGCTGACCATCGCGTCCTGATCGAATGCCTTCGAGGAGCGAATGAACTGGAAGGCCAGCGCCCAATTGAAGGCGCGGATGGCGACGTCCATGGTGCAGACAAACTGCACGCCGATGCCGACCGGGTTGGCCGCCATGAAGTCCGCGTGCTGGCGGACAATCTCCGTCGCATAGCGTTCGTCCCCCGTCAGGCGATACGCCTGGCCGAGAGTCACCCAGTGCTGGCAGCGGCCAATCTCCCAAGGCCACTTGATGTCGGCGAGGCCGGGACGCATGGCGGGATTCCACTGCCGGTGCGGAAAACCCTGCGGAAAGCGCAGGCCAAGAATAGGATCCACCGCCCAGTCGATCGGTCGATAGCCACTCGCGTCCACCTGGCGGTCGGGATCGGCAATCAGGCGCGAACCGCTGCCGAGCAAGTCGAACTCGTGGCGGCAAATGCGGTCGGCGGCCGCGCGGGTGCGTTCCACGCGTTCAGGCCAGCGAACCCGCATGGCGGCGATCGCGGCGTCTGACGGGTCGGCATACAGCCGGCCGGCCTCGCGCCGCTGCGCGACCCAGGCGGCGACCGAGCTGCCGGTTGCCGACACCTGATCGTCCCACCGCTCTGGCGGCGTGGTCGCGACTGGAGAAGGCGGCGCGGCCGCCCCGGCAATTGGGCGGCGAAGTAACTGCTTCAGCGTGGCGAGCAGGCTCACGCGCGTGGCTTCCGTGCCTTGATAATGACGTTCCAACCCATCAAGCGTGACAGGAGGTCGAGCGGCAGCCATGCGCACGCCGCCGGCACTTCGCTGGCCATCAACTGGCGCTTGTAGACGGCACGGCGTTCGAAGCCGTCGAACAGTTGCCTGAGCCGGGCCGCGGTATAGACCTTCACGAGTGGCCGCGCGTCATTCTGGGAGATTTCAACGTAACGCGACATGATCTCACCCATCGAATGGTTCTTCAACAGGTCGCGATCGAGCCCCAGCCTGGTCACGAGCTCGCGCCAATAGTGGATTGAGTGTTCGGCATACATCATGACGATGGCCGTGCCGCCGGGCTTGAGCACGCGGTGGATCTCCTTGACCACATGGCGCGTGTTCGGCGTGTGGTGCAACACGCCGTTTGAATACACCAGGTCAAAGGTGGCGTCGGCAAATGGCAGCGACTCGGCATCGTGATGCACGAATCGGCCTTGCAGGCCTCGGCGCTGGAAGTTTTCCTCGGCCAGTGCCAGGTGGCCCGCGGACAGGTCGAGATCGGTGACGTGGGCACCGTGGCGCGCGAACTGGCTCAGGTCGGTGCCGATGCCGCCGCCAATCTCGAGCACCTGGTGACCGGCATGGCGGGTGAACTCCATCAACTCAGGCATCCAGGGGGCATACGCCTGATAGCGGTGTGCTTCGACCTCTTGAAACCATTCGAGCGTGTGAGGCTCGGTGGTCTTCGCGTAGTGGGTGCCGACCGGGTTGTTGTTCCACTGGTCCTGCACCTGCTCCTTGTAGGCATCGCCGGTGGCGACTCGCCCTGGCGCAGGCGCGGCCACTGCCGCCGGCGCCAGCTGCTCGCGCACGAAACGCCACACCTGCTCGACGTGATGGGCCCACGAGAACTGGTCGATCACCGCCTGCCGGGCGTTGCTGCCAAGCGCCCTGGCCACTGCGGGTCGCGCGATCAGGCCGACCACGGCGGCGACCAGTTCGCCCACGTCGCCGGGAGTGCAGAGAACGGCCCGCTCGCGGCCGACAGCCAAATCGGGCGTGGCCAGGTCCGTCACGCGCAGTGCCGGTGACAACACCTCGCCCAGTTGCTCGAGGTCGCTGGCGACGATCCCGGCGCCCATCGCCATGTACTCGAACAGCTTGGTCGGCGAGCCGAAGAACTTGCTGTCGATCATGTGGCTGTTGTGCGGCGACACGAACAGATCGCACGCGCCGAGCAGGCGCGCGCCTTCCTGCTGCGCGACGCGACCCGCGCTGTGCACCCGCGACTGTAGCTGGTGCTGCGCGATCGCCTCGTCGAGCATGGGCTTGTGGGAGCCGTCGCCAATCAGCAGAAAACGGGCATCAGGTGCTTGCGCGCAGATCTCTGGAATGGCCTTGGCCAGCACGTCGATGCCGTGCCAGCCGCCGAACGTGCCCGAGAAGCCGACCACGCAGTCGCCATCTGCAAAGCCCAGTTCCGCGCGGACCGCGCGTCTCGATTCAGGCGCAGGCGGCGCGTACTGCACGGGATCGGCACCGTTTGGATTGACCAGAATCTTGCGCGGATCGACCTTGCGCGCAATCAGCGAGTCCTTCAGCACCTGCGACACCACCGTGATCAGCGTCGCCTGCCGGAACGCAGCCTCTTCAGCCCTGACGAACATCTGCTCGTGCTCGAGGCTCGTGCCGTTGAAGCTGCGGCTCATCGAGATCTCAGAGCCGTTGTACTCGAGGATGTAGGGAATACCCAGTTCCCGGCTCACGAGCGCCGCGGCGAAGTTACCGAGGCACAGCCGCTCGTAGATGTAGGCCGGGCGCCGCATCGCGAACGCCACTTTCAGCATCGGGTAGTAATGCCAGGTCGCCGCCAGCAGCGGGATCTCCGCCGCCGAGTCAGACGCCGGCGGCATCACCACCTGC
The DNA here is from genome assembly GCA_031392125.1 of Acidobacteriota bacterium. Taxonomy (GTDB): domain Bacteria; phylum Acidobacteriota; class Vicinamibacteria; order Vicinamibacterales; family UBA2999; genus 12-FULL-67-14b. Next base: position 3,874 of record JANMUX010000011.1, on the reverse strand, counting down.
CGCAGGTTGAACTCATCCAGCATTGAAAAACGGCTGGCCATGAGGCAGGTGAAATCTTCGCTGACCGCGGCCAACTCGCGCGCGACGTAGCAGGTATGGCCGTAGCTGCCACCCGAGGTCAGTTGCACCCAATAGTCAGTGCGCAGGTAGACACCAAGGCCCGGGATCCGCTGCCCCGCTGCAGGTGGCGTTACCGTGGGGAACGGCACCGGCCGCGCTTCGGCGTACAACTGCCGCAACGCCACGCTGCAACGTTCAATCACGTCTGCCCCGGCATCGTGCAGCTGCGGCCGAACCAGCCCCTTGACCCGCCGCTTCACCAGGTCGGCGGTGCAGTAGGCCCACAACCGCCAGTACGACGACAGGGCGCCGGCATCGATCACCTCCACCGCTTGTTCTGCCGGCCAGTGGAACCACACCCGCCGGCCTTGCTTGCGGGCCGCCGCGGCAAAGCGCAGATGCGATGACCCGGGCCAGCCGCGCTCCATGGCGACAATCACGCCAAGCAGCTCGGGGCGCCGGGCCAGTTCCGCGAGCGGGTTGAGGCAGGTGGCGAGCGGGCCAACGCGAATGGCCTGGTGATGCCTCTCAGTCGTTTCCGCGAGGCCGGCCTCGGTCACGGTTGCCGCCGCGCCGAGGTTCGACGCAACGTAGAGGCACGAATCCATGCGCTCGTTCATGCGCGGGGCTTAGTCGCCTTGATGATGATGTTCCAGCCGAAGTAGCGGCCCGCCGATTCAAGCGAGATCCACTTCTCGAACCCTTCCGGAATCTCTTCCTTCACCATCTGGCGCTTGAACACACCCATCTTCTCGAACCCGCCGAACATCTGCTTGAGCCGGCGCGCGGTGTAGACCTTGACGAGCGGCCGCGCGTCGTTCTCCGTAATTTCGACCTTGCGGGACATGATCTCGCCGATCGAATACGTGCGCAGCAGGTCGTGCTTGATGCCCTGCTCCCACACCAGGCGATACCAGTAGTGAAAGGAGTGTTCGGCATAGACCATCACGATCGCCTTGCCGCCCGGCTTGAGCACCCTGCGAATCTCATTCACGACGTGCTGGGTGTTGGGCGTGTGGTGAATCACGCCGTTGCTGTAGACCAAGTCGAACGTGTTGTCGGGAAAGGGCAGCGTCTCCGCGTCGTGATGGACGAACTCGCCCTTCAAACCGCGCAAGGCGAAGTTCTCCTTGGCATGCGCGAGATGACCCGCCGACAGGTCAACGTCGGTGACCAGCGCGCCGTGGCGCGCAAACATACTGAGGTCGGTGCCGAGGCCGCCGCCGATCTCGAGGACCTTCTCACCCGCGTGCTGGCCAAACTCCATCAACTCGAACGCCCACGGCGAGTACGTTCCGTAACGGTACTGCTCCACCTCGAGATACCAATCGAGCGTATGAGGCTGGGTCGTCTTGGCGTAGTGGCTGCCCACCGGGTTGTTGTTCCACTGGTCCTGGACTTCTTCTTTGTAGCCGTCGCCGGTACTCACTCGCGTCAGCCCCGGCATCGTCGATCGCTCTGTCATGGACGCGGCCGGCTCGGCGATCGGTCGAGCCGCGGCAATCGGCGGTGGGGAGAGTGGTGCCGAGGTGGTTCGAATTTCGGCTGGGGCGCGGTCGCCAGCGAGGAACCGCCACACGTTGCTGACATGGCGTTGCCAGGAATAGGAATCAAGCACCGCCTGGCGCGCGTTGCGGCCGAGCGCGGCCGCCACACTCGGACGATCAACCAAGGCCACCACGGCCTCGACGAACTGAGCAACGTCTCCGGGCGTGCACAACACGGCGCGCTCGTCGGTCACCGTGAGATCCGGACGCGCCAGGTCGGTCACCCGTAACGCCGGTGACAGCACCTCTCCTAGCTGTTCGAGGTCGCTGCCGACGATACCCTCGCCAACGGCCATGTACTCGAACAACTTGGTCGGCGACCCGAAGAACTTGCTGTCGACCATGTGACTGTTGTGCGGCGAGACGAACAGGTCGCAAGCCCCCAGCAGCCGTGCCCCTTCCCGCTGCGGCACGCGGCCCATGCTCTTGACGCGGCTCGCAACGCCGTGCGTCGCCACGGCAGTGTCCACGAGGTGTTTGTGGGTGCCATCACCCACCAGGAGAAACTTCGCGTGCGGCGCACGGGCACAGATGGCCGGAATTGCCTCCGCCAGCACGTCGATGCCATGCCAGCCGCCGAACGTGCCGGTAAACCCAATCACGCGATCGCTGGTCTCGAAACCGAGCTCGGCGCGCAACGCCTGTTTGGCCGGTGCGGCGAGCGGGGCATACGCATCGGGATCGGCACCGTTGGGATTGACGAGGATCTTGCCCGGGTCGACGCCGCGTTCGATCAGCGAGTCCTTCAAGACCTGCGACACGACGGTGATGATCGTCGCCTGTTTGAAGGCAACGTCCTCTGCCTTGATGAAGATGTCCTCGTAGACCAGGGCCACGCCGCCGAAGCTCTTGGTCATCGAGATTTCCGAGCCGTTGTATTCGAGAATGTAGGGAATGCCCAACTCGAGACTAAGCGCGGCGCCGCAGAAATTGGCCTGGCAGAGCCGCTCGTAGATATATGCAGGGCGCAAGGCCTCCAACGCGAGTTTGAGCTGCGGATAATAAAACCAGTGCGCGGCCAGGAGATCCGTTTCGCTGCTTTTCTCCGACGCGCGCGGCAGGACGACTTGATGCAGGCCGTATTCGTCGAGCATGGCAAAACGGCTGCCCATGAAGCAGACGAAGCGCTCGCTCACGGCCGCCAGTTCCTTGGCGACGTAACAGGTGTGGCCGTAGCTCCCGCCCGAGGTGATCTGCGCCCAGTAGTCAGTGCGGAGATAGACACCGACGCCGGGCACCTTGTGGGCCGGGCTCGGGACGGCCGGCGCGTCTGGCATTGGCGGCGGCGACGCGTGTTCGAGCAAATAGTCGAGGGCGATGCGCGACCGATCGGCGAAGGTGGCACCCAGGTCTTCGGTCGGACCGGCCGGCGGTAGCGGGGTACCGGACTCTCCGGCCATCAGGGCCCGGAACACGCGGAGCGGCCGGAGCAGCCTGTTCTTCTCGGCCACCAGGCGTCGCCGCGTGCGCAGCGCCGTCATGAACGTCCACAGGTTCCAGTAAGTCCGCAGGCGAGCGCGGTCCACGCACTCGACCGCCTGTTCGTTCGGCCAATAGAACCAGACCCGCCGCCCGCGACCAAGTGCCTTGGCCGCCAATCGCAGGTGGACCTGCCCTGGCCACCCGCGTTCCATCTCTAGGATCACGCCGCCAAGGTCGGGGACGCGATCCAGAACCGCCAACGGATGTGCGGAAGGCGTGACTGGCGCCGGCGCGATCTCGATGCGGTGGCGCTCGGTCGTCTCGTCGAGACCCTCGTGGCTGACGACCCGGTACGATTGCGTATCCGGGGCCACATACAGGCACGAGGCCATGCCTATTCGCTCCCCTCGTCCCGGTGATGCAGCAAATCTTCGACGTGAAGCGAGACCGCCGTCGTTTCGACAATCTCCTCGAAGGAAATCGGCGCCGGGGCGCCGGTGGCGATGGCGTCGCCCAGCAGGCTGAACTCCTCGGCATGGCCCTTATCGGGCTCGCTGCTTTGCCACAGCACCTGGCCGTCGCTCGCGCGCGTGAGCTTCTGAAAGTTGTCGACGACGTAGGCGTCGCCGTCGCAGAAGACCTCGATGCGCTCCTTGCTCATGCCGGTCTTGGGACCCAAGGCGGTATAGACCAGCGTCGCCACGCTGCCGTCTTCGTAGCTGATGGTCGCAGAGAAATTGTCGTTGCGCAGGTACGGCAGGGTGCCCGGGTCGATCGCCGTCGCCGAGATCGAGCGCACCGGTGAGCCGGTCAGCGAGCGGAACACGTCGTACATGTGGCACGCC
>JANMUX010000071.1:0-5475 GCA_031392125.1 Acidobacteriota bacterium | reverse complement strand
CGCTTCAGGAAACCAAACAAATTGACATGCAGAAACAACGCGCGCTACAAGGCATCGAAATCGAAGTGCGCAATTCGTTGCAGTCTGTCGAAACCGCGAAACGCCGCGTCGAAGCAGCTTCTAATTCACGTAAGAACGCTGAGCTGCAACTGGCCAGCGAACAGCGCAAATTCGATGCGGGGCAATCCACGAATTTCTTTGTCCTGGATCGCCAGAACGCATTGTCGTCCGCACAAGGCCGCGAATTGCGGGCGCTGACGGATTACAACAAAGCCGTCGCTGAATTGCAGCGCGCGATTTCGACCACGCTGACGATCAACAATATCTCGTTTGCGAATACAGAAGTGCAGAAGTAACTCATTGGGTACGCACGCATCCTGCGTGCTGTCTTTGCGCCAGCGAACGCGCCGTGGTGGACGACATCGCCGTGGCCGTTTCCTATCTCAACGCCGCACGCTCGCTCGCACAGATGAATGGCGATAGCGGGACCTTCAGCGACGCGCTGATGCAGGCGGTTGACCTGTCGCACCTCGACGACCGTGGCTTCGTCGGCCGAATTCTGGGCCGCTTGGCCGGCGGCACCGAGGCGCTGCGCGTGTTCGCGGCTCGGTGAACTGACTATTGGGACAACGGCCGCAGCCACTCGGTGATCACGGCCGCTGTGTCGATACCGGTCGCCTGTTGGATGAGCGAGGCAAGTTCGTCGTTGGCAAAGGCGCGGCGTTCACGGGCGGTCCACGCAACCATGAATTGCAAGGCATCCCGTAGACTCTTCGAACCCTTCGATTGCGACCGAATGCGATCGTCGATTGCTGCCGCCATCAGCCCCCCGCGCGAGAACACCAGCCGCCCAGTGCGAAAGTCTTCGGCGTAACGCGTGGAGGCCACGCGGCTCAGGTCCACCAGGCTCAATCGCTTAAGAAAAAGCGGCGCGTTGGCCAGGTTTGGCCGGAATCGCCGGTTCAACATGCCCTCCCGAAATGCCGCGGGGTCTGCGGTGCCTGGCGCCAGCGCCATGATCGCCGCGTATTGACCAAAGCCTTCGGCAAACCAGATTGAATCAAGCACCGGCGCCAACTCCCACTGAAACGGAAAGTAGCCGTGCCCGTAGGCCCGTTTCGGTACCCACGCATGGGCGATGTGATGCGCGAAGTTGTAGAGCACGCGCGCATCGTCATCGGCCGTGGAGGCTGGTGTCAGGCCCGCCGACGCTGCGAGATAGTAGGTGCTGGAGCCGAGGTGCTCCATGCTCATCCCGTACTGATGGTCGGGGGAGAGGGGTTCCAGCAGCTCCTGGTGCACGGTGTAGTGCGCGAACGGCGTGGTCCCGAAGTACGCCGAAACGCGCTGAAAGGCCGAAACCGCCAGCCGCCCAACGCGATCAAAATCCACAGGCCCCTCGGCATAGCCGGCCAGGTAAATCGGCACCGGTTGATCGGCTAACCGGCGAACGATGGCGCGCGGGCCCATGACCACCTGGCCATCGGCAAGTTCGTAGTAGTCGGCAACCCGCGCCTCGACCGCCATCGCCGCCGCCGGCCACGCAGGGGCGAGGGTTGAAAACACGGGCCAGCCGGCCGGGCCCTCGACGCGCAGTCGCGCGGATCGCAATTCGAAGCCGTCGACAAACGCAAATACTGAGTATCCCAACGCACCGAGATAGCCGTCACGAGTACGCGAGGCATCGGAGGCGGCGCGGACCTCACGTTCCATTCGTTGCAGGTCGACGCGGTAGCTCACGCGCGATGTGCCCGCGCTTAACCGCCAGCGCGGTCCTTCCTCGCGAACCGGGACCGCACTACCGCCGTCGCCGGTAAACGCGCGCACCTCGGTCACGAACCCGTCGTAGCGCTGCTCGCCGTAGCCCATGGGGATGGCGCGCGGCATCACCAGCGCGCGCGATTCCGGCAGCGGGTCGGCCCAGCTGATCTCAACTGAGACGAACGCGTCACCGGCTGTCGCGTAATTGAACCGGTAGATCACATCCCCCGCCGGCGACTGTGCGCCCGCGACAGCAGGGGCGACGCCTGTCACGAGCAGGAGGATGGTCGCCAGGCACGTCAGTTTCATGGGCGGAAGTGTATAGTCCTCCGATGGCAAAGTCGCGGTTTTCAAGTGTCGCACTTGGGTGTCTCGTCGCGCTCGCTCTAGCGGCGTCCACGGTTCCTCTCGCAGCGCAGCCGAGCGCATCCGGCCACAAGGTCGGCGCCCTCAAGATCACGATCCTGTCGACGATGCTGGCGGACCAGGGGTTTGGGGAATGGGGGTTTGCGGCGCTAGTCGAAGTGGACGGCCGGCGCATCCTGTTCGATACCGGCGCCAACGACGACACCGTACAGCGCAACCTGAAGGCGTTGAAGCTGGATCTCTCGGACGTCGAGGTGGTGATCCTCAGCCACAACCACGACGACCACACCACCGGCCTGCTGCCGCTTCGCCGGCAGTTCGCGGCGAAGTCACCGAAGGCCTTGAGCAAGGTCTACGGCGCGGCCGGCGTGTTCCTGCCACGCATCAGCGCCGGCGGACAGCTGAGCGATCGCATGGCGCGCATCAAGACCGACTACGAAGCTACGGGCGGAACGGTGGTCGAGGTTACCAGGCCGACCGAGATTGTGCCCGGAGTGTGGCTCACCGGTCCGGTGCCGCGCATTCATCCCGAGCGGAACTGGAGTTCGGTAGGCAAGGTGCGCACCAGTGCCGGTGACGTCGAAGACACGGTGCCCGAAGACATGACCTTGGTGATTCAAACCGCGCAGGGTCCGGTCTACTTGTTCGGCTGTGGACACGCGGGCGTGATCAACACCTTGTCGTACGCGCGAAAGGCCATCGACCCCGCGCCGGTGAAAGCCGTCATCGGCGGACTGCACTTGTTCGCCGCCGACGACAAGCACCTGGCGTGGACCGCGGCAGAATTGAAAGCGTTTGGTGTTCAGCAGCTGCTGGGCGCGCACTGCACCGGTATTGAATCGGTGTATCGCATTCGCGATCTCGTCGGGCTGACGCGTCAAACGTGCATGGTTGGCGCGGTCGGCGCCACCTTTTCGCTCGACCAGGGGATCGCCGCGGGCCGGATCGCGAAATAGCGGCTACGGCGTGGTGCAGCGGAAGCTGGCAGCCTCGTCTACGCTGCCGGAACCGGAGTAACGCGCAACCTGGGGATGCGGGCAGAGCGGACGCGACCGAGTGGTCTTACCGTCCACCACTCGAGATGCGATCACGCTGGTGGGGGCCACGCCCTTCTCGACCCACGCCTCGAGGACGGGTAGCAGGTCGAAGCTGTTGGGCCCGGGCCCGCCGCCGCAGTGGTGCATTCCGGGCACCATGTAAAGGCGCGTGAAGCTTTCGGCCTCCTTCGGTCCACCCACGGCTTGAACCATCTGGTCGTAATAGGCGACGGTGCCGGCAGCGCTGATCCCTGGGTCGGACCAGCCGTGATACATCATCAGCTTGCCCCCCGACTTCTTGAACGGGCGTAAATCGGGATCCAGCGGACTGAGAATCTCGGTCATCGTCTTCAGCCGCGGCAAATCACGATCGAGGTTCAACACCTTCCAGCTGAACGCCGGATCGTCGTTGTCGAGCGCGAGGAAGCGGAAGTTCGGCTCCATCAAGCCGTAGCCCGACGGCAAGCGATTATCGCCGTACGCCAACGAACCGTCTGCTTGCTTGAGCGGCGCGGCCGCGCCGGAAATCCACTGCGACCAGCCGCTGGCGCCGCCTTCGTGGCCCACGGGAAATCCGTACGCGAATGGCTTCCCGTTCGCCGTGGCGCCGGCGTAGATCTTCTTTACGGTCGTGACCTGCCCGGGTGTCAGGCAATCGGGCCCATCGCCACCCTTCTTGTCCGCCGTAGCGCGTGGCGCGGAGGTGGAGCACGTCAGCACCTCGGGATTGAACCGGCACGCCCGAGGGTCGCTGATCAGCCCATCGGTCAGGCCGTCGCTCGCATCGCACGCCGCGAGCGTCGCCTTCGACAGCACTTCAACCTTTTCGGGCGACAGGAAGTTGTCGGGCGATGCCAACATGTGCTGATAGACGATCGCGCGGCCGGCCTGCATCGGGGTGCCGGTCGCAGGGTGACCACCGATGATGCCGTCGAAATCGTCGGGATAGCGCTGCACTTCCATCATCGCCTGTCGGCCGCCATTCGAGCATCCGTTGAAATAGGCATACTGCACGGGCCTGGCGTAGAATGCCGCGGCAATCGCCTTGGTGGCGACCGTCGTCACGTGCGTGCCGCGGTAGCCGTAATCGATTTCCTTGGCGCGATTCGAACCCCAGTTCGGATCGGTTGACACGTGGCCGGTATCAGTCGAGGCCGAGGCGTAACCGCGTACCAGGCTGGAATCGAGATTGGCGATGGTGCCGCCGAGTCCGCCGACACCCTGAAACAGGAACTTGCCATTCCAGCCATCGGGCAGGCCAAGCCGGAAGTTCACTTCGTTGCCCGGCGACGCCGCATGACCATCGACGCGACAGTACTGCGGGCGCTTGCCCTCAGCCGGAACGACCGCGGCGCCAGTGATGGTGGTGCCTTGTGGCGCCTTCGCCTGAATCGCCGGCACCGAGCATTCCACCGACTGGGCGACCAACGGGGATGAGGACCAGCCCGGGACCAGGTTGAACAGCAGAGCCAACAGCGCGGCGTTTCGCATGGGCAGAGTATACGCGCCGGAACCTGTTCTTAGGCTACACTGCCACCGCCGGAGGGCATTCCATGCAGAGACGATTGACCTATTGCCTGCTCGCCGCCGTAATCGCGGGCAGTGGCGCGATTGCGGCCCAGACCAAGGCGACGGCCACCAACGTGGCGACCATCCCGCATGAAGCGGTGCCGAACTTCTTCAAGAACCCGCCGGGCATCTACACCGGCGAGAACATGGGTATCGCCACCAGTTCGAAGGGCAACATCTACATCTATCACCGCGCCAACGAGACGCGGCTTTTTGAGTACACGCCGCAAGGCAGCTTTGTTCGCGAAATCGGCCGTGGGAATTACGGCTTCTCGTTCGCGCATTCCGTCCGCGTCGATGCCCAGGACAACATCTGGGCGGTCGATGAAGGCACCGACATGCTGGTGAAGTTCAGCCCCGAGGGCAAGGTGCTGATGACGATCGGCCGTCGCGAAGACCCGGTCGCCAGCTTGAGCAACATGCCGGGCACGGGCCGCTATCACGGCCGCAATGAGAAGTACCGCTTCGGCCGCCAGACCGACGTCGCCTTCGATCAGCAGGGCAACATCTTCGTCGCCGACGGCTACTTCGATGGCCGCGTGGTGAAGTACGACAAGAATGGCCGGTTCGTGAAGGCGGTCGGCACCCGCGGCAACGGCAACTTGCAGTTCAACACGCCGCACTCCATCGCGACGGATTTCCAGGGCAACGTCTACGTCGGCGATCGCGGCAACGCGCGCGTCCAGGTGCTCGACAACGATCTCAACTGGAAGGCGAACTACCCCAACGTCGGTAATCCATG
>JANMUX010000066.1:0-4784 GCA_031392125.1 Acidobacteriota bacterium | reverse complement strand
TCGACCATGACGGCGATCACCACCTCGTCCAGCGCCTGAACATAGGCAGCCGATCCGACATCGCGCAGCGTCCCCACATCGCGCCGCATTCCCACGCCCAGCAATCCTCCGGCCGAGGGCGTTTCCGCCCGCACCGCGCGGACGCATTCCACCGCGTCTTGCACACTGTGTTCATGAGAGTCGCGGAGCAAGTGGCGGCTGAGATGAACGCCTGGTCGGCCGACTTCCTCAAGCGGCCAATCGTCGACGATTGGCGCCGCCAGCTGCGATTCACCACCAAGATCTTCCGTGCCCGCGGCCTGCATCTTGACGACCGGCAGATTCGTCACATCGGCGGCGAGGGTTTCTCCGCCTCGATTGTCGATGTCACGCTCTACATCGTCAACAACCAGAAGCGGCTCTGCGAGCTGGGCTCATCCATCGCGTTGTATCTGCCGAAGATCCAGACCGCCGAGGAGGCAGCGCTTTGGAACGACATCCTCGACAGTCTCGAGGCTCACCTCGGACTGAAGCCGGGCACGGTCAAGGCCTACGTGTTGGTTGAACAGGTCGAGGCGTGTTTTCAGTTGATGGAGATCCGGGCCGCATTGGGGCTGCACTTCGTCGGCTTCAACACGGGTCGCTGGGACTACATCAACAGTGTGTCGGACGCGATGGCGTGGGACCCGGACTTCGTCAATCCGAACATCGACGCCATCACCATGACCTACGGCTACATGCGTAACTACGAAGACCGTGTCCGCCGAGCGGTCAACACCCCCGACCGCGAAGGCAGGTACGCGCTGTGGCAGGGCGGCATGGAGCCGAACATCCCGGTGGGATCAGAAACTGGTGTGGCGGCCGGCATGAAGCGCGCGCTTGGCGGCGCCGAGCGTGAACAACGTGAGGGCGCGAGCGGGAAGTGGGTTGCTCACTGGAAGATGGTGCACATCGTGCGTCCGGTGTGGGCGAACGCCGGTGATGCGAACCAGCTGGGACGCGCGTTCCCGCCGCTGACATACACCGACGCCGATGCCGCGGGACTGACGCAACTGGAACCTGCGCCACGAACGGTGCGCGGCGCACGCGATCTGATCAGTGTCGCTATTCAGTACGGCAACGCGTTTGGACAGGGGTTGCAGGCTGCCGCCTTGAAGCCCGCCGATTTTTTTGGTAACGACGATGTGCTGTACTTGATGGAAGACATGGCAACCGGCGAGATCCGCTTGAGCATCCTGTGGGAGTGGCTGCACAAGAGGGCGGCCCTCACTGATGGTGAGTTCGCTGGTGAAGTGTTCTCTGCCGACCTGTGCGCGCGACTGATGGACGAGGAATACGCCAAACTACTGAAGGCTGCGACTCGTGATGTGCATGAAGTGTCGAAGACCACGACCTTGCCGATCGCCCGGGAAATAGTCGCCACCTACGTGATGGGCGGCGACAAGTTGCCGTGGTACATCGACCTGCTGAACCTGAACCTTGGAAACCACGACCTGAGCGAAGCCCGGCGCCGGATCCGCATGGCCGCCAATGCGTTTGCCGCCGATGGCAAACGCTTGACGGCCAACCTTGACTTCTAGGTCGCCCTTACTCGGTGGCTGACAACGCAGCGATGTCGCTACGAGCCTCGCTGCGTGCGCGTTCAGCTTCCGTAGCCGCATCCAGGTCGGGCTTCGATGCGCGGATCGCTGCTTCGAGCGACTGACCTTCGGTCAGCACGCGGTGCTTCAGCAGGACGAACGGCACCTGCGTGTTGCGCGCCGCGTGCGCGACCGTGGCGAATTGCTCGGCATCCTTGAAGCCCTCGACGGCGAGCGGGAACTTGGTGCCTCGCGCCAGGACCAGCTTCATCCGGCTATGCAGTTCCGGCGCTGAGACCGGAATGGTCATCACCAGCTTCGGCGCTTCCGTCGAAGCGGCAGCCGCCGGGACGGCTCGCGATACCCTGGCACGGCGCGGCGCGACTTTGGCAGGCTCCGGCGCGGGCGCTTCAACGGTCTGCATGACCGCCACCGGAGCCTCCGCGCCAGTCGGCTTCGAGGTCATCTCCGCGCCAATCCAGACGCCGAGAACCAAGCCCCCAACGAGTCCCAAAGCCGCGGCTGAGGTTTTTCCTGATTTCATTTCTCACCTCCATGAGACGAACTCACCTGAGCGTGCATTCCAAGAACCGTGCCTCCTGGTTCCCGAGTAAAATCGCCGTCTTTGCCCCCGGTGCCGCGGACTTTTTACACGGTAGGGGATAAGATGCCCGCGAGAAACAGAGGACACCTCATGCGCCACCCCATCGCCTTTGCCATGGCCGGATTGATTGTTGGATGTGCTTCCCATGTTCTGGCGCAGCAGCCGGCGGCCCCGCCCCGCCCGGTGCCAACCAGTGTCTGGGCGCCCAAACCAACGAAGACACCCGGCTATGTGCCGCCGCAGAAACCGTGGGTGAAGCTGGCGGACCTGAAAGCGAAGCACAAGGGCCAAGCGAACTGGCATGAGCTGCTGGTTGATGATGGGCGGCTGACAGGCGAGTATTTCTTTGCTGCCCCAGGCACCAAGGTGGGTCAGCGACTTCATCCCGACACACGCGAGTGGTTCGCGGTGGTTGAAGGTGAAGTCCGCGTCGAGATTGAAGGACAGCCGCCGATCACCGCCACGCGCGGGTCGTTGGTGAACATCCCGCGCCAGACCATCTACTCAGTCGAAACAATCGGCCCGGCTCCGAGCTTGCGGTTCGTCGTGAACGTTGCGGGCGCGAAGACGTTGTATCCGCAGGAAACGACGCCGCCCCCTGCCCCAGCTGGTATCGCCTGGATGCCGGTCACGCTGAACCGCACGCTGGGACGATACGACGAGTTCAACCAGCCGCACCTGAATATCCACGAAGCTGCTGCGAAGAACGAGAAATATGCAGGCGGCCGCTTCGTTCGCGACGACAAGTCAGAAATGCTGGTGCTCTACGGTCACGAGAAAAACATGCCGCCGCTCGACCCACTCGACAAGGGTCACTTCCACGCGGAGAGCGCGGAGTTCTGGCTCGTGTTCACGGGCAAGATTCGCTATGCGTTCGAAGGCCAGGAGCCGTTCGTCGCGAGTGAGGGGGACGTGGCCTATGTCCCCGCTAACACCTGGCATGCCACCCGGTACACCGGGCCGGAACCCTCGTGCCGTCTCTCGATTACCGAGTACGTCGGCAATGCGCTGTTGCTTGAACAGCGCAAGCCGCAACCTTGATTAGCGGTCGCTCAGCCTGATCGACCGCACGACCCGATCGAAGGCGGCCGTGTAGGTATCCACCTCGTTATCGGGCGCCACCGCCAGGTGGTAAAACAGGTTCCCGTCGGCCAGCATCGTCGTGTAAACGTCGACCGCTTCGACGCCTCCAAGTACCGAGCGGCCTTCGAGAGGAGTCAGGATGGCCGGGCGGCCTGAGAGCTGGACGTTTCGCTGAGCACCCGCAACGCGCATGTCCTGGTTACTGCGAACAAAGCCATCGACGAGCGTCTGCGTCGCCTGGCGAAGGTCGCGCGACGAAGGCCGAGCCACGCCCATTTCGACCCCGTGCGTCATCACTTCCTGTCCGTTGGCCTGACCGTAGCCGTTCTGCGGCACGTACTTGATGGAGCTTTCGGTCGCGAGCGGCGTCCAGTTGGTAGGGATGCTGACCTGGAAGAGTTGTCCGCCCTGCACGGTGCGGTACTGGCGTGCGGGTGCTGGCACCGGTTCGCCGACACGGCCGACCGATGCCGGCGCGCGGTTGCCCTCGCCGTTGCGAGGGGCGTTGCGTTCGACGTCGGCCATGGTGCGAGCCGGGCCCAGTGAGGCGAAGCGTGAGCGCGTCTGCGCGAAGCCGTTATCGCTCGGGCGAGGCGCGACCCGCAGTTGCGCCGCTTCCTGGGTGATGTACTGCGTCCGGTTGCCCGGGTTGGGGTGGCTGCTGAGCCACTGGGGCGGGGCACCGCCGCCCTGTTTCGCGATGGTCTCGAACATGCGGGCGAGCTCACGAGGGTCGTATCCCGCGCGCGCCATGATCTGTGCACCCAGCAGGTCGGCCTGCTTTTCGTATTCGCGGCTGTACTTCATCAGCCAGGTGCCGAGACCAAACTGCGAACCCTGCGAGATGATCTGGCCCCAACCGCCGCCGATAACCGCACCGGCGATCGCACCAGCGAGCGCGCCGATCTGAAAACCTTGTTGTTTGGTTGCGTTAGCCGTGCCGTGACGGAGCAGCACGTGTGCAAGTTCGTGAGCCATGACGCCCGCAACTTCACCTTCACCGTTCGCGGCCTCGATCATGCCGCGATTCACGAACATGGGCCCACCCGGCAAGGCAAACGCGTTGATGTCCTTGAGATTGACCGGCGTGAACGAGTAGTCGAACTGGGGCTTGTTGAGATCGGCCGGAGCAGCGCTCACGAGCCGTTTACCCAAGCGGTCGAGATATCCCTCGATCTGGTCGTCGGTGATGACCGGGTATTGTTTCTTGACCTCGGCGGCCGCTTCGCGCCCGATCTGCACGTCTTGTTCAACCGTGTATTTATTCTTGGGCGGTGTCACCTTTGTTTGCGCCACCACGGTGGTCGCAATCAGCGTGAATACCAAGGCCAGCCGGCTGTGCAGTCTCATCTCCATATCCTCTTCTGGTTCTATTTCAAGATCCGCGCCGACTCTATTCGTCCTCCACCCGCGGTCCAAAGCTGATTCTCACGGGAGAGTGGCACCCTGATGCCCAGAAAGAGCAAAAAGGCAGAGCTGGAATCCATTTTCGCCGTTTTCCGATCGGCACGACACTTGCTCTTTGAACGCTGTGAGCG
>JANMUX010000020.1:0-8082 GCA_031392125.1 Acidobacteriota bacterium | reverse complement strand
CTGGCTCCTCATTCAAGAGGGCAAGAAATGAAGACGTGGATTAGTTGTGCCGTCCTGGTGCTGGTCTCGGGCGCCCACCTCGCGCTCACCGCCGTGGCCCCCTTCGCCAAAGTTACCTCCGGCCAGGCAGCGCCGGCGCCGGTCTACACTGCCGCCCAAGCGGCCGCAGGCCAGGCATCGTATCAAGCCAACTGTGCGAGTTGCCATCAGGCGACCCTGGTCGGCCAGAACGAAGCGCCGGCATTGGCGGGTGCGAACTTCAAGACCACCTGGCGCGGCCGGACGACGAAGGATTTGGTCGAGTACATGGCGGCGACCATGCCGCCAGGCCGGCCAAGCCTTGGTGAAGCCGAATACCTCAACATCACGGCGTTCGTCCTGCAGGCCAACGGCGCGGTGGCGGGTGCTCAACCGCTGGTTGTCGCGACTGCCACGCCGATTGGCGCGATCGCCACCGGACAACGTGCCGCGGCCGCGGCCACACCGGCGGGTGCCGCCGCTACGCCCGCCGCTCGGCCGGCCGTGCCTCCCCCCCCACCGCCGCGCGGTCTCTCGGTCAAAGGCGAGGTGAAGAACTACGTGCCGGTCACCGACGCCATGTTGAAGAATCCCGACCCGGGCGACTGGCTGATGGCTCGCCGCAACTACCAGGCGTGGAGCTACAGTCCGCTCACTGAAATCACCACCAGGAACGTCAAGGACCTCAAGCTGGCGTGGAGCTGGGCGATGAACGAGGGCGGCTCCAACCAGCCAATGCCGCTCGTACATAACGGCATCATGTACCTCGCGAACACCTTCAACATGGTCCAGGCGCTTGATGCCGCCACGGGCGATCTGATCTGGGAGAACCAGGTCGGCCCCAATGCCGCCGTCGGTTCCTTCGCGTCCATGCGCAACATCGCGATTTACCAGGACAAGATTTTCCTGGCGACGACCGATGCCCACCTGGTCGCGCTCGACGCCCGCAACGGCAGCGTCGTCTGGAATGTTACGGTCGCCGATAACGCCAAGGGTTACTACCAGACCAGCGGTCCGTTGGTGGTCCGCGGCAAGGTGATCCAGGGGCTGCAGGGCTGCGATCGCTTCCGCGCCAGCGAGCGCTGCTTCATCAGCGCCTATGACTCGAACACCGGCAAGCTGCTGTGGAAGTTCCATACCGTCGCCAGGACCGGCGAACCGGGTGGCGACACCTGGGGCGCGTTGCCTGACGGCATGCGCGCCGGCGGTGACACCTGGATCGTCGGCAGCTATGACCCCGACCTCGATCTCATCTACTACGGCGTCGCGCAGCCCAAGCCGTGGATGCCCGCGAGCCGTGGCACCAAGGTCAGTGACGCGGCGCTCTACACCGGATCCACGGTCGCGCTCAGGGCCGAAGACGGTTCCCTGGCGTGGCACTACCAGCACATTCCCGGCGAGACGCTCGATCAGGACGAGGTGTACGAGCGCGTGCTCATCGACACCGGTCCCGAGAAAGCGGTCTTCACCATCGGCAAGGCCGGCATCCTGTGGAAACTCGAGCGCCGAACCGGGAAGTTCCTCGGCCACAAGCAGACCGTGTTCCAGAACATGTTCGACAAGATCGATCCCGAGAAAGGCACGCCGACCTATCGCCAGGACATCATCGAGCAGAAGCTGGACGAGTGGTTGGCGGTGTGCCCGAGCACCGAAGGCGGGCACAACTGGCAGGCGATGACGTATCACCCGCCGACGCACCAATTGATCATTCCGCTCAGCCAGTCGTGCATGGAGATCGTCGCGCGCAAGGTGGAGTTCGCGGAAGGCTCTGGCGGCACGTCGGCCGGCCGCCGCTTCTTCGAGATGCCCGGCAGCGACGGCAATGTCGGCAAGCTGCTGGCCATCGACGTGACCACGATGAAAGAGACGTGGAGCATACAGCAGCGGGCCGCGTACCTGACGGCGGCGTTGAGTACCGCCGGTGGTGTCGTATTCATTGGCGACCTCGATCGGCAGTTTCGCGCCCTCGACGTGAAGACCGGCGATGTGTTGTGGTCGGCTCGCCTGGGGACTGCCGTGCAGGGCTTCCCGGTATCGTTCTCAGCCAATGGCAAGCAGTACATCGCGGTGACCACCGGTGTCGGCGGCGGCAGCCCGCGCGTCGTGCCGCGAACGATCACGCCGGAGATCAATCCGCCATCGAGTGGGCACACGTTGTACGTGTTCGAACTGCCGAAGAAGTAGTAACGTCGGTCGATGGCTGCCGATCAACTTCAGACGCTGGCCCGGCTCATCCGGCGCGACGTCGAGCCCTTGCTCGCAAAATGGCGGGTGGCAGTGCGGGCTCTTCCGTCCGCCCGGCACCTGGACGTGCCGACGTTGAACGACCATCTCCCGAACCTGCTCGAAGAGCTCGCCGACGCGCTCGAAACCCACGCGGACCATTCGATTGCCGAAGCCCTGGCCGAAGGCAGCCCGCCCGCCCATGGATTGCAGCGCGTGCAAGATGGCTTCGATATTGTCGAGGTCGTCGCGGAATACAACATCCTTCGCGGGTGCATCCACGACCTCGCCGGCGCCAACGGCTTCAGTCTTCAAGGCGAGGCATTCCATATTCTCAACCGGGTCTTGGACCAGTCGATCGGCCTCGCGGTGGAGTCGTACGCCACCGCGCAGGCTCTCGAAGTCCAGCATCGCCGAGAGGAATATCTCGCTTTTGTCGCGCACGACCTTCGCACGCCTCTCAATGCCATGGCGCTCGCCGCGCGGGTGCTCGACGTGACGCTCGCGCCGGGTGCCAGTCCCGAACATGTGCGCATGTTGAAGACGCTGCAACGCAACATTCGCCAGCTCGAGACGCTGGTGGCCAAGGTGCTGGACGAAAACTCCAACCTGCAGACCGAGGTAGGCGTAAGACTCGAGCGGAGATTCCTGGACTTGTGGCCGCTGGTTGAAGCGCTCGTACACGACATCCATCCCGTGGCCGGGACCGGCAGCACGCAGTTGATCAATGAAGTGCCGGATGAGCTCACGGTGTTTGCCGACGCCGGCCTGCTGAGGCGGGTGTTCCAGAACCTGATCGCGAACGCGATCGCATACACGCCGCGTGGCACCGTGCGGATTGGCGCGCTGACGAGCGACGCCATGACCGAATGCTGGGTCACCGATTCGGGCACCGGCATAGCGCCCGAACTGCTGAGCAGTGTGTTCGAGAAGGGTGTCGGCGACGTCGTCCGCAGCGAGAGCGCGGGCCTCGGGCTGACGATTGTGAAGACCTTCGTCGAGGCTCATGGCGGGACGGTCGAAGCCCACAGTGAAATCGGCGGCGGCACCTCGATCCGGTTTACACTGCCGCGCGACGGTGAGAGGCGAGTGGCCAGTAGCGGCCTGGACGGGCGTCGCGAGAAAGCCGTGAATGACTGAACTGAAGACCAGGAAGACCAAGGCCTCGGTCAGCAGCTTCCTGAACGCCGTTGAAGACGATCAGAAGCGCAAGGACTGCAAGGCGATCGCGGCGATGATGCAGAAGGCAACCAAGGCCAAGCCCGCCATGTGGGGCCCGGCCATCATCGGTTTTGGCGCGCGGAAATACGTCTATCCCGACGGCCGGGAGATGGACTGGATGTTGGTGGCCTTCTCGCCACGCAAGCAGAACATCACGCTGTATCTTGATTCTGGCTTTCCCGAGTACGACAGCCTGATGGCGAAGCTCGGCACGCACTCGTGCAGCAAAGCCTGCCTCTACATCAAGCGCCTGTCTGACGTCGACCTGCCAACGCTGACGAAGTTAATCAATTCGTCGGTCAAGCACGCGAAGAAGATCTAACCGGCAGCCTGGGCCACGGCGCGCAGTTTATCGAATCGTGCGCGGATCGCGGTCGTGAATGCCGTCGCTTCTTCGGCGGTCGCGCCGCTGGCGCGCAGCGCGTCGGCCAGCTGCGCGTCGGTAATCGCGGCAATCCGGTCGTGGAGCCACCGCACATCGCCGACCGAGATGCCGGCAACCGCATCGGCGGTCCGCTGCCCCGCATAACCCCACGACACCGTGGTGCCGTCAACGCCCGTGATCAGCTGATCGGTTTGCCCGGCGAACGCCTCGCTGTCCCAGCGGCCGCGGCTCAACACGTTCGCGCCCCAGGTGCCGAGCGCCGCCCCCCAGTCGATGATCAGGTAGCGGGCTTCGCGCGCGTGGCGGCCGACGCGATGCTCGAAGACGGCGGTGTTCGAGCCGCGCGCGACATCGCGAACGTCCTTGTTGTCCCAGTTCGACAGCAGCATCAGCAGAATCTTCAGGCCGTTCAGCTCGTGTGACCCGACGAAGGGATTCTCGTTCCAGGCCCAGCTGTGCTCGTCGAAGTGCTTCACCACGCCGGCCTCGTCCAACTCGAACCGGGCGTTGCAGAACTGTCCCGTCTCATCGAGGCACGCCTTGGTGCGTTGCAGGTCCTTGGCGCCGGCGATCTCGCCGCCGGCGACAAAGTAGGTGGTCTCGACAAAGTAGCCGGCGGCCCACGCGATCCGCGTGCAAAAATTTTCGGTGTTTACCTCGGCGCCCCATTTCGCGCGCCACACCCGGCCTCGGGCATCGCGCACCGACATGCACGGTTGCGAGCCGGTGGCATGTTCCTCGACGAAAGCAAAGGGCGGCGCGGGCGCACCATCCTTGCCTCCAGGGCCTGCCACGAAATCCAGCTGGTCGACCGGTCCCGGATCTCGCCAAATCACGGACTGCGTCGCGCGGATCTTCGCTTCGCCGGCCTGCCGCCGCTTCCACCATGACCGCAGCCACCAGAAACCGCGGACGATCCAGATGCCGGCCGTGATGCTGACGGCCGTCCAGAACACGATCAGGAAGAGCTTGGTCATCGACATCGTGATGAAGCTAGTGGGGAAGGGCTCGGACGAGTTAGGCTCAGGAAGGGTCGCCCATCGTTATGCCTGAGTTTCATTCCGAGCCATACATCTATCTTCCCTCAGTTACGCACAAGTCAGTCCTGATCGCGTGGGGCGCCTTCTACTTTCGCACCACCACGCATGGGCTGGCGAAGCTTGTGGACGATGCCGAGCTCAGGCACGTGCACCCGCCACGCAAGGACTCGATCGGCGCGTGCTCGGCGCCGTATGGTCCGGCGCGGGTGGAAGTCTACGACGCCACAGGGCGCGTCGCCGGCTCCGCGAGCACCGAGGTTGCCAACCATTGCTGGGTCGCAGGGTTACTCCCCGATACCGAATACACCTACAAGGTGTTCGTCAAAGGCCAGCAGTGGGCTGAAGGCGAGCGGTGGGACTGGTCGGCGGCCGAACAGGCGCTGGTGCAGTCGGGCGGGCACTACGACAATCGCTTCCGCACCAACCCGGACCCGAAGGTGCCGGCCGGCACGCTGACCTTCGCCGCTCTCGGCGACTTCGGTGTCGGCGTCAAGAAGCACTCGCCGAAACACCGGCAGCAACAAGTGGCGAACGCCCTGCGCCAGGTGGTCGACAGCGAGGGCGTGCGGTTGATCCTCACCACCGGCGATAACATCTACGCCGGTCAGCGGATTCTGGGAGTGTCGATTGGCGGCACCGGCGACGAAGACGATGACTGGTTCTTCACCTACTTCCAGCCTTATCGCTACATCCTGAACCGCGTGCCCGTCTACCCGTCGATCGGCAACCACGACGCCGACGAGACTGAAGAGCGCGACGACCGCACCCAGGTTGAAGACAATTTCTACATCCGCGAGCGCATCCAGAGCGAGGAAGCCGCCGGCCGCGCTTCGTTCGGCCCCGGCTTGTTCTACCGCTTTCGCTATGGGTCAGACATTGAGTTCGTGTGCCTCGACACCTCGAAAGAGGATTATTTCAGGGGAAAGCGCCTGTTCGAGTATCCCAAGCACTGGGAATTCGTCGACCACAGCTTCCCCGAGGATCGCAGCGGCTCGCTCTGGCGCATTCCCTTTGCGCATCACCCGATCCTCAGCGCGGGGCCCCAGCATCACAACACGCGAGGCATGGATCGGCTGCTGCCGCTGTTCGAGCGGTCTGGCGTCCGCGTGATGTTTGCCGGTCACGAGCACAACTTTCAGCACTCGCGTATCGAGGGCCTGGATCACTTCGTGACCGGCGCCGGCGGCAAGTTGCGGCGCACGCCACCCGATCGATTCATCGAGGCCTCGACGGTGTCATGGGCGACCGACTGCCACTTCCTGTTGTCGCGCATCGACGGCGACCGCATGGTGGTGAGGGCGATCGGCGAGAGTGCGGGCGTGGGCGATCCGCCACAAGACATCGTGCGGCGCGATCCGAATGGCAGCCCCATCGCATCGCCGATGGAAATTCGTCGAGGAAACGGATAACGTCGGCAGCATGATGCGCCGATCCGGATTGATCCTGTGTGCGGTGGTGATGACGCGCGCCCTCGTCTCGGCGCAAGCGCCGGCACCGCCGCCGTGGGCGTACACCGTGAATCCACCACCCACGCCAGGCAGTAAGCCGGCACCCCCCGATCCCGCGCCGCAACAGCTTCCAGGCAGCACGGCAGCGTTCACCGTCGCGCAGACTCGCGATGCCTACAATCCGCCCGACTGGCACCCGTCCGGGCATCCAGCCATGCCTGAATCGGTGGCGCGCGGCCGCCGCCCTGAGCTGCGCGCCTGCGGGTTCTGTCACCTGGTCAACGGCCAGGGGCGTCCCGAGAATGCCTCGCTCGCCGGCCTGCCTGCCGCCTACATCGTTCAGCAGATGGCCGACTTCAAGAGCGGCGACCGCAAGAGCGCCGAACCGAGGATGGGTCCGCCTAACGCCATGATCCAGGACGCCAAGGCGGCCAACGCCGAGGAAGTCGCGACCGCCGCCGCGTACTTCGCGTCGTTCCCGTTCAAGAAATGGATTCGCGTGGTCGAAGCGGGGGAGGTGCCGAAGACCCGCATTGCCGGCTCGATGCACGTGCCCGCCGGCGACGGCTCCGAGCCGCTGGGCGCGCGCATCATCGAGATGCCCGAAGACCTGCGGCGCACTGAACTGCGAGATGCGTCGTCCGGCTTTGTCGCCTATGTCCCAAAAGGCAGCGTCGCGCTGGGCGAGTCGCTCGTGAAGACTGGAGGCGCGGGCAGGACCGTCGCCTGCGGCTCGTGTCACGGGCCAGATCTCAAGGGCCTGGGTCCCGTTCCACCGCTGGCGGGACGCTCGCCGAGCTACACGGTACGGCAGTTGTTCGACCTGCAGCAGGGAGTGCGTAAAGGGCCGTGGTCGGCGTTGATGAAGGACGCCGTCGAGAAGCTCACCATCGACGACATGATCGCGATCGCGGCCTACACCGCATCGCGGGAACCGTAAATGGCGGCGAAAAAAGTCCACCCGCTGATCAAGATTGCGGTCGTGCTGCTGGTGCTTGGCGCCGGCGGTTGGTTGTTCGTCCGGTCGGCGCAGGACGCGCGTTCTGAGCCTTATCAAATCTCGGCGCAGCACCTGAAAGGGTGGACGTTGGGCGTCGATACCGCTGCTGATTCACAAGGCTCGGTGGTTTCGTTGCGCCCGCCGCCGGAGCTGCCGATGAACCTGTTCCGGCAGCTGTTTAGCCGGCAGATGGAATCGATGGGCACGCCGAGCATGCCGGGTATTCCTCTTGTCTTGCGACAGGAACTGCCGTCGTCGGTGACTCCGGAGCAGGTGCTGGGCCTGGCGCAAACGGCCGGGTTCGAACAGGCTGTCATCACCCCCATCTGTGTAGGCTATCGCCGTGTCTCGGCGATGGGCGCAACGCGGCAGCTCTACTACATTGTGTTCGCCGTGCCGGGGTTCGAGGCCTTTCGCGCGGCGCTGGCCGGCCAGGCCGACGCGCGATTCAAGGCCGACACGCTGTCGCCCGTACTCATGATGGCGGCCCAACCAGACTTCACCGGCTGGATGCCGATTGGCAATGACGCGCAACGCGACTGCGTCGCGCCCGTGACAGTCGAATAATGATTCGGTGATCTGGTGATTTGGCGATCTTGTGATTTTGTTCGCGTAATTTAGTGATTCAGCGATGTCGAGATTTGTCGACCCCGTGATTTGTTGCCCGTATATCGCCAGATCTCTAAGTCGCCAAATATCGCGACCCAAATCACAAGATCACCAGATCACCAAATCAGGACTCGATCG
>JANMUX010000417.1:0-17588 GCA_031392125.1 Acidobacteriota bacterium | reverse complement strand
GTCGCGTGCCCGCCGATCAGCCGGTGGAAGGCCTGCACCGGGATGCCGAACATGCGCGCCCGCATCAGGAACAGGCGCGTCGGCTCATCCGCGAAGCTCTGCTGCCCTGCCTCGAAGGGCATCCACCTCGCATCTGGCGCGCTTCGGATGCGACCGGTGAACAGGATGCGATAGTTCTGCACGCGGGGCTGCCCCACCGCACGTGTCGCACGCAGGTAGCGCTGCACGGGTTCGGGCAATGCAGTCAGGTCAGCCTCGGTAACGAGCGGCGCATCGGCCGAGCGCGACAGCCCGGCCTCAACGTCTCGCAGATACTGCGAATGGAAGCTCCACGGGCCTTCGGTGAGCAGTCCATGCGCAACCACGAGCAGCAGCACCACGTTCCCCGCGGTACCCGCCCACGCGTCTCGCCACGCCGTCATGATGACCAGCTGCGACACGATCTGGGCCAGCCCGCCCACGATCCAATACGGGCGTGCATCGGCGGCGAGCATCGCAACGGCAGCGACGATGAGGCCGCCCGCCAGCAGCCACACGACGCCCCATTCACGGGAGATCGGCTGCGTGAGCTGTGGCAGCTCCGCGTAGCCGAATGCCTTCGCAAACCCCATCAGATGAATGAGACCGTGCAAGGTGAGCAGGCCGATCAGCGCCCAGCGCACGGCTACCTCACCGTCGCGCCACCACGCGGCAGCAACTCCATCATTCTCGTCACGCCTTCATCGACTTGTTTTTTGAGCCGGTCCTGATTGTCGATGACACCGGTCATGGTGTCTTGCGCCCAGCCGCGCCACACCACTTTCTTGGTTCTGACATCGACCAAGTCGATCACCAGCGTGCCCTGTTCGTAGTCCGCCACCTGGGGCTCGCAGTTGCCGTAGCAGTAGCCGTACTGCTGGTCTGCGCGGTAGACGTCGAGCCGCTGGGTGACGCTTGCGTGATAGTGAATCAGCAGATCGGCTCCACCGTCGGTCAGATGGTCGAAGCCCTTGGCGGCCATCTTTTTCTCAATTGCGCCCTGCAGGTAGTCGTTGAAGAACGGGTTGTTGTCCAGCCGCGGATCGCCGACCGGCAGGTTGTCGGGCGGACCCCAGTCGTAGGTCACATACCCAGGAAAGATCGTGCCGCGCTCGATGTGCGAGCTCACGTTCATCGTCGCGCACCCCGCGAGCGCGACGACGGCGACAGCAGTGACTAGGCCAGTGATCTTGCGCATGACAGTTCTCCGGTGCGGTTCGAGCCGCTATTGGGCACGCGCGTAGCGGCCCGAGTCGTCGCGCTGCAGAAACCCTTCGCGAACCAGGTCGCCCAGCGCCTGCTCGCAAGTCGCGCGATCCTGCGACCACATGCGCATCGCCTGTTCCGGCTTCAGCCGCATGGCAGGCATCTCGCGATACTCACCACGAATGCGGAGCTCGAGCGCGCTTAACGGCGACCGGTGAAAGACATACACGGTGCAGGGCTCGCCAATTTGGACCGACATCACTTCTCCTTCACAGTTCCAGCACAAACCAAATCTCGACTCAGTGCCGGACGGTGGCGATGCGGCCAACCGCATCACGGAGCACCGCCACGATCACATCGCCTTCAACATCACGAAGCACGAGGTCGCTGCCGATCAGCCGGTACTCGATTCCAGCGGGCAGTGCCGGCAACGCGTTCACCAGGACCTGCGGCAAGTCGTACAGCTCATCGGTCGGGAACGGCTCGAAGACCGCCGGATGGTGATCGAGCGGCAACGTGGGTGTCGCCGCCCGCATCGCGGTGGCATGAGCTGGCTGACCGAGCGTCCTGGCAATCAGCTGCCTGAACACGGTCGCCACCGGCAGTGTGAAGATGCGCGGTGCAGGCGTGGACGCCGTCATGGCGGCGTGGGACAGATCGAGGCAGCGGTGCCGCCCCGCGTAGTCTGCGACGTAGTCCTGGAACACGCGGATGATCTGCGTTTGTTCCTGGACTGTCTGCGCGGCTGCGTTCCCCTGCGCGAGCACGATCCCCAGCAAGCCGATGGCGATGGTCTTCATGAATGGCTCCCTTGTATTCACTGTCAGCAGAGCATCCGCTGTGCCAACACAGGTTGGCGGCAGTTCAGGCCTGAAGATGGCGCAGCTGACACGAACCTTGGAGCCGGGTTCAGCAACGGGGCGAAAATTCCCGTAGCGCTGGGGAGATTTTCACGCTGCCGGCGTGGGTGTGTGGCGGAATCGCCGGCAATCTGCTATTCGTTGTCATCCATGAGCGATACCGTCGAGCACCACCCCGACAGTCCAGGACGCATAGCCGAGGTCCGCTGGCGGGCCGTCATCGACGCCGCCGTTGACGGCATCATCGTGATCGACTCGCGGGGCCGGATTGAGGTGTTCAACGCCGCGGCGCAGCGAATGTTCGGCTACCTTGAAGAAGAGGTGATGGGGCAGAACGTCAAGCTGCTGATGCCTGAGCCGGATCACTCCAGGCACGATGGCTACCTTTCGCACCACGTGACCACTGGCGAACGCAAGATCATCGGCATCGGCCGGGCGGTCACCGGCAAGCGCAAAAGCGGCCAGGTCTTCCCCCTGCACCTGTCAGTGGGTGAGATGAAGATTGACGGCGAGCCGCACTTCACGGGCATCCTGCACGACCTGTCGAGCCGCGCAGAACTCGAAGACCGCTTGCACGAAGCCACCGCCATGGCCCGGCTGGGGGAAATGGCGGCGGTGATTGCCCACGAGGTGCGCAATCCACTGGCGGCTGTCCGCGGCGCCATCCAGGTGATTGGGTCGCGCATGAAGGGCGACGCCGGTGATGCCGCCATCATCAAGGAAATCATCGCCAGGATCGACGGGTTGAACACCCTGATTCAGGACCTGCTGGTGTTTGCCCGCCCGCCCAAGCCGAAGACAGTACCCACCGACCTGCGCGCGCTGCTGTCATCGGTCGTCAACCTGCTGAAGTCGGACCCCGCCTTCGGCCAGCTCGAGGTGACGATCGCCGGTCACACGCCTGCCGTGCCGGCAGATCCGTCGCTGATGACGATCGTGTTTCAGAACCTGCTGATTAACTCGGCGCAGGCCATGCACGGCCGCGGCGCGATCGAGGTGAGGCTTGAGGCGACCGACGCCTGGCACCGGGTCGAGGTGGCCGACCGCGGCCCCGGCATTCCAGTCGAGATCCGCGCCGCCCTCTTTCGTCCGTTCAAGACCACCAAGGCGCGCGGCACCGGCCTTGGCATGGCCACGGCCAAGCGCCTGGTCGAACTGCATGACGGCCGCATCAGCGTGAGCTGTCCTCCACAGGGAGGCACGATCGTTACGGTGGAGTTACCGTCTTCTCCAGCTTGAACTTTTCGATGCGGTAGCGAATCTGGTCGCGATTGAGGCCGAGGAGTGTGGCCGCCTTGGTCTGGTTCCATCCACTGCGCTCGAGGGCCTGCACGACCAGTGAGTGCTCGAGCTCCTCGAGATTGATACCGCCGGCCGGCAGTCCCATGCCGGTCGATAGCTCCGCATCGGTCGCACTCAGTACGGGGAAGTGCCCTTCCAGCAACTCGCTCCCCTCGGTCAGCAACATGGCGCGCTCGACTGCATTGCGTAGTTCGCGGACGTTACCGGGCCAGGGGTAGGCCTGGAGCCCCTTCAGGGCGCCCGGCGCGACACCGCGAATCTTCTTCCGAAATTCTGTATTGAAGGAATCGATGTAATGGTTGAGCAGCCGCGGCACATCATCCGCGCGATCGCGCAGCGGCGGCAGCGGCACGGCCATCACGTTCAGCCGATAAAAGAGATCCTCGCGAAAATGCCCCTTCTTCACTTCCTCCTGCAGCGAGCGGTTGGTGGCTGCAATCACCCGCACGTCCACCTTCACATCGGTTGTGCCGCCCACCCGCTTGAATGATTTCTCCTCGAGAAACCGCAGCAGCTTCGCTTGCAGCAGCGGCAGCATCTCGCCGATCTCGTCGAGGAAGACCGTGCCGCCATCCGCGGATTCGAGCAGGCCCCGCTTCTGCCGATCGGCGCCGGTAAACGCCCCGCGTTCGTGTCCGAACAACTCGCTTTCGAGCAGCGTCTCCGGCAGCGCCGAACAGGTGATATTCATGAACGGCCGCGAGGCGCGGATGCTGCTGTAGTGGATGACCTTCGCCGCCAGGTCCTTGCCGGTGCCGCTCTCGCCGGTCAGCAGCACCGTCGACGCCGGGCTCACCCCGATCTTCTGCAGCAGGGCCCGCACGGCCACGATCGGCGCACTCTCACCGACGATGCTCTCTGGGCCGTAAGGCTGCGCTTGCCGTGCGCGCAGCGTGCGAACCTCGCGGCGCAGTTGCGTGGTTTCGAGCGCTTTCTCGACCAACAGCACGACTTCGTCGAGGTCGAAGGGCTTGTTGGCATAGTGGAAAGCGCCCTGCTTCATCGCGTCCACCGCGGTCTGCACGCCGGTTTGAGCGGTCAGCATGATCACGAGCGTGTCGGGGTCGGTCTCCTTGATCTGGGTGAGCACCGAGAGGCCGCTGGCGTCTGGAAGCCCGATATCGAGCAGCACCAGGTCGACCCCGTCCTGGCAAAGCGACAACGCCTCGCTCGCCGTCCCGGCTTCGAGCGTCCGGTAGCCTTCGGCCTTCAAGCGGCTGGCCAGCGACCATCGAATCAATTTCTCGTCTTCGACGATCAGGATGGTTGCGTTTGGCATCAGGATTCGGTCGTTTCGCCCGTGGGGGCCAGAAGGCGGCGGAGTTCGTCGAGTTCGAAAGGCTTGTTCAGCACGGCGTGCACCCCCATCGTCATTGCTTCATCGATAATCTCGGTCGTTCCGAAGGCGGTCATCAAGACGACAAGTGCAGCAGGGAACTGCTCCCGGACCCGCCCGAGGAGCGAGAGGTCGCTGACATCTGGCAGCCGTAAATCAAGCACGACCACGTCGAATGGGGACGACGCGGTCGCGATGACCTCGAGGGTGGCCGCCGCGGTGGCCGCCAGCTTCACCTCCATGTCGAGGGCCGTCAGCGTTTCCCCTACCGACCAGCGAATCAGCGCCTCATCGTCGACAACCAGGGCGCGAAGGCGAGGCCTGGCTACGGACGCGTTGGGGGCGAGTTGCGAACTGGTGTTCATTTGCAGGGGCGTCTTCAGGGAAGTGCCCCAGTATGTCTCACTGAGTTTCCCATCACAAGGCGACTCAACTCTGCGAGTTCGAACGGCTTGTTGAGCACTCCGCGCACGCCAAGATTGTGCGCCGCCGCCAGGATCTCCGGGGTGTCGAGCGCCGTCATCAGTACCACGGGGGTTTCGGGCAGCAGTTGGCGAATGGTACCCAGCAGCGACAGGTCATTCATGTCGGGCAGGCGAAGGTCCAGCACGATCACGTCGAAGGGCAAGACAGTGCTGGTGATCGCCTGCAGCGCAGACGCCGCACATTCCGCTTGTTCGACGTCCAGCCCGAGTCCGGCGAGAGTTTCGGTCACCGACCAACGGATCAATGGTTCGTCGTCGACGACCAGCACGTGGAGTGGGTGTTTTTTCACGGCGGTCCTCAGAATCTCCCGCGCCGCCACGATCGGGTGCGGGCAGTTGGGCCCGAAACCGCTATCGGTGGCGCAGGTGACTCGCTTCATACCTGTCACATATCAAGAATCACGCCACGCCTCGAGCGCTGGCATGCATCGTGCTGATTCCCGAGTGCCGGCCCTTCCGCCGGTAATGTGAGGAACTGCCATGGTTGTGCTGAAGAACATTCTTGTCGCCACCGACTTCGGCGAGCCATCGGCCGTCGCGATGGCCTATGGCCGCGATATGTGCCGTTCGTACAACGCGACACTGCACGTGCTACACGTGGTTGAAGACGTGATGATGCGCTACGCTCCCGAAGTGGGCTTTGCAGTCCCGGAGCTGCAGAAAGACCTGGAAAAAGCGGCGACACGCGACCTCACGGCCCTGATCACGGACGATGACCGCAGCACTTTGAAGGTGGTGCCCGTCGTTCAAACCAGCCTCAACGTGGCGAACGGTATTACCGAGTACGCCGGGAAGCACGCCATTGATCTGATCATCGTTGGCACGCATGGACGGGGCGCCGTGAAACAGTTCCTGCTTGGCGGCGCAGCGGAGCGCGTGGTGCGCACGGCGCCTTGCCCGGTGCTGGCAGTACGCACGAAAGAACGGGACTTCATTGCTCCCGACGCGATGGTCCTCGTCGCGAAGGCCTAGGCGACACGGACGCGCACGTCAATTGCGGAGACGCCGCCGGGCAAGACCTTGATTGGATTGAGATCCAGCTCCTGGATCTCGGGGCACAGGCCGACGAGTGCGGAGATGCGGAGGATGGCCTCCCGGAAAGCCGCTTCGTCGGCCGGCTCGGCGCCACGGAACCCTCGCAACAGCCGGACCCCCTTCAGTGACTCCACCATCTCTCGCGCATCCCGATCGGTCACCGGATGCAGCCGGCATGACGAGTCGGCGAGCAGATCGACGAGCACCCCGCCACTGCCGCACACCACGACGTGGCCGAACGTGGCATCGTTGATGGCGCCCACCATCATCTCCGCGCCGCCGCTGACCATGTGCTGTACCAACAGGCCGTCCATGCGGTCGCCTAGCGCCTTGGTGAGCTCACAGGCAGCGGCCCGGACAGCCGCCTTCGTATCCAGGTTCAGGCGCAACGCCCGGTGTTCAGTCTTGTGGAGCAATGCCGCACCCACCGCCTTCAGCGCTACCGGCAAGCCAAGCTTCATCGCCGCTTCAACGGCCTCGTCTACCGAGGTGGCGAGGTGGGATCGTGGTGTGGCGATCCCCACTGCGGAGATCAAGGCGTTGGCTTCCACTGCCGTCAACCACCCGCCACCGCGTCGCAAGGCTGCCTCGACGACGGCGCGCGCCAGCCCTGCATGAAAGTTCGGAAGCGAGGGAATCTCCCCGAGCGGCTGTCGGCGCCATTCGCCGTACGCTGCCACGCGGGCGAGGGCAATGGCAGCAGGTTCCGGAAAGGCGTAGCACGGCACTGCCGCCAGCGACTCGGGTGCGGCGTGGCTGCGCATGAAGACCCCCGCCACCGGTTTGCCTGGTCCGTGTGCTGCGGCATCGGCAATGGCCGTGGCCACCTCGTCTGCGCTCGTGATCATGGGTGGAATGAAGATCGCCATCACGCTGTCGACCTGGGGGTCGGCCAGCAGCAACTGAAGCGCCCGCCGGTAATGCTCGGGCGGTGCGGACGCCAGCATGTCAACCGGGTTGTTGACCGCCGCTGCGGCAGGCAGGAATGTTCTGAGCGCCGTTCTCGTTTCCGCAGAGAGTTCTGCAGCCGTCAGCCCGTTCGCCAGGCATGCGTCGGCAGCGAGAATGCCCGGTCCGCCGGCGTTGGTCAGGATCGCGATGCGGCGGCCTTGCGGCAAGGGCTGTCGCGCGAGCAAGGTGGCGACATCAAAAAGCTCGGTGACCGTATCAGTCCGGATCACACCAGCTTGATGAAAGAGGGCATCGACGAAGTCGTCAGACGAAGCGAGCGCTCCGGTGTGCGACGCGGCAGCGCGAGCACCCGCCGGCGAGCGCCCAGACTTCAGGGCCACAATCGGCTTGGTGCGGCTGATACGGCGCGCCAGGTGGCTGAACTTCGACGGGTTGCCGAAGCTTTCGAGGTAAAGAAGGATCACTGCAGTGCGGGGATCGGTCTCCCAGTACTGCAGCAGGTCATTACCGGAGACGTCGGCCTTGTTGCCAACCGAGACGAAGCTCGAGATGCCGATGTTCAACTGGCGGGCGTAATCGAGGATCGCCAGGCCGAGCGCGCCGCTCTGCGTCGACATGGCGACGCGCCCGATCGGCGGATACACCGGCGAGAACGTCGCGTTCAGCGAGTACTGCGCATCGGTATTGAGCAGCCCCATGCAGTTGGGACCGATCAAGCGGCTGCCTGCGCCTCGAATCTTGCGCACCAGGTCGCGTTCGGCCGTACGCCCCTCGTCGCTGCTCTCGCCAAAGCCCGCGCTGATGATGCAGATGGCGGGAACCTTCCCGGCGAGGCAGTCGTCCACGGCGGCCGCTACCTGCGCAGCCGGCACGACGATGATGGCCAGGTCTACCGTGGTGGAAACCTCGGCGACTCGGGGATACGCCTTCAAACCCTGGATGAATTGAGCGGTCGGGTGGATGGGCACGACCGATCCGGTGAAGCCTGTGGCGATGAGGTTGTGCAGGATCTCCGAGCCGATCTTGTTGCGTTCGCGGCTCGCGCCCACCACCGCCACGCACGCCGGCTCGAAGAACGGTCTGAGTGAGCTGGCTGGTGGAAATACGTCGTGCATGTCGGCCAAGTCGATCCCTCCACCCGACGCCGCTGCACGGAACGAGCCAGAACCGACGCGCGCGTGAAATTCCGCACGACCGTGGAAACCTCACCGCCCGGGTCGGCAGTTCAGGCGGGACATACGCCTTTCGGCGGGAACCGAGTGGCATGGAGGTTGCGCTTAGGCAGCGTGAACGCTGATCCAGAAAGGGACCAGGCCATGACGCCAGACATCAAAACTATTCTCGTTCCCGTCGACTTCAGTTCCAACTCCAAGGGCGCCCTCGACTACGCCCACGCCCTGGCCGTGCGGCTCGGCGCCTCACTCCACCTGACTCACGTTTGCGAGGTCCCCGCACTCGGGTCGGGTTCCATGCACGCGTATGCGGTCGCCTACTCCAACTGGAGCCAGCAGCTCGGCGACGAAGCCGAACGCGAACTCTTGCGCATGGTCCCGGCCCTTACCGGCGTGCCCGTGTCCACCGAAGTGCTGTTCGGCAGCCCGGCGCGCGCCATCGTCACCGCCGCAACCAATCGCAACATCGACTTGATCGTGATGGGAACGCACGGTCACGGGCCACTCATGCACGCCCTCATGGGCAACGTGGCCGACCGCGTGGTGCGCACGGCGCCGTGCCCGGTCCTGACCGTTCGCGAGCCGCGTGACGCGGTCACCGACCGCCCCGTCAGCAAGAGCCGTGCGCTAGCAGCGGCTGCGGCCCTGGTCGTGTTGTTCCTGTCACCGATGGCGATGACCCAGGCCTCGGCCCAAGAGCCGGCGCCTCAAGCCGCGACCGAACTGCGCCAGCGGGTCACGGGAGGCGAGATCTTTCGCACCTACTGCGCGACATGCCACGGGCCCTCTGGCCGCGGCGATGGCCCCCTGGCCCCCGCGATGCGCCGCAAGCCGGCCGATCTCACCGAGGTCGCAAAGCGCAACGGCGGCGAATATCCGTCGGAGCTGGTGTTTCGGACCATCGACGGCAAGACCCCGGTGCTTGGCCATGGCGGCCCTGACATGCCGGTGTGGGGGGACGCGTTTGCCCGTTCCCGCGACGGCGGTGATGCTGCCACTGTGAAGGAACGCATCAACGCGCTGGTCGACTTCATCCGCACGCTGCAGGTGAAGCCGGTTCACTGAACGGTCAGGGGCTGAGCAGCTGCCGGGTTCACTTGAACCGTCATGTTACTCAGCCGATCGAACCGGCGCGCTTCTGCCTGGATCGGCCACCAGTCGTAGAGGAACACCTCGAGCGGCCGCCACATCGCGACCCAGCCGCCGATCAGCAGGCTCTCCCTGACGATGCCTCCAAAACGCACGCCGTCCATCAGGTTGGCAGCGATGTCGCCGATCACAATTGAGGCCGCCAGGGCCGCCATGCCTATCAACAGGCTGGTGCGGCCCACTTGAAACAGCTGACGCAGGCGGCGCCGTGTGACCACCGCGCGCTGCGAGAAGAACTCCCTCACGGCCTCGCGCAGTACTTCGACCTCGGCCGCGGGCGGGGTCTGGCCGTCGACGTGGACCACCAGGCATAACCGTGCTTCCGCGGGCAGTTCACTCGCCCAACCGGCAATGAACTGCTCGGCCTTGGGATCGAGGTCCCGCTCACGAAACGGTGTTGGATCGAGCGAGTGAAATAGCTGCTTGAGGTCGGTAACATGCACCTCGATCAGCGCGCGACTGCCGGGCGGCTCGTCGTCCATGTAGTCACACCACTGCGCGTGTCGCGGCTAGGCTACGCCTGGTTGCGCATGCGCCAGCTGGTCGTGGGCGCTGCTGATCTCCGCGTACTGCCGTTCGACCATGTCGCGTACTGAGGCCGGCAGGACACCCGCCAAGGCATCCTTGAACGCCGCCACCGTCATGCTGTCGCCGCGCCGGGCCTCGGCCATGATCGCGCGGTCATCGTGGCGGCTCCAGTTGTCGCGCACGTCCATCCATTTGCGATGCAATGAGGCAGCGACTGTGCCATCGGCCGCTTCGGCTCCGCCAAACCGCTGCGCGTGTGGCAGCAACTCGGCCGCCACTTGCGAGCGCCGGCGGGCGAGATCGACGAAGAGCGCCTTGAAGCCCGCGTCGCCGACCAGTTGGGCCGCGTGCAGGAAGCCTGACTCGCCATCCTTACAGGTTTCGATCAACTGGTTCAGCGTGGTTCGCGAATTTGTTTCTGCCATGTCATCTCCAGGCATGCCGCGCACTTGTCTGCCGCGCACACCAGCCAGTGCTAATGCACATCGCGAGCCACGGTGATCGCCGCCTGCCGGGCACGCAGTTCAGCCGCCTTCTTGAGTGGCTGCAACATGGCCCGCCGAATCAACTCGACGCCCGGTGCGACGTACGACCAGTAGTGGCGAAAGCGCTTGCGGGTCTCCAGGTCGGTGGTCGCTGCTCGCGTCTCGGTGTGAAATACGGATTCCCCCTCGCCTGATGGATCCGCACGCAGGGTCCAGGCAATCTTCACGTAGCCGGGTTCGCGGAACGCGGCGAACTCGCAGGGCGAGAGCGATCGGAAGATCGGCGCGGCGTCCCACGGCCGGGTGACGGCGCCAAGAATGATCTCGCGGTTGGCGCGTTCCGCCAGCACAACCCACCCAATCGACTGCATATACGGGATCAGGGCCGCCGGCAGCCCCTGTTCGTCTGCTTCGCCGCCGAGCACAATTGCGCGGGCCTTGAAGATGCCGCGCACCAGCCGGGAACCGAGGAACACCAGACCATGCGCGGTTGTCATCACCACATCGGCTGGTGCAGCAATTTGCACGCGATGGTGCTCGACCACCTCGGGTGATGGGATGAACCGATCGAGCAGCATGCTGCCGTCATCGGACGGGACAGCTGTGCCGTAACGGCCCCGGTGATACGCAACCAGCCCGGCATAACCGAACGCGGCCAGGCCGACACCGAGCGCCAAGCCGCCACCTGCAGTTGCGAGCGTCCGTTGCGAGGTCATGTGGGAACTCCTTCTCCCTGTGTGCAATGCGAACTGCATGCCCATCGGGATCGGCGCATCTGGAGTTCAAGGCGGCCGGTCAACGCGGAAATTCTCCCGCGAGTCGGGGATATTACGCAGCCTCTAGCCGCCTCGTCAAGAAGGGTTGCTCCGCCTCTGCCTGAGCAATTCAATGGCGATCGGCAACGCCGACACCAAGACGATACCAATCGCGACGAGCGAGAAGTTGTCCTTCACGACCGGCACGTTGCCGAACGCGTAGCCGGCACCCATGCAGACACCCACCCAGATGAATGCACCGAGAACATTCCACAGCAGAAAAGTGGAAGCTGTCATCGACGCGGCGCCGGCCACGAACGGGACGAACGTCCGCACGATCGGCACAAATCGTCCCGACGCCACCGCCATGCCGCCGTGCTTCTCAAAGAAGGCGTGCGCCTTGTCGAGATGGTCGCGGTTAAGCAGCTTGTGGAGGAACCCCTGGTAGTCGTGGGCGGAAAAAACCTTCGGACCGGCGTAGCGGCCGACGGAGTAATTCACCGCGTCGCCGGCGATCGCTGCCGTGATCAGCAGAATGGCGGTCAGCCATGGATCGAGCGCGCCCGTAGCGGCCATGGCGCCGGCCGCGAAGAGCAACGAATCGCCCGGCAGGAACGGCCAGATGATCAGGCCGGTTTCGATAAAGATGATCGCGAACAGCATGGCGTAGACCCACATGCCGTACTGCGCGACGAATTCTGCCAGGTGCACGTCGAGGTGCAGAAACAAATCGATCACGTATTCCATGCGTTTGTATAGAGTATTCCGGAAATGCGCGCCTTCCTGATATCTCTGTGCCTGTGCGGTTCGGTCGTGCTCGCGACGCCGCAAGACGGCCCGCCCAAGGATCCCAAAGCCACGCGCGCGGCCGACCTCGTGGAACTGGTCAAGCTCGACCCCACTATCAAGCTCGACATTCGCTATGCCGGCTCCAATAATTTTCTCGGCAAGCCGGTCTACCCGGAAGCGCGCGCGTTTCTACAGCGTCCGGCCGCCGAAGCCTTGCTGGCAGTACACCGCGAGCTGGCCAGGGACGGCTACGGCCTGATGATTCACGACGGCTACCGGCCGTGGGCCATCACCAAGTTGTTCTGGGACATGACCAGCGGAAACCAGCGCGAGTTCGTCGCCGACCCGAAGACCGGCTCGAAACACAATCGCGGCTGCGCGGTCGACCTCACCATCTACGACCTGGGGACAGGTAAGGTCGTGGAGATGCCGGGCGGCTACGACGAGATGACCCGGCGATCGTATCCCGACTACCCCGGTGGGCCACCGGAAGCGCGCGCCAAGCGCGACCTGCTACGCCGGGCGATGGAGCGCCACGATTTCACGGTGGAGCCGAACGAATGGTGGCACTTCAACTACCGCGATTGGCAGCTCTACCCGATTCTTGATATTGCGTTTGCTGAAATTAAGTGAGCCTCAGCGCTGTGTCCCCGGCGTGGCGCCCCACACATATTTCGTGAACCAATCAAGGTTCTGCTGCATCGCCCCGCGGTTCGCCTTCGGCTTGGACAGCCCATGCCCGAAGCCTTTGAAAATCGACAACTGCACTGGCACGTTCTGATCGCGCAACCCCTGGTAGAGCTGAAACGCATTCGGAATCGGCACGCGGGCATCGTCTTCGCCATGCTGAATCAGCGTCGGCGTGCGCGCCTGCTTGATGTACGTCATGGGAGAGGTGTCGGCATAGATCTTCGGGTCGTCCCATGGCGTCGCCTTCAGGTACTGACGCGTGAATGGATGGATGTCGGTGTTCACGTAGTACGTCATCCAGTCGGAGATCCCCGCTCCTACCGAGAGCGCCTTGAAACGATCGGCGTGACGGGTGGCCAGAAACGCCGAGATGTAGCCGCCCTGGCTCCATCCCATGCTGCCGACGCGATCCTTGTCCACCAGGCCCTTCTGCACCAGCGCATCGATGCCTGACAGCACGTCCCAGGCATCACCGATGCCCAGGTTGCGGACGTTCAACGATCGAAACGCCTCGCCGTACCCGGCGCTGCCGCGATAGTTGGGCTCGAGCACGAGTGCGCCCTTGGCCAGGTAGGCATCTACCGGGTAGTAGCCAACCTGGCCATAGGGAACCGGCCGCGACACGCCCGTCGGTCCACCGTGAATGACCACCAGCAGGGGGTAGCGCCGCCCGGCCTGGAAATCGGCCGGCTTGTGCAGCACGCCCTCGATCTCCGCACCGTCCTGGCTCTTCCAACGTACGATTTCACGCGCGTGTTTTGGCCACGACGCAATCTGCGCGGCGGTGTCGCTCATCTTCTTCGCCGCCATCGTCGCCACCGGGGCGACGTAGACGTCAGGAAAATCGGTCGGGCCCGACCCGATAAACGCCACGGTGCTGCCATCGGGCGTCAGCGAGAACGAGCCGCCGATCCACTGCTCGCGCACCGCGTGACGCGTAGCCTTCTTCGAGGCCGGATCGAGATGGAACAGGTACGACCACGTTCGCTGCGACGCGGAGAAGAAGATGCCGGCGCGCGTCCACGCGACCAGGCCCGGCGATTCATCGAACGCATCGGTCAGGCTGCGGATCTCGGGCTTGCCCGGAGTGACGATGGCGATGACGCCGTTCTGGTAGAAGTGGAACGGCTTGCTCATGGCCGACGCGAAGGCGATCTGAGAGCCATCGGGCGACCACTGGGGGTTCGAGTCGGGCCCGGCTTGCGTCACCACTGGCTCGCGCGCAGCTGTCGCGACCGTGACCACCGAAATGTCGGCAGAACCGCCGTCCGCTGGATCGCTGGTCGTGCGGTGATCGAACGCGAGCCTGGTGCCGTCAGGCGACCAGTCGAAGCTGCCAACCACAAACGCGCCCTTCGTGAGGGGCTTGATGGCTTTGGTTGCCAGGTCGAGCACGTAGAGATGCGTGTAGCGCTGGTCTTCGTCCTCGATCCGAATCTCGCCCCACAGTTTCTCGCGCTCCTTCATCTCGTTGGTGACCGCGTCGTTCATCGTCAACGCAATCTGGTCGCCCTTGGGCGACCACGAGAAACTGGCGACGCCATCCTCGGTCTTCGTCAGCTTCTCGGCTTCACCACCCGCCACCGCAATGCGATAGAGCTGTCGATTGCCGTCGCGGTCGGAAATGAACGCGAGCCACGCGCCGTCGGGCGACCATTCCGGTTGAAGGCTCGAGCGCTTGGAGTTGGTGAGCTGGTGCACTGCGCCGGTCGCCACCTCGCCGAGCCAGAGTTCGGTTTCGTAGGCGTTCTCGTCCCAGTTGGTTTCCCGAATCGTGAAGGCCACACGGCGGCCGTCGGGTGCAATCGCCGGTGCGCCGACCCGTTTGAGGTTGAGCAGGTCGTCAATTGAGGGTGCCGGCTGCGCCGCCAGGCTCACGGCACTTCCCAGACATAGGCCAAAGAAACCCGAAATCACCAAGAATCTGCGCATATTCGCCCCCTCAGGCGCCGGTAGGTCGCGGCTCCGCGGGCAGTATACTTTTGTCGGCGAGCCTTGTGCTCGAACCTAGTCTTTGAACCAACGTGATTCAGGAGTTCCCATGCGTAACGTGATTTCGATAGTGGCGGGTGCGGCGTTCGTGGCGGCCTTGGCGATGCCGGCGTTTGCCGCGGACATGACCGTAAAGGGCGAAGTCGTAGACATTGCCTGCGCGACCGGAAAGAAAGAAGCCGGCAAGGGCGATGCCCATGCCGCGTGCGCCATGTCGTGCGCCAAGAGTGGCCAGCCGGTAGGCCTGCTGACGGCCGACGCTATCTACACCGTGACCGGCGATTACGCCGCCAACAAGAACGCGAAGCTCCTCGACTTCGTCGCCAAGAAGGTCATCATGACCGGCGAAGTGACCGAGAAGGACGGCGTCAAGTCGATCAACGTCAAGTCGATCAAGCTCGCGAACTGACCATCAGCAGTCGCCGACGACCGGCGGGGAACGGGCTCACTTCGAAAGCAGTGAGCCCGTTTTCTGTTTGGTGGAGTCTAAGAACCACAACAACGCTGACCCGGCCGGGCTCACGCGATTGGCAAAGGAGAGACACCCATGCCTCGCGATCTATTCGGCGACGTCACGCGTCCATCGATCTCGGTTGGCGGCCGCAAGTGGTACACGCTGCCCGTCTCGCTACTCTCGCATTCACTGATTGTTGCGCTCGTTGTGGCAGCACCCATACTGGCGCCGGCGATTCTGCCACTGATCGCCCAGGACATGGGCGACATCGTCATCATCACCGTTCCGAAGCCGCCACCGCCGCCGACGCTCAGGCCGGCATCGGCCCAGCCCGTCGCTAGCACGAATGCCGCGCCGATCACGGCACCCGACGCGATCACAAGAGAGACCGGCCTTGAAGCTGGATTCGAAGACGCGGCGAGCTTATCGATAATCGGCGGCGACATTGCCGGAGACATTACCCATGGCGTTGTCGAGCCGCCGCCATTGCCACCGCCTGCCGTCCAGAAGCCGCTGCGGGTTGGGGGCGCCATTCGCACGCCAGTCAAGGTGCGCGACGTGGCTCCCGTGTATCCACCCATCGCGCAAGCAGCGCGCGTCCAGGGCATCGTGATCCTCGAGGCGACCATCGGCGCCGATGGCCGCGTTGCCAACGCCCGTGTCTTGCGTTCAGTGTCGTTGCTCGACCACGCGGCGCTCGAGGCCGTGCGGCAGTGGGAGTTCACGCCGACGCTGCTCAACGGCGCGCCGGTGCCCGTCGTCATGACCGTGACCGTGTCGTTCGTGCTGAGGTGAGAGGCGTCGTCGGCCCTGGTAACAGTCGTATACTCCGCGTGCTGGAGGCATGTCTTGAGCATCACACGACTGGTCATTGGTTCGACGCTGT
Organism: Acidobacteriota bacterium; assembly: GCA_031392125.1. GTDB lineage: Bacteria > Acidobacteriota > Vicinamibacteria > Vicinamibacterales > UBA2999 > 12-FULL-67-14b. The sequence continues at coordinate 1,534 of JANMUX010000417.1, read as the reverse complement.
TCGGCGCGCTCTTCTTTCTGCAAACGCCCGTGTCGGGTCGGCAACAGACGCCGCGGGCCCCGTTTACCCTCGCGCTGACCGGCGATTCGATCATCATGCAGCGGCTCTCGCCTTTCACCGAGCCGGAATACACCGGCCTGATGAACCTGGTACGCGGCGCGGACGCGGCGTTCACTAACCTGGAAACGCTGTTTCACGATTACGAAGCGCCGCCGTCCCATGAAAGCGGCGGCACCTGGATGCGCACCGACCCGCCCATCCTCAAGGAACTGGTGTGGGCCGGGTTCGACCTGGTGTCGCGCGCCAACAACCACGCCGGCGACTTCGGGCCGCTCGGCGCGCAGATCACGAGCCGCTACGTGCGCGAGGCCGGATTGGTCGAGGCGGGCGTGGGCAACAGCCTGGCCGAAGCACGCGAAGCAAAGTTCCTGGAGACACCCCGCGCTCGCATTGCCCTGATTTCGGCAGCCTCGACGTTCACTCCCTCGTCGCGAGCCGGCAACACCCGCGGCGACATGCCCGCGAGGCCGGGGTTGAGTCCACTGCGATTCACCACGACCTACGTGGTCACGCCTGAAAGATTGGCCGATCTCAAGCGCGTCGCAGCTGAACTGTCGGGTCAGCCTGCGGCTGCAGGTGACACGCTGAACTTCGGCGGACGCCGGTACGTCGCAGGCGCTACACCGGGCCAACGCACCGAACCGAACCAGCAAGACGTCGATGAGATTGCCCGCGTCGTCCGCAGCGCCGCCTCGCTCGCCGATATCGTGATCGTGTCGCTGCATTGCCACGAAGGCGGCGCGGACCGATCGGTGCCTGCCGACTTCATTCCCATCTTCGCCCGTGCCGTGGTTGATGCCGGCGCCGACATTTTCGTTGGCCATGGGCCACACGTGCTGCGAGGGGTCGAGGTTTACAAGGGCAAGCCAATCCTCTACAGCCTGTCGAACTTCATCTTCCAGAACGAAACCCTGCTGCGGATGCCGGTGGACAGCTACGAACAGTACGCGCTGAATGGCGATGCGCAGCCGGCCGACTACCTGGATGCGCGGTACGACAAGGATCGCCGCAGCTTTCCAGCCGACCGCGAGTACTGGGACTCGGTGCTGGCCACGACCAAATGGGAGGGAAGCAAGTTCGTCGAGCTACAGCTCCACCCGATTACGCTCGGCTATCAGAGCTCGCGGGCAGATCGCGGACGGCCAAAACTGGCGTCCGGCGCCGATGCGACGAGAATTCTGGAGATGATGACGACGCGCTCGAAGGCGTTCGGCGCGACGGTTACGGTGAAAGGCGGCGTCGGAATTGTGACGCCGAACTGAGGTCCTAGGGTCCTAGGGGCTTAGAGGCCTAGGGGCCTAGGGGCCTGCAAGCCCCTAAGTCCTTAAGCCCTTAAGCCCCTACAGCGCCTTCAACAGCGCGCTGACCTTGTTGGTGGCTTCCCACGTGAGGTCCTTGTCGCTCTTGCCGAAGTGACCGTAGTTGGTGGTCTTCGAGAAGATCGGGCGACGCAGGCTGAGCTGGTCGATGATTT
>JANMUX010000385.1:0-6396 GCA_031392125.1 Acidobacteriota bacterium | reverse complement strand
GCGCTGGCGCATGCGGGTGACGTAACACTCCTGGTATTGCGGGCAGTCGTTGCCGAGGCAGGTATCGGCGGTCGCCGAGACGTCATGCCAGGTGGAGGAGTCTTCGGCCAGGTCGCTCAGCTCGGAGCGATCGCCGGTGTCGGTGACGCGGAGCCACTCGTCAACCATCGAAACGAAATCGTGCGGCACCCCCGGCGACGCACGCAGTTGATCGAGCCGGTGCAGGCACAGATAGTTGGCACGGCCCTTCATGTAGGCGGCCTTGAACGGCACGCCCAGCGCTTCGCGCAGGACCGGCAGGTCTTTGAAGTAGATCTGCTCCTGGAGGTTCTTGGTGCCGGTCGAGACCAGCACGCGCTGGCGGCTGAGAATGGCGGGCACCAGGTAGGCCAGCGTCTTGCCTGTGCCGGTTCCAGCTTCGGCGAGCAGCACTCCACCGTCGCTGAGCGTTGCGGCGACCGCCAGTGCCATGGCGCGCTGGCCCGCGCGGGGCTCGAACTGATCGACCGCCCGCGCCAGCACGCCGTCGTCTGCAAACGCCGCCTCGACGGCGGCGACTAGCCCCGGCGTTCCGGATAGAGCGGAAACTTCCGGCACAACAGCTCGACTTCCTTCTTGATCGTCGTCAGCGCGCCCGCGTCTTCGGGCGAGGCAAGCGCCCGCGCGATGAAGCCGGCGATTTCGTCCATCTGGGCTTCGCCCATGCCGCGAGTGGTGACGGCGGGCGTCCCGAGCCGCACGCCGCTGGCGACCATCGGCGGGTTCTGGTCGAACGGAATTGCGTTCTTGTTGACGGTGATGCCGGCGCGGCCGAGCGCGGCCTCCGCCACCTTCCCGGTGATCCCCTTCGAGAACGTATCGACGAGCACGATGTGGTTGTCGGTGCCGCCGCTGACGATGCGGAAGCCCTCGGTGGTCATGGCGGCCGAGAGACGCCTGGCGTTCGCGACCAGTTGCTTCTGATACGCGGAAAATTCGGGGGTCGCGGCTTCGCGGAAGCACACCGCCTTGGCGGCGATGACGTGCATGAGCGGACCACCTTGCACTCCCGGGAAGACCGTGCGGTCGAGATCTTTCGCGTACTGCTCGCGGCACATCACCATGCCGCCCCGCGGGCCGCGCAAGGTCTTGTGGGTGGTGGTCGTGACGAAGTCGGCGTGCGGCACGGGGCTCGGGTGCTGGCCGCCGGCGACCAGGCCGGCGATGTGGGCCATGTCGACCATCAGCGGCGCGCCGACGGCGCGGGCCACCTTGCCCATGCGCTCGAAGTCGAACGCACGCGAGTAGGCGCTGGCGCCGGCGATGATCATCTTCGGCTTGTGCTCGTGGGCCAGCCGCTCGAACTCGTCGTAGTCCAGCCGCTCGTCTTCCTTGCGCATGCCGTAGGGGACGATCGTGTAGAGCTTGCCGGAAAAGTTCAGAGGGTGCCCGTGGGTGAGGTGTCCGCCGTGCGCCAGGTTCATGCCGAGCACCACGTCGCCCGGCTTCAGCAGCGTGAGGTACACCGCCATGTTGGCCTGCGCGCCCGAGTGGGGCTGCACGTTGACATGGTCGGCGCCAAACAGCGCCTTGGCACGCGCGATGGCCAGCGTCTCGGCGACATCCACGAACTCGCAGCCACCGTAATAGCGCTTGCCCGGGTAGCCCTCGGCGTACTTGTTCGTCATGACCGAGCCGACGGCTTCGAGCACGGCGCTGCTGACGAAGTTCTCCGATGCGATTAGCTCCAGGCCCTCGGCCTGGCGCGTGGTTTCGTTGGCGATGGCCGCGGCAATTTCCGGATCCGATTGCGCGAGGGAACGCTGCATCAATGACAGGTTGTCCATGTGGAGGATCTGATTCTACCGTTCAATCGCGTGAATCTTGCCGACCCGATTGGCGTGGCGGCCCCCTGCGAACGGCGTTTCCAGGAACGCCTTCACGATCTCGCGGGCGCGCACTTCCGGTGTGAGCCGGGCGCCGAGTGTGAGCACGTTCAAGTCGTTGTGCTCGCGCGCCAGCCTGGCGGTGTCGGTATCGACGATCGCCGCCGAGCGCACGCCCGGCACCTTGTTGGCGGCAATCGCCATTCCGACGCCGGTGCCGCACACCAGGATGCCGCGCTCGAACTGGCCACTAGCCACGCCGTGCGCCACTGCCTGCGCGAAGTCGGGGTAGTCGACCGACTCGGCAGAGTCGGTGCCGAAATCCTGGTAGGTGAAGCCGAGATCATCGAGCGTTCGCTTCAGCGAGTCCTTCAGGTGGAAACCGGCATGGTCGGCACCAAGGGCGATGTGCATGCCCGATTCTAACGCCGTGACACTATAGAGCAGTGAGCGCCACTGCAATTGTCAACGCCAAGGGCGAGGATCGCATTCGCGGCGGCCATCCCTGGATCTACCGCTCCGACGTCATGGACGTCAGCGGCGTCGAACCCGGCATCGTCGTCAACGTGCGTGGCCCGCGTAACCGCGACCTGGGACACGCGTTGTTCAGCGACCAGTCACAGATCACCCTGCGGATGATCTCGCGCGACGATCGCGCGATCGACGACGCGTTCTGGCGCCAGCGGCTCGAGGACGCGATCGGCTTTCGCGAGATTCTCGAGATCGACGCCACCGCATACCGCCTCGTGCACGGCGAAGCGGACCTGATGCCGTCGCTGGTGGTCGATCGCTACGGCGACTACCTGGTGATGCAGGCGCTTTCGCAGGGCATGGATCGGCTGACGCCGACACTCGCGCGGTTGCTGGTGGAGCTGACCGAAGCCAAAGGCGTGCTGGCGCGCAACGACCCGAAAGTCCGGCTGCTCGAAGGCCTCGAGCAGAAGGTGGAGGTCGTACACGGCGCGGTGCCCGAGAGCATTGCCACGCGCGAAGGCAGCGTGACCTATGACGTTGACCCGTGGCGCGGGCAGAAGACCGGCTTGTTTCTCGACCAACGCGAGAACCGCCAGGCGGCCGCGCGCTACGCGCATGGCGCCTTGCTCGACTGTTTCAGCTATCACGGCGGGTTCGCGCTGGCGCTCGCGCCGCGCTGTCAGACCGTCGAGGCTCTTGATGTCTCGGCCGACGCCGTCGCGCGCATCACGGCCAATGCCACCGCCAACGGCATCACCAATCTCACTGCCCGCGAAGCCAACGTCTTCGACGAGCTGCGGCACCTCGAGCGGGAGGGAGCACGCTACGACACCATCGTGCTCGACCCGCCGGCGTTCGCCAAGAACAAGGCCTCGGTCCAGAACGCGATGGCAGGCTACAAGGAAATCAACCTGCGGGCCCTGCGGCTGCTGGCGCCGGGCGGCTACCTCATTACCTGCAGTTGCTCGTACAACGTGGACGAAGGCATGTTCGGCCAGGCCGTCTTCGACGCCTCTGTCGACGCCCATATTCCCGTAACGGTGGTGGAAAAACGCATGCAGGGGCGGGATCACCCGGTGCTGCTGGGCGTGCCGGAAACCTATTACCTGAAGAGCTTAATTCTCCGCAAACTCGCCTAAAATAGGAGGCAGCCAAGCCGAAAGTCGGGCAGCAGCATTCGCGGAAGTGATGGTAGCCATTAGGCTGGCGCAGGAGTGACAAGCGTTTACATAGCGTGTACACTCCCCAACCGCGGACTTTTCGGTCACATTTTCGGAGGGGAAGAAGATGGCTAACGGTATCTTCGGCCGGGTTTTGAGTGGGGCGGTGGGCGTGATGGGCCTTCTGGCTCTTCCAGCGTCACTGTCAGCTCAGACGACCGCAGCGCCCACGTTCACCAAGGACGTCGCGCCGATTTTTCAGAACAAATGCGAGTCGTGTCACCGCCCGGATTCGATCGCGCCGATGTCGCTTGTCACCTACGAAGAGGCGCGTCCGTGGTCGCGTTCGATTCGTGACCGCGTCGCGTCGCGCAACATGCCGCCTTGGCATATCGACAAGACGGTCGGCATCCAGCATTACAAGGATGACCGCTCGCTCAGCGACAAGGAAATCGACACGATCGTGAAGTGGGCGGCCAACGGCGCGCCCAAGGGCGATCCGAAGGACATGCCCGCCCCCAAGAAGTGGGACGACGGCAACGGCTGGAACTACGCCAGCAAGTTCGGCGGCCCGCCCGACCTGGTCATCAAGTCGCCGAAGTACACGCAGAAGGCCGTCGCCATGGACGCTTGGTACAAGCCGGTTGTCGAGACCGGGCTGACCGAGCCCCGCTGGGTGCGCGCCATCGAAATGCGCCCCGGCACGATCAAGGGCCGCAAGATCACCCACCACGCGCTCGCTTACCTGATGCAGGACGAGAAGGAAGTGCAGGCGCTGCTGAACAACGCCGATGCCGATAGCGGCGCCGGACTGTTCATGGAATGGGCCGTCAACAAGCAGGGCGAGCTGCTGCGGCCCAACACCGGCAAGCTGATGCTGCCCGGCTCGAAGATTCGCTGGGACATCCACTACAGCGCCGGCGGTGAAGACATCACCGACGAAGTTGAACTGGGCATCTACTTCTACCCGAAGGGCCAGGAGCCGAAGTACCGCACCGCGCTGTCGCTCTACAGCGGCGTCACCGGCGGCAACCGCCAGCTCGATATCGCGCCCAATGCGATTACCGTGGGCCAGAACTTCCACGTCATGCGTCGCGCGGGCCGCGTCGAGAACTTCCAGCCGCACATGCACTTGCGCGGCAAGGCCCAGATGCTCGAAGCCATCCTGCCCAACGGCACGCAGATGGTGCTCGGCCACGTCAACCGGTTCGAATTCAACTGGATGAACAACTACGTGTTCGACGACGACTACGCGCCGCTGCTGCCCAAGGGCACGATCCTGAAGGTCACGTCGTGGCACGACAACACAGCCGCAAACAAGAACAATCCCGACCCCACGCAGTGGGACGGCTGGGGTGACCGCACGGTCGATGAGATGGCGCATCTCTGGATCAACATCACCTACATGAGCGACGACGACCTTGCCAAGGAGATCGAAGCACGCAAGGTCAAGCTGGCCACGACGACCGACCGCCAGCAGCAGTAGCTCATGTTTTTTCGGTTCTGACACGAAGGGGCGCCAAGGTGGCGCCCCTTCTGTCTTTCACCCCCAGGAGTTTTCGTATGTTGTCATTCGTGAGCGTGAGGCGCGTCGCGGCAGCCATGGCCATCGTCGGTTCGCTGATGGTGAGCGGCGCCGCCGCCCAGCAGGAACTGGTGATGGAGCCGCTGAAGGACTCGGGCCTCAACGTCTATCCCGCTTTTGAAGGCTGGTATCAGAACAGCGATGGCACCTACACCTTGCTGATCGGCTACTACAACCGCAACAAGAAGCAGGTGCTCGACGTGCCGATTGGTCCCGCCAACCGCATCGAGCCCGGCGGTCCCGATCAGGGCCAGCCCACGCACTTCGTCGTCGGGCGCGGTTGGGGCACGATTTCGATCAAGGTGCCGAAGGACTTCGGCGACAAAAAGCTGACCTGGACCCTGACCACCAACGGCAAGACCGTGTCGGTGCCGTTCGGCATCACCAAGGGCTACCAGATCGAGCCGTACCTCGACGCCGCCATGGGCAACAAGCCGCCGGTGTTCAAGTTCTCGGAGCAGGGCGAAGCGCTCATTGGCCCACCCAAGCCTCTGTCGGCCGCGCCGGTCTTGGCCGGCATGGTCGGTCAGCCCGTCGCGATCAGTGCTTGGCTGACCGACGATGGCCATGAAGAGACGCCCACCGGTGGCGGTGCGGCGGCCGCGCCTCCTCCTGGCGGTGCGCAGGCGCCGCCGCGGCGTCCGCGCCTCTCGGCGACGATGACGAAGTATCGCGGTCCCGGCGACGTGACGTTCGCCGATTCGACGCCCGCGGTCGAGAAAGATCGCATCTCGACCACCGCGACGTTCTCGATGCCTGGTGAATACGTCATTCGGATCGAAGGCAACGACTCGTCGGGCGTCGGGGGTGGCGGGTTCCAGTGCTGCTGGTCGACGGTCTACGTGAAAGTCAACGTGAAGGCTGCGACCGCAAGCGGCCAGTAGCCGAAAGTTTGTAACGTGTTGTCTCTCGCATGACGAGAGACGCGTGTGCCAACGAGCCGCGATTCATCACTGATGGGTCGCGGCTTTTTCATTTCCTCTTTGCATTCCAAAAAACTGGATTGCATCTATACACTTCCCGATTGACGGCAGCATGTCACGGCGCTAACGTCTTTGTTGCTCTTGGCGAAGTGTGCTCGCGTTGGCCGTCGGTCAACGTTATTGGGTGACTCGTTCGCTGATTGGGGGAAACAGATGGCGCGAAGGTTCTTTGTAAGAACGTTCTTTCTTGTACTCGCAAGTCTCGTACTCATGCCCGCGATCGCGCGTGCACAGAGTGTGTTTACCGGAACGGTGAAAGACACCTCGGGCGCGGTGATGCCCGGTGTAACGGTGGAAGCGGCGAGCCCGGCGCTGATCGAGGGCGTGCG
>JANMUX010000344.1:0-15700 GCA_031392125.1 Acidobacteriota bacterium | reverse complement strand
ATGAAGCCGGCAATGAAGATGCGCTGGAACGCAGAAACATCCAGCTTGGGCTGGATCGGCGTTTCAATCGGGATCTCGGTGTAGCTGGTGCACGCCACGAGGGCGGCCACTAGCGCCAGGCTAAGACTGCCGACCGTCTTTCTGAGTCGCGCGGTCATTGATTTCCTTGAACAGGTCGTAGTTCTGCCTGACGAGCGCATTGTTGGGTTCGAGTGCGAGCGACCTTTCGTAAGCCGCCCGTGCCTTCGCCAACTGACCCTCGTGCTCGTAGGCCACCGCGAGGTTATTGAATGCTGCAGCGTAAGTGGGATCGAGCTGGGTGGCGCGTTCCCAGCGGTAGATCGCCTCTTTCCACAGGCCGCGCTGGGCCACCTGGATGCCGAATTCGACCTGTTCCTTGGCCTGACCCCGCTGCTCGGCCCACGCCTGTGGAGCCGACGCCACGACCACGAACAACGCCAAAACCAGAGAGCGGACAGACATGGTTCCTATCTGGCACTATATCGGCCTGCCCCAAGGTGGGCAAGTGAACATTCAGCTCGCCACCGCAGCAAGCTCGGGCCCGTGACGGGCGGTGGGTGTCGCCTGCCGGGCTTGCGACGCTTGCCCTTCGGCCGCGACGACGCTATCGTCGTCCCCAGGTCAGGCGGCCGTCAGCCGAGGGTTTCCATGGAATCCATACGGCTCGGCTCCTCGCACTTTCCGTCGCTGCTCGCCGAAATCCCCAATCCCCCTCGCATTCTCTGGATCCGCGGCGACCTGTCGATTTGTGAAAAGACCGTGGTGGCGGTGGTCGGCGCCCGCACGGCGTCACGTGAGGGCAGGGCGGCGGCTGAAACCATCGCGGGAGACCTCGCGCGCGCCGGAATCGTCATTGCCAGCGGGCTTGCCCGCGGGATTGACGCCGCAGCGCATACCGGCGCGCTCGACGCCGGCGGCACCACCATCGCCGTGCTCGGTACCGGCATCGACTATGTTTACCCGCCAGAGAACGGGCACTTGTTCGACCGCATTGGCCGCGAAGGGTTGCTGATGACCGATTTCCCGCCCGGAACGCTGCCGTTCCCGGGGAATTTCCCACGGCGCAATCGCATCATCAGCGGGTTGTCGCGCGCGGTGCTCGTGGTTGAGGCGGCTGAGAAAAGCGGATCGCTGATCACTGCTCGGCTGGCCGCCGATCAGGGCCGAGATGTGATGGCCATGCCCGGACCGACGGCCGGCGGACGCAACCGCGGCGCCCATGCGTTGTTGCGAGATGGGGCAAAGCTCGTGGAGTCTGCGGTCGATATCCTGCAAGAGCTAGGCATCGGCCATCCTCCAGGAATGACCGGCGAAACCCCGGAAACCGTTGAATTCACGGTAGATGACATCTCCAGCCAGCTGAAGATTTCTCCGGGCGACGCGTTGGCGCGATTACTGGAATGGGAGTTGACCGGCGAGATTCGAAGAATTGGATCAGGCCGGTTCGTTCGATCCGGGGTGGGTTCCCGGAGTAAGGTGTAGAGATATTTAGATGCCGATACCGCTAGTTATTGTTGAATCGCCCGCCAAAGCGCGGACCTTGGCCCGTTTTCTCGGCAAGAAGTACCGCGTCGAGGCCAGTTATGGCCACATCCGGGATCTCCCGGAGTCGGCGGCCGAGGTTCCGGCGGAGATCAAGGGCAAGTCGTGGGGCCGGCTAGGCATCGACACCGATGGCGACTTCACGCCGTACTACGTGGTGCCGGGCGACAAGAAGAAGAACGTCACGGCGCTCAAGGCCGCGATGAAGGACGCGTCGGAACTGATTCTCGCGACCGACCCAGACCGCGAAGGCGAGGCGATCAGCTGGCACTTGAAAGAGTTGCTGAAGCCCAAGGTCAAGGTTCGGCGCATCGTCTTTCACGAAATCACCGAAGAAGCCGTCAAGGCCGCGCTCGCCGAGCAGCACGACGTCGACGAAAACCTGGGTCGCGCACAGGAGAGCCGCCGCATTCTCGATCGGCTTTACGGCTACACGCTGTCGCCAGTGCTGTGGAAGAAGGTGCAGACCGGGCTCAGCGCGGGGCGCGTGCAAAGCGTTGCCGTGCGGGTCATTGTCGAGCGCGAGGAGGAACGCCTGGCGTTCCGCACCGCCAGTTACTGGGACCTCGAAGCCAAATTGCGCGGCGGCTCCATCGAGTTCGGCGCCACGCTGGCGAAGATTGGCGGACAGCGCGTCGCCACCGGCAAAGATTTCAACAGCAAAGGCGTCCTCGAGTCGAGCACCGTCCGATTGCTCGATGAAAAGACCACGACTGAATTCCGCGAAGGCCTGATGCGGCGCCTGCCGTGGAAGGTCTCGAGTGTTGAAGAGAAGCCGTACACGCAGCGCCCGGCGCCGCCGTTTACCACCTCGACGCTGCAGCAGGAGGCGAACCGCAAGCTCGGGTTTTCATCCGAACGCACCATGCAGATCGCCCAGCGGCTGTTCCAGGGCATGGACCTTGGCGGCGGCGAGCTCGAGGGCTTGATCTCGTATCACCGAACCGACTCCACCACGCTCAGCAACAAGGCGCTGGTCGAGGCGCAGCACGCGGTGGTCGAGTTGTACGGGGCCGACTTTCACAAGGGGCCGCGTCAGTATCAAACCAAGGTGCGCAACGCCCAGGAAGCGCACGAAGCGATTCGCCCCACCGACTTCCGCCGCACGCCGGCCTCGCTCGAGCGCATTCTCGAAAGCGACGAGATGCGCATCTATGACTTGATCTGGAAGCGCGCGGTCGCCTCGCAGATGGCCGACGCCAAGCTGCTGCGCACGTCGGTGGAGATCACCGGCGAGACCAGCGACGGCACGGTTGCGACCTTCAATGCCAGCGGCAAGGCCATTGAGTTTGCCGGGTACCTCCGAGCGTACGTCGAGGGCTCGGACGATCCCTCGGCCGAGTTGCTGGAGCAGGACACGGTGCTGCCCAAGTTGTCGGTCGGCGACCAGGTGTCGGCCCCCGACAAGATGGACCAGGATCTGATCCTGCTGGGTCTCGATGCCAAGGGTCACCAAACCTCGCCCCCCGCGCGTTACACCGAAGCGTCGCTCGTGAAGAAGCTCGAAGAAGAAGGCATTGGCCGTCCGTCGACCTATGCGCCGACGGTGGCCACGATCCAGCGCCGCGGCTACATTTCACGCCAGGGCAAGGCCTTGGTGCCGAGCTTCACCGCGTTCGCCGTCACGCGCCTGCTGCGCAATCACTTCGGCGATTACGTGGACCTCGCGTTCACCGCCGAGATGGAAGAGATTCTCGACAAGATTTCGAACGGCGAGAAGGACTGGCTCGAGTTCCTCGCCGAGTTCTATCGCGGCGACGGCAAGCACCCCGGCCTCGAGCACCTGGTCGAGGACAAGGGCCAGGCGATCGAATACCCGATCATCGAGCTTGGCATCGATCCCGAAAGCAACCTGCCGATCCGCGTGCGCATTGGCCGCTACGGCCCGTTCTTGCAGATGGGAGCACAGGCCGACAACGGTCCGCGCGCCTCCTTGCCGGAAGATTTGGCGCCGGCCGACCTGACCCTGGACAAAGCCATCGCGCTGCTCAAGGCCAAGGCGCAGGGGCCCAAGTCGCTTGGCGTCGATCCCGCCAGCAGCCAGCACGTCTACATCATGCACGGCCGCTTTGGCGCCTACGTCCAACTGGGCGAAACGCCGGAAGACCGCGAGATCAAGCCGCGCCGCGCTTCCCTCGGCCGCGATCATACGGAAGAAACCATCACCCTCGACGTGGCGCTGAAGCTGTTGTCGCTGCCGCGTGAACTGGGCACCGGCCAGGACGGCGAGGGCATTTTTGCCAACGTCGGCCGCTTCGGCCCGTATGTCAAGCACGGCACCGAGTTCCGCTCACTCGAAGACACCGACGACGTGTATGCGATTTCGCTGGCGCGCGCGGAGGAACTGCTGGCGCAGCCCAAGAAGTCGGGCCGCCGCCAGCGCGCCGAGCCGAAGGAACTAAAAGCGCTCGGCAAGCACCCGACCAGCGGCGAGAACGTCCGCATTCTCGACGGCCGCTATGGGCCTTACGTGACCGACGGCACGACCAACGCATCGGTGCCGAAGGGCACGCAGGTTGAAGCGGTGACGATGGCTGCGGCCGTTGAGTTGTTGTCGGCGCGTGAAGGCATGTCGAAGTCGAAGAAGCCCGCCCGAGGCCGCAAGGCCGCGAAAGCCGCGCCCAAAAAGAAGGCCGCCAAGAAGGCCAAGAAAGCCGAGTAGACGCTACGACCGGAATAACCGAGCGAGCGGCAGTTCCCAGCCAGGCAGGCGAGGCAGGAAAACCATGCAAAGCATTTGGGTCATTGCCTTCGTGGCTTGTGCCATCACGTTGTCACAGGAAACTCCTCGCTCCCAATACCAAAGAGTGATCACCCTGAAGTACCCTGGCTTTCGAATTCTCCCCCAGAAGGATCTTGAGCAACCGGGCCTCCGCGACGGAACGAGTGGCGCGCTCATTGTCGGAACCTTCAACTACGACAAGTACCAGGACTTCGCCGCCATCATCATCGGTGCAGATAGGCGGCGGTACGAGGCTGGAGCCAATTCGTATGACTACTTCGATGGCAAGCTGGTCGTGTGTATCGGCTCGCCGAATGGGGCAGCGTTCCGGTGTGAGGCGGAGGAGCAGACCTTGACTCTGCCTCACAGAAATTACTTGGCGCGAATTTCGCCGGGGCGCTACGCATGCCTGACTGAAACACAACGCGACAAGATCGTGACTACGACCATTGACTCGGTGGGGAAAGTGTTCGGAGAGGTCGCGTCGAGCTTTCGAGTGCGAAATCGAGACGGATCGACATTCGACTGTGTAACCTCTGACTAGACAATGCTCCCATTGCGCTGCCTGACGAGCCGCTGCAGCCGACGAGCGGCGGATTTTAGACTCCTTCGAATGTCGAGCCGCCATCAGCGAGTCGAGAAGATGCCCAACAAAGATTTGCACCAGTCGGCGGCTGGTGTGATCATGGCCGCCACGGCCGAATTCTAACGTTAGCCGGACAAGACCGCGGTTGCGGTACAGGAAGCCGCGCTGGATAGGTCCTTGGACGCGAGCTGCTCGGCCATGAAGTCAAAACAGTTCAAGACCTGGCCTGGGCTGGCATCAAGGTCGGTTACTCGACCAATGCGCGACGGCTTGGTGGTCCCCTTTACAGAACATTCCGGACGGGTCGGGACTGATTCCCGGTTTCGCCGCCAGTATGCCGGCCTGGATTTGACAGACCCTTCTCCCCGACTTTAGACTGCTGTTTCTCGACCCCCTCGAGTGATCCCATGAAACGGCCCATCCACCTCGTCCCGCTGATTGACCTGGCCCCCGGGGCCGGGTTTGCGACCGCGTTCATCAACTAGACAAGTTCTCGCCGCTCTCCGCCTATCGGCCCGGATTAGAGCCGGCGTCCGGTGGTTGGCCTGTTTTGCGTGTTTGTCATGAAACGTTGGTGGTCTCTCTTTCTTGAAGCAATCCGGGGTTCCGATCGCGATTACACGACGGGCCCGGTCGGCTCCGCCCTCATCCTGTTGTCCGTTCCCATGGTGCTCGAAATGGCCATGGAGTCGCTGTTCGCGGTCGTTGACGTCTTCTTCGTCTCGCGAATCAGTGCCGACGCGGTGGCGACGGTCGGCGTCACCGAATCCATGCTGACCATTGTCTACACGGTGGCCATGGGCCTGGGCATTGGCGCAACGGCGGTCGTCTCGCGGCGGATTGGCGAGAAAGACGACGAGGGCGCGGCGCAAGCGGCGGCGCAGGCGATTGCCCTCGGCCTGCTCATGTCGGCGGCGCTCGGCGTGTTCGGCTGGTTCTACGCCGAATCCCTGATGCGGCTGATGGGTGCGACGCCCGCGATGATTGACTCGTCGCTGGGCTACACGCAGGTGATGTTCGCCGGCAATGCCACGGTGACGCTGCTGTTCCTCAACAATGCCATCTTTCGCGGCGCGGGCGATCCCGCGATCGCCATGCGCGTGCTCTGGATTGCCAGCGCCGTGAACATGGTCCTGGACCCGATGATGATCTTCGGGATTGGCCCGTTCCCCGAGATGGGGGTGACCGGCGCCGCGGTGGCCACCAACATCGGCCGCGGACTGGCGGTTGCCATCCAGTTCTGGACCCTGGCGTCTGGTCGCAGCCGCATCCACATCACGCGACGGCACCTCGAGCTAGTGCCGGCCGTGATGTGGAATGTCTGCCGATTGAGCGGGTCCGGCTTCCTGCAGATCCTGATCGACACCAGCAGCTACATCGGCCTGGTGCGCGTGATCGCGACCTTTGGCAGTGACGCCCTTGCGGGCTATACGATCGGGATTCGCATCGTGATCTTCGCGATGCTGCCGGCCTGGGGCTTTGGCAACGCGGCGGCGACCATGGTCGGCCAGGCGCTCGGCGCGGGCAAACCAGATCGCGCCGAGGAAGCGGTATGGACGGCCGCCAAATACAACGCCATCGTCCTCGGCGTGGTCGGCGCGCTGTTCGTGGTGTTCGCTCGTCAGATTGTCGGCATCTTCACGAGCGATCCGGCGGTGACACCCAACGCAATTGACTGCCTGCGCATTGTGAGCGCCGGATTCCTGTTCTTCGCCTATGGCCTGGTGCTGACCCAGTCGTTCAACGGCGCCGGCGACACGTGGACGCCGACCTGGATCAACCTGGGTTGCTTCTGGGCATGGCAGATTCCGCTGGCGTGGTTGCTCGCGATCGAGATGGGGATGGGGCCGCAGGGCGTCTACATCGCGATGACGGTCGCGTTCTCGACGCTCGCCGTGGTCAGCGGCATCATCTTTCGCAAGGGATGGTGGAAGGCGCGCAAGGTCTAACGGCGGTATCCTACATTCGTGATTCACATTATCGGTGGAGGGCTGGCTGGTTGCGAGGCGGCCTGGCAGGCGGCAGAAGCCGGCGCCGAGGTCACCATTCACGAGATGAGGCCGGTGCGGCCGACCGCCGTTCACCAGACCGACGGTCTGGCCGAACTGGTGTGCAGCAATTCCTTCCGCGCCGACAAGGTCGACAATGCGGTGGGCCTCATCAAGGAAGAGATGCGGCGGCTCGGATCGCTCATCATGCGCTGCGCTGACGCCACGCGGGTGCCGGCGGGCGCGGCGCTGGCGGTCGATCGGCACGAGTTCTCGAAGGCAGTGACCGCCGCCGTCCAGGCCCATCCTCGCATCCTGCTGCAGCGAGGAGAAATCGCGAAAGTGCCCGGCCGCGAGTGGTCGCCGGTAATCATCGCCACCGGACCGCTCACTTCCGATGCCCTGTCGAAGGACATCCAGGCCATGGTCGGTGAAGAGCACCTGGCGTTTTACGACGCGATCAGCCCAATCGTGTTGGCCGAATCGATCGACAGGTCGAAAGTGTTCCGCGCGTCGCGATGGGGCCGCAACGTCTGGAGCGCGAACCCCGGCGAAGCGCTGGAGGCCAGCGAAGAAGGCGACTACCTGAACTGCCCGATGACCAAGGCTGAGTACGACGCGTTCTACGCGGCGCTGGTCTCGGCCGAATCGGCCACGGTCCACGACTTCGACAACACCAAGTTCTTCGAAGGCTGCCTGCCGATCGAGGTGATGGCGCATCGTGGCGACGCCACGCTGCGCTTTGGCCCGATGAAGCCGGTCGGGCTGAAAGACCCGCGGACGGGCCGTCTGCCTTATGCGGTCGTCCAACTCCGGCAAGACACGCTCGCCGGCGATCACTACAGCCTCGTGGGCTTCCAGACGCAGATCAAGTGGGGCGATCAAGCGCGGCTGTTGAAGATGATCCCGGGACTCGAGAACGCCGAGTTCGTCCGGTTCGGCATGGTGCATCGCAACACCTATATCTGCGGGCCCAAGGTGTTATTGCCAACCTGGCAGACGCGCCAGCGTAGCGATTTGTTCTTCGCCGGACAGGTCTCCGGTGTCGAGGGCTATGTCGAGTCAGCCGCGTCGGGCCTGGTCGCCGGCCGTAATGCGGCTGCCCTGGCACGCGGTGAAGTTCCGCAGGCGCCGCCGCGCACGACTGCAATCGGCTCGCTGGCGTATTACGTTTCGCATGCCGACCCGACAACCTACCAGCCGACCAACATCACGCACGGCATCATGCCGCCGCTCGACGATCCGCCGCGCGACAAAATGAAGAAAAAGCTGATGATTGCCGAGCGCGCGCTTGCCGATCTCGACGCCTGGCGCGGCGCCGTCGTCGAGGCGGGCCTTTAGACCCGCCCGCAAAATGCGCGAGCACCTCAAGGACTTTCTCGCCTACCTGAAGCTGAATCGGCACGTCTCGCCGCACACCGTCCGCGCGTACGAGAGCGACATCATGCAGTATCTCGCGTGGGTGGCCGCCGACAAGCAGCGCAAGATGTCGGAGTTGACGCCGGCCGACCTCGACCTCACGTCAGTTCGCAGCCACCTGGCGGACCTGAACAAGGCCGGGAAGGCCCGCTCGTCGGTGGCCCGCAAGCTGTCGGCGCTCCGCACGTTCGTCAAGTACCTTCGGCGCGAAGAGGTGATTGAGCACGACCCGACGGCGATGGCGGTGGCGCCCAAGCGCGACCAGACCATTCCCACTCACTTGTCGGAACCCGAGATGGCGCGCCTGATCGAAACGCCGAGCACGGCCGATCCGCTGGGCAGGCGCGACCGCGCCATTCTCGAGCTGTTCTACGCGTCAGGGTTGCGATTGAGCGAGCTGGTCGGCATCAATCTCGAGGATCTCAACCTTCCGGGCCGGATGGTCCGCGTGATGGGCAAGGGCGGCAAGGAGCGTCTGCTGCCGTTCAATCAGAGCGCGCTGGCCGCGATCAAAGCGTGGATGGCCGACCGGGCGGTCATTCTCACTGGCCGCTCGCGGCGCACGGTGGTGGTCCGCCGTCCCGTGGCGCGGAGGCCCAAGGTGGAAGATCCGCTGTTCCTGAACGCGCGCGGCACTCGGCTGACAGGCCGCAGTGTCGACCGCATGCTGCGCCGTTATGTCGCCCTTTGCAGCACGCGCCTCGGCATCAGCCCGCATGCCCTTCGTCACTCGTTTGCGACACACCTGTTGCAGCGCGGCGCCGACCTGCGCGCGATCCAGGAATTGCTTGGACACTCGCGCCTCAGCACTACCCAGCGCTACACGCACGTCAATGCGGCACAACTGATCGAGGTCTATCGCAAATCGCACCCGCGAGCGGCCAAGAGCGAGTAGAATCTGAACAGGTGTCTGTCTCGAAACTTTCGGTTCCATCCCGCTCGCTGCCCATCGCGATCGCGCTCCTGACCCTTCTCACCGCCACACCAGCATTCACCCAAGAAGCCGCTCCGCCCACTGAAGCGATTGATTTCTTCGGCTTCAAGTTTTCGCAGAGCGAGCGGATCAAGTTTGGCGGCGAATTGGTGTTCGGCTGGTCGCACGATGGCGCGCAGGCGGCGCTGGGGTTCGAGAAGCAAGGCCGCGTCGGCATGGCGATCTTGAGCGTTGCCGGTAAGGTCAGCGATCGTGTGCGCTATTTCGTATCGGTGAACCCGGTCAGCGAGACCAACTCGCGGCCGTCGTGCGGCGAGAAGGACTTCTTCTTTCCGAACGACCCCAGCCTCGTCGCAGCCATTGGCCCGATCGTCAAATGCGACGTCGAAGACGGGCTCAAGCGGGTCGACACCTACAACACGTTTGCCCTCGACTACATCACCCAGCAGGGCATTTTGCGCGAGGGTTACCTCGACTGGGGCATCTCGAGCGCAGTTTCGCTGCGCGGCGGCCGGTTCATCCTGCCAGTCGGTTTTGCCCCGCGCGAAGTCGGCGCCGCGACCGCCAAGGACATGACCCGCATCACGCGTCTCAATGCCGAGGCGAACTTTGGCGCCATGCTCGCGGTGACCGCCCGTCGCGGCGACCGTTCGCTGTTTGATGCCGGCATCATGGCGGTGCTTGGCGACGGCAACCGCGAGAAAGATTACGACTGGTTCTACTTCGTCAACACCTCGCTCGACACCAATAGCGCCATCACGGTCGTGGCGTCGGCCCGTCTCACGCCCATCAAGGCGATCGACGTGCGGGCGGCTTACAAGAAGGGCTACACCGGCTCAAAGGTTGAACGGCTCCCCAACTATTGGGCTTCGAAGCGTAACGACGATGCGCTGGTGGTGAGCGTCAAGCTTGCGCCGACGTCCTGGGCGTCGGTCTTTGGCGAGTATGCCAAGTACCGGTGGGGCCCGACCGTCACCTCGGGAGAACTGGTCGGCATTCCGGATCTCGACGCCATCGACAAGCCGGGCTACTTCATGGGGGCCATGCTTGATGCTCCGGTTGGCGGCAAGGTGCGTGTCGGCGCCAGCGCCGTTCGTGAAGAGCTCTCGCGCGACGACAGCCTGATCCAGTATTTGCAGCTCAACAACTTATACGGCGTGTCGATGGGGAAGAAGGATCGCAGCCTTGTGGTGCGCGGCTTCGTGGACGTCAATCGCCTGGTGAACGTCAGCTTCTTCTGGATGGACGTGTCGAACCCGTTCCCGTGGGTCAGTGGCAGCTGGCCGGTCACCGGCCCGGTCGCTTTTACCGGCCGCGAACCCGACCGCATAGGCGTCTCGGTCACCGTCCGCACGCCATAAGGTGACGCCATGAAGGCGCTGTTGGTAGCCGCCTTGCTCCTGCTTCAGCCGGCGGCCGCGCCGACCCGCATCCTGTTTATCGGGAACAGCCTGACCTATCAGAACGATTTGCCCGGGATGGTGGCCCAGCTCGCGAAGTCGGCGGGTCGCGCCATTGTCTGCGAAAGCGTCGCGCTGCCAGATTACGGGCTCGAAGAGCACTGGCAGTCGGGCGGCGCGCGCAAGGCCATCGCCAGCGGGCGCTGGGACGTTGTCGTGCTTCAGCAAGGACCATCGGCGCTACCTGAATCACGGCGATTGTTGATTGATTACACCCGGCGTTTCGACGCCGAAATCAAGAAAGCTGGCGCGCGCACGGCGCTTTACATGGTGTGGCCGGCGCGCCAGCGCCACGGCGATTTCGATGCCGTCAGCCAGTCGTACCAGGCGGCGGCGACATCTGTCGACGCGGTGTTGTTGCCGGTTGGCGAAGCGTGGCGTGCGGCGTGGAGAATCGATCGCGAGCTGCCACTCTATGCGCCGGATAGTTTCCATCCCTCTGGCGCCGGCACCTACCTGGGTGCCCTCGTCGTCTACCGGCACCTCTTTGGTGAGGCAGCGCCTGCCACGGCGGTGCCGGGTGGTGCGATGCCGTATGCTGAAATATTACAGAGAGCCGCCAGCCAATCGCTCTTGTTGAAGCAACACTAAACGCCCGCGGGGCGTGGTAACGCTATATCATTCACGCCTCGATGCTCCCCCCTGTGCCCTCGACTACCGCGGTCACTCGCGTCATCTACCTGGGCACCCTGGCAGCTCTCCTCGTTGTCGGCGCGCTCAGCATTCTCATTTACCGGGCGACCGTCAACGCTGCGACCGCGCAGCAGTCGACGCAGCAGCTTGCCACGGTCCGCACGGCGGCGGCGGCGATCCAGGGAGAACTGCGTGGCCTCGAGGCGATGCTGCGGCAGTTCAACAGCATTCCCAGCGTGCAGAACCTCGACATGCCGGTCCTGGGCCAGCGCATCGGCGCGGCATTCGGGACCAATCCTAACGGCATCGTCCGCTACATCGCGCGCCTGGACGCCGAGGGGAAGTTTTACTACTGGACGCCGCAGGGCGAGTTGCAGATGGGAAGTGGCAACCTGACGCCGGATCCCGTCGAGCGAGGATGGTTCGCCGAGCCCGATCACCGCGGACAGTCACGGGTCGTGACCAGCTGGGGACGAACCACTCCGCCCGCGCACTACCGTTCGCTCGCTATGCCGGTGTGGCGGACGGCGCCAAGCGGCGAGCACCCCAGTCCGAGCAATGACTTCAATGGCGTGGTGGCGCTGGTTCTTGACCTTAACCGGTTGGCCGAAGTGTACCTGGGTCCGGCGCTCACCGACCTCGCAGACGATCAGCTTGTGCTCGGCCTGGCGACCCCGGACTTTGGCATCAAGCTGGGCCCCGGACTCACTGGTGTCGTGCCCGCCTCGCGCGACTCGCACGACCACCCGAACGACCAGGGAACCTCGGTCCTCGACGATGACGATGGCCGCCGACTGCATGCCTGGTCGAAGCTGAAGGTCGCCGACCAGTCGTGGCTAGTGGCCTCATCGATGCAGCGCAGCCGCATTCCCTCGCAGTTACAACGGGGGCCGGTCGGTCAGTGGCTGCTGACCGCTGCCTTGCTGCTGGCCGTGCCGGTGGTCGGCTGGCTGCTTGTCCGCCACGAGCGGCGCGCGCTGGACGAGCAGCGGCGCCTCGAGCGGCAATTGGCCGAGTCGCAGAAGCTCGAGGCAATTGGCAAGCTGGCTGGCGGCGTGGCTCACGACTTCAACAACATGCTGACCGCCATTCTTGGCTATGCGAGCCTGATCATGGAGGACGCGCCGGCCAACTCCCCGATCCGCGACCAGGCGAACCAGATCCGAAGAGCCGCCGAAAGCGCGGCCGCGCTCACCCAGAAACTGCTGGCATACAGCCGCCGCCAGGTGCTGCAGACCAACCAGTTCGACTTCACCGTCATGCTCGAGAACTTGTTGTTGCTGGTCCGCCGCGTCATCGGCGAGCACATCACGGTAACGTCGCAGGCTGAGCCTGGGCTGTGGCCCGTGCTTGCCGACCCCGCCCAGGTGGAGCAGTCGATCATCAACCTGGCGATCAACGCACGCGACGCCATGCCTGACGGCGGCACGCTGCAGATTGTCGCGCGCAACGCGCCGCGTCCCAACGGCGAACGGCGGCCCGACGGAGATGTGCGCCCCGGCACCTACGTGCAGATCACGGTGAGCGACAACGGCACGGGCATGGACGAGGCCACCCGGGCGCGGATGTTCGAGCCGTTCTTCACGACCAAGGCGCACGGCAAGGGCACCGGGCTTGGGCTCTCGACCGTCTACGGTTTCGTCCGCCAATGCGGCGGCTACATCGGTGTGACGTCGACGCCCGGCCGCGGTACCTCGATCGCCTTACTGTTGCCGCGCGCCCCTGACATGGCCCCGCCGCCTCCCACGCCGACGCCGACACCCGTTCGCGCCGCCACCGGTGGACCGCGGGAAACCGTGCTGGTCGTCGAAGACGAAGATGCCGTGCGCCAGCTGGCTGTCGAGTCGCTCGGGCGGGCTGGCTACGTCGTGCTTCAGGCGTCGAGCGGGGAAGACGCGCTCCGCGTGGCCGATGCCTTCGAGGACACTATCCACCTGCTGCTAAGCGACGTGGTCATGCCCGGCATCAAGGGGCCTGAACTGGCCACCCGGCTGCGGGCGGCGAGGCCGTCGATTCGCGTCGTGTTGATGTCGGGATATGCCGCCGACGTGGTGACCAACGACAATCTCAAGGAAGCAACGTTGCTATCGAAGCCGTTCTCGCCGGGCGTGCTCACTAGCGCCGTGCGGAAGATGCTCGACCAGCCCCTTTCGCCGGGACCGCTTCCGAAGTGATAATTGCAACCTGTTCTCTGGAGGAGATCTGATGATTCGTGTCACGACCGCTGCGCTTGTCCTTTCCGCCCTGGCCATGCTTCCCGTCCAGGTGGCCGCCCAGGCCCCGTCGCTCAAGAACCCCGCGTCGCTCAAGGAGCAGGCGCCCGCGACCTACAAGGTGAAGTTCGACACGAGCGTCGGCGTGTTCGTGCTGCAGGTCAACCGCGACTGGGCGCCGCTTGGCGCCGATCGCTTTTACAACCTCGTCAAGAATGGCTTCTATGACGATGCGCGTTTCTTTCGCGCGATTTCCGGCTTCATGGTGCAGTTCGGCATCAGTGGCGACCCGGCCATCTCGCCGGCGTGGCGGGCCGCCCGCATCGGCGTCGACCCCGTGAAGCAGAGCAACAAGCCGATGTTCATCACGTTCGCGATGGGCGGCACACCGGACACGCGCACCACGCAGGTGTTCATTAATTTCGGCAACAACGCCAACCTCGACGCGATGGGCTTCGCGCCATTCGGCGAGGTGATCGAAGGCAAGGACGTCGTCAACAAGATCTACACCGGCTACGGTGAGGGCGCGCCGCGCGGCAAGGGCCCCGACCAGGGACGCACGCAGGCCGAGGGTAACGCCTACCTGATGAAGGAGTTCCCGAAACTGGACTTCATCAAGAAGGCGACGATCGAGAAATAACATGCGCCACCTGCTCATCGCGACGGCACTTCTTGTCTGCATTTCCGATGGAGTGGGTGTTGGCCAAGTGCCAATGCAGGACCGGCAACCCGCCGGTTCTGCGTTGCGGCCTGCGGTCATGGGACCGACCGGCGGCGTTTCCACCGGTCACCCGCTCACGACGGCCGCGGCCTTGGCCATCCTCTTGAAGGGTGGCAACGCCTTCGATGCCGGCGTGGCCTCACTGCTGGCCGGCGGCGTACTCGAGCAGGATCTCTACAGCCTCGGCGGCGAGGCGCTGGTCCTGGTCTACCCCAAGAAGGAAAACAAGGTCACTTCGATTGTTGGCCAGGGCTGGGCGCCGAAGGCGGTCGACGTCGATTGGTATCTCTCGCGGAACAAGGACCTGCAAGGCGAGGGGCTCGACCCGGCGGTGGTGCCCGGCGCGATTCACGCGTCGCTGACGGTGCTCGAAAAATGGGGCACGATGAGCTTCGAGGACGTTGCGGCCTCGGCCATCGGCTACGCCGAAAATGGCTTCCCGATGCGCACGAGCACGTATCGCGCCATTCAGAACCAACTCAAGTTTTTCGAGAAATGGCCGGGCAACAAAACCTACTGGCTCAAACCCGACGGCTCCGCCTACAAGCCCGGCGAGACCATCAAGCTGCCCGCGCTGGCGCGAACCCTGAAGCGGATGGTGGACGCTGAACGCACGGCAAAAAAGAAGGGCCGCGCCACAGGTATTGCCGCCGCCCGCGACCGTTTCTACAAGGGCGATATCGCGAAAGAGATGGTGGCGTTTCTGCAGAAGCACGACGCGCCGTTCGACGCGTCGGACTTTGCCGATTACTACGCGCGCATTGAAGAGCCCGCCAAGACCACCTATCGCGGCTACACCGTCTACAAACACGGTTTCGGCAGCCAGGGGCCGGTCATGCTGCAGGCGCTCAACATCCTGGAGAACTTCGACCTCCACGCGATGGGGTACGGCAGCGCGGATTACCTGCATACCGTGGTTGAAGCGATCAAGCTCGCCTACGCCGATCGCGACACTTATTACGCGGATCCGGCGTTCGTCCAGACCCCGGCCGAAGGGTTGCTGTCGAAGGCCTACGCCAAGGAGCGGGCCGCGCTGATCGATCCGAAGCGATCGTCGACGTCGTTCATTGCCGGCGATCCCTTGAAGTACGACTCGAAGGTGAAGCAGTGGGCGTTCTGGAAAGCCAACGTCGCCAACGGCTCGACGCCGCGAGGAGACAATCCATCAGGCGTGTCAGACGACTCATCAGGCATCGTCAAGGACACCACCCACATGGCGGTGATCGACAAGGACGGCAACATCTTCGACGTCACGCCGAGTGGCGGGTGGGTGCCGGGCGCCGTGATCCTGGGCGACACCGGCATTGGCATGAGCGTGCGCGGCGAGCAGTTCTGGCTCGACAAGACGCACGCCAACCAGATTCGCCCGCGGGCGCGGCCTCGATACACCCTGACGCCCAGCCTCGTCTTCAAGGGCGACACGCCGATGATGGGCCTGGGCACGCCCGGAGGTGACAACCA
>JANMUX010000324.1:0-3711 GCA_031392125.1 Acidobacteriota bacterium | reverse complement strand
CAGCGCGCAGGCGGCGCGTCTCGAGAAGATGCTGGAGTTTGTCGCCGCGTACACCAAGCCCAATGGCCTGGCGCCCCTAATCGGCGACGCCGACGATGGGCGGGTGCAGAAGCTGGGCTCTCAGCGCCTCAACGACCATCGCTACCTGGTTTCGACCGGCGCGGCGCAGTTGGCACGGCCCGACCTCAAGGCGGCGGCGGGACGCTTCTGGGAGGAGTCGTTCTGGTTGCTCGGGCCGGCTGCTGCCACCGCCTTCGACTCGTTGCCGGGCGGCGTGCCGCCCGGTTCGGTCGCTTTTCCGGCAGGCGGGTTTTATGTCTTGCGCAGCCCGTCGGCGCACGTCGTCATCGATTGCGGCGAGGTCGGCATGCTCGGCCGCGGCGGACACGGGCATAACGACATCACCAGTTTCGAGTTGTTCCTGAACGGCATGAACCTCGTGACCGATTGCGGTGCCTACCTCTACACCGCGTCGCGCGAGTGGCGAAACCGGTTTCGCAGCACGAGTTTCCACAATGTCGCCCAGGTGGAAGGCGAGGAGTTCAACCGGTTTATCGGTCCCGATGCGTTGTGGCAGCTGATTTATGACGCGCATCCCGTGGATCTCAACTGGAAAACCGACGGATTCGGGGGATACTTTTGTGGAGGGCACGATGGCTACGCGCGGCTGGTGCCCCCGGTGGCCTCGGTGCGGGAGATCTACGTCGATCCGGACCGTCCGCGGGTCGCAGTGCGCGACCGCCTGGCGAGCGCGAACCCCAGAGGCACGACGTGGCGATTTCACTTTGATCCGTCGGTCACGGCGGAGTTGATTGGGCCGGACTGCCGCCTTCGAAGCGGCGGCCGCGAGGCATGGCTGCTGGCCGCCGACGAGCAAGACACGCGCGTGCGTCGGCTCGAGCGCGGGTGGGTATCGGCCGGCTACGGCGTGAGGGCGGAATCCTGGGTGCTCGTGATCCCCGACAATAAGATGCCGACCTCGTTGGCGTGCGTGTTTGCCGACGCGTTGCTGTCGGCGGACGCGCGCCGCGAAGTCATGGCACAACTCGATGCGCAGCGTGTGCGCATCCACTGAAGGACAACAAGCGTTATGCGTCAGATCTTGATGAACAGCAGCGGTGCGGTGGTCGCTCGCGTGCCCCGGCCGGCGGTTGAGGCCGGCAGCGTGCTGGTGCGCGTGCATTACTCCTTGATCAGCGTCGGCACCGAACTGGCGCCGCTGAAGGCGCCGCTGGCGTCCACCGCCGAAGATGCCAGCGCGGTGGAGAAGGGGGCGGCCTACGCCAACCTGGCCACCCGTTATCTCAAGGCGTCGTGGCGTGATCCCGAGAAGGCGGCCCGGCGCCTGGCCTCGATCGCTCGCCGCCAACTGGCCCAGTTGAAGCCCGCGCAGCAACAGACACTCGCGCCCGTCGTGAGCACCGGCGACCTGCAATGGACCCAGGCCAATGCCGTGAAGTTTTCGGCCCTCGACGGCCGGCTTGAAATTGCCACCGACGATTCCGCCGCCGGCTATCAGGTCATGACCCGCGAACTCGCGGTGCCGGAAGGGCTGGTGCCCCTCATCCGCGTCGCCGGCACCGTTCATGCCGGCGCCATCGCGATCGGCATCCTGAACGATGGACGCCAGGCGTGGTTGGGGTCGAAGACTTTCGACGCCGGCCGCTTCGAGGACTACCTGATCTTCGATCCCGGCACATCCCAGCACGTCACGGTCGTCATCGCCAACTCCAACGGCGGCGCGTCACAAGTCACCGTCGACACGGTGGAAGTTACTATGGCCCCGGCGACGCCGGGTGGGCTGCCGTACAGCGAAATGGATCAAACCGGCTGGAACGTCGGTTACTCGGTGTCTGGCGAAGTGGTGGCAGTCGGCGCCGGCATCACCGACCTCGTTCCCGGCGACCTGGTTGCCTGCGCCGGTGCCGGCGCAGCCAACCACGCCGACTTCGTGAACGTGAAGCGAAACCTGGTGTGCAGGGTGCCCGCTGGCTGCCCGGCTAGTGCGGCCGCCTCGGCGACGATCGGTTCGATTGCGCTACAAGGCGTCCGGCGTGCGGCCCCGCAACTGGGTGATCGCGTGGCCGTGTTGGGACTTGGCTTGATCGGACAGATCACGGTGCAGTTGCTACGCAGCGCCGGCTGCCAGGTGATTGGCCTCGATCTCGATCCCGAGCGCGTGGAGCGCGCCAAGCAACTGGGGATGGACGCCGGTGCCTCGGACCCCGAAGCCTTCAAGGCGCTGGTGCGCGACTACACAGAGGGTCGCGGCGTTGACAAGACCCTGATGACGGCCGCCACGCGGTCGGATTCCGTGGTCAACCTCGCGATGGACATCACCCGAGCCAAGGGCGCGGTCGTAATCGTTGGCGACGTCGGCCTCAACGTCCAGCGGGCGGTGTTCTACCGCAAGGAGATCGACCTGCTGATGAGCACGTCGTACGGGCCCGGCCGCTACGACCAGAATTACGAAACCGATGGCCGTGATTATCCGTTCGCGTACGTGCGCTGGACGCTCAATCGCAACATGCAGTCGTACCTGGAGCTAATCGCCTCGGGCCGCGTGAATCTCGACGCCCTGATCGATCGGGTGATCACCGTAGACGAGGCGACCGCCGCATACAAGGCGCTGGCGGGTGCGGCAGGCACGCCGCCGCTCGGCGTCTTGATTCGCTACCCTGACGATGCGCGGGCGCTGCCCGAGCCGGCCGACGCAACCCGCATCACCATGCGCGGCCACAAGCCGCCCAACCCCGAACTGATCAACTACGCGCTGGTCGGCGCCGGCGCGTTCGGCATGGCGATGCTCGTGCCGCAGATGAAGAAGCGCAAGGACCGCTATTTCCTGCGCGGCGTGGTGACCCGCAACAACGCGCAGGGCGGCAACTTCGCCCGCGAGAACGGTGTCGAGGTGCTGGCCTCCGAACTCAAGACCGTGCTCGACGACCCGACCTTTCACCTGATGGTGATTGCGACCCGTCATCACGAGCACGTGGGACCCGTGATCGAGAGCCTCACGGCCGGCAAGCACGTCTTCGTCGAGAAGCCGCTGGCTATTACTTGGCAGGGCCTCGACGATGTGGTGAAGGCTTATAACGGCCTGGAGCACAAGCCGCTGTTGATGGTGGGGTTCAACCGGCGCTTCTCGCCGGCGGTCACCGAGATCAAGAAGGCGGTGGCCGCGCGCCGTGCCCCGCTGATGATCGAGTATCGCCTCAACGGCGGCTACATTCCGACCGACCATTGGGTGCAGGGCACGCAGGGCGGCGGGCGCAACATCGGCGAGGCGTGCCACATGTACGACGTGTTCCGCTCGCTGACCGGCTCACCGGTGCGCTCGATCTCGGCGACGGCGATCGACCCGGGCACCCTGCCGTACCTGCGCAACGACAATTTCTCCGCGACCATCAGCTACGAAGACGGCAGCGTGGCGACCCTGGTCTATACCGCCCTCGGCCCGAAGACCGGCATGAGCAAGGAGCGCATCGAGGTGTTCTGCGACGGTGACGCCTACGTTGTGGACAACTTCCAGAAGCTCACGCGCGCCAGCGACGGCAACGTGCTGTGGCAGAGCAGCGAGCCCGACAAGGGTCATGCCGAGGAGTTCAGCCTGCTGGGCGACGCCATCGCCACCGGCGCCCCGGCGCCGATTTCCTTCGAGGAGATTGTCGAAACGACGGCGGTCTCGCTTCACGTCGAAGATTTGCTGCA
>JANMUX010000286.1:0-2455 GCA_031392125.1 Acidobacteriota bacterium | reverse complement strand
CCAGTTGACATCCTGCGCTTCGCCGTTGAGCCGCGCGACTGGGTGCGGCTGCTGGTGGTGATTGGATTGCTGGCGCTCAATGCGGCGGTGATTGGCACGGCGGTATTGATGCTGCGGTTGGCGTTTTCGCCGTGGGTGTTCGCGACCTCGCCGCGCGGATGGCGAGTGCGTGGCGCGGTGGCGTGGGTGCTTCCTGCCGTGATTCTGGCGTGGCCAGGGCTGACCGAAACCTACGCACCGTGGCTGCCGACGCTCGCGGCGATCGCGTTTACGGCGGCCGCGGCGTGGACCCTGCACCACCTTGCGCCGTCGTTGCCGCGAGGTTCCCAGGCCCTGCAACTGCTTGCTGCCCTGCTCGCGCTGGTGTTGCCGTCGGTCGTCCTGTATCCGTCGTTGCTCGACGCGGCGAATCGCGCGCGGCGCCAGATGGTGACCGAACGCTATGCGCCCGAGGTCCGCAACCAGCGCCCCGATGTACGTCGCAAGCTCTCGGAAGCGCTCGTCGAGATCGACCGCATCGAGGCGCTGGACGCCCTGGTCGGCGCCAGCGATCCGCCGGCTACCGGGCCGACCCCGACCGACGCCGCCTTCCTGGTGTGGTCGCAAACCAGCCTGGCGACGCAGCGCCTGACGTCGAGCGTTGAGTTGCACAACACCGCAGGTGCCATGGTCAGCCGGTTCGCGCTGAACCTGCCCGACAGCGCCCAGGGCCAGGTGTGGCAGGAACCCTCGTGCGAATGGGTCATGCTCGAGGAGGTCTCGCCGTTCTTCTCGGAAGAACGCCGGTTGCTGCATGCCGGCCGCCAAATTTGCGACACCGGCAAAGATGGGAGACGTGTGGTGGCCGGCTCGGTGGTGGTCCACTCGATGCTCGACTACGCCAACTTGTCGTTCATCTCGGCGCAGAGTCCCTACACGGCGCTGATGCGCTCGGCACAGCCGACGCCAGAGAGCAAGCCACGAGCGGAGGTGGAGCTCTACGTCTACGGCTGGAGCCGCCGGGTCCTCTACAGTTCGGTCGACACCGCGCCGCCGCTGACTGAGGCGCTGTTTCGACGAGCCTACGAGTCGCGAGAGCCATTCTGGACCACCATCAAGCGTGGCGACGCGTCGCTCGACGTGTACGTGATGAGCGACCGTGCGGCCATCTACGTGCTGGGCACGGCCGAGCCCACGGCATTCGGCCACCTGGTGACGATCGCCGAGTTGGTGGCGCTGGCATTTGTGGCCTTTGTCGTGATGTGGCTGAGTGCGGTCGGCGCCACTCTCCCGCTGTCGCGGGGGCCAGCCACAGGCCGCGACCTGCTCGCCGAAGTGCGCGCCAGCTTCTACCAGAAATTGTTTCTTGCCTTCGTGCTTTCGGCCGTTATTCCGGTGCTGGCGCTGGCGCTGGTGTCGCGCGCGTACATGGCGTCACTAATGCTCGCCGACATCGAGAGCGAAGCGACCCGCCTGGCCAATGTCGCGAGCCGCGTGGTCGAGGACGTCGGCATTCAGATTGGCCAGTCAGCGGTCGACGACAACATCATCGTGTGGCTCAGCCGCGTGATTGCCCAGGACGTCAACATCTTCGAGGGACCCGACCTTTTGGCGTCGAGCGAACGCAACCTCTTTGCGTCGGGTCTGCTTCCCACACGAACGCCGGGCGAGGTGTATCGCGCCATCCTGCTGGATGGCCAGCCGTCGTACGTCGGCCGCGAAGTGGCGGGCGGCCTCGAGTATCTGACCGCGGCAACGCCGGTGCGCATCCAGGGCGGGCGCCAGGCCGTGCTCACGGTGCCGCTGACCTCGCGCCAGCAGGAAACGCAGGCTCAGATCGAAGAGCTGGACCGGCGTGTGCTACTCGCGGCGTTGCTGTTCATCATGCTCGGTGCCGGCATTGGCTACTACATGGCCGAGCGCATTGCCGATCCGGTGAACCGGTTGATGCGTGCCACCAGGCGAATCGCCCGCGGCGATCTCGACGCGCGCGTGCTTGCGACGTCTGCGGATGAACTACGACGGCTGGTCGAGGCGTTCAACCAGATGGCTGCGGACTTACAGCGCCAGCGTCACGAACTCGAACGCACGAATCGCCTGGCCGCGTGGGCCGACATGGCCCGCCAGGTGGCCCACGACATCAAGAACCCGCTCACGCCGATTCAACTGAACGCCGAACACCTGCGCCGGGTCCACATCGATCAAGGACGGCCGCTCGGCGGCGTGATTGACGAGTGCGTCAGCAACATCCTCGGCCAGGTCCGTCTGCTCCGGCAGATCTCAACGGAGTTCTCGAGCTTCGCCGCTTCACCCGAGCCGCGACCGGTTGACACCAGCTTGCCCGAACTGGTCGCCGAGATCATCGATCCGTATCGCTCCGGGCTCGCCGGCCGCGTCGCCATCGACACGCAGGTGCCTGCCGACCTGCCTCCGCTTCGCATTGATCGCATGCTGATCGGCCGCGCGCTGACTAACG
>JANMUX010000268.1:0-5065 GCA_031392125.1 Acidobacteriota bacterium | reverse complement strand
TCACCAACGTATTGCGCGGGAGTGACAGCGAGCAAGTGCGATCGCGCGGCCACCACCAGCTCTCGGTGTTCGGGTTGATGAAAGACGCGACCATCGACGAGCTGCGAGGCTACGTGGATCAATTGCTGGCCCACGGTCTGCTGCAGCAGGGCGGTGATGAGTACCCGATCCTGCAACTCACAGGTGAGGGGCTTGGGTTGTTGAAAGACGCCGGTGCGCAGCCTGGCTTGTCGCTCGCGCGGCAGAAGCGTCCAGAGAAGGGCCGGTTGCCGAAGCGCGCGCGGGTCGAGACCGAAGGATGGGAAGGGGTCGACCGCGACCTGTTCGAGCGGCTGCGATCCTTGCGCATGCAGGTCGCGCGCAAGCGCGGCGTGCCGCCCTACGTCATCTTCCACGACACGACGCTGCGGGAAATCGCCCGCACCAAGCCGACGACGATGGACGCGCTGCGGCACATTTACGGCGTGGGCGCGCGAAAAGCCGACGACCTCGGCGAGATGGTGATTGCCGAGGTGCAGGCGCAAGCCTGACGCCGGCTAGGGCAGGGTGACGCGCCAGGCGCCGCGCCCGTGCGTGAACGCAAACAGATATTTCTGTCCCGACGGCGTCCGCACCGACGACAGCCACATCGTCACCGCCGGTCCGAATCCGGTTTCCTCGCTCATCCAACTCCGCCCGCCGTCGATCGAGACCATGACACCGAGATCGGTGCCGAGGTAGAGCCGCTGCGAATCGTCTGGATCGACAACCAGCGAATGCACCGGAATGTCTGGCAGCGCGGTCGCGCCTGAGCCGTCGAGGCTCTGCCACGTGTTGCCGCCATCGCTGCTGCGATAGACATGGGCGCCACCGAAGTTGCCATAGGTGGCATACCAGACATTCTCTGAGCGCGGGTCGAAGGCGACAGACGTCACCCAGCCGTCACGCGGACGGCGGGACTGAAACGTCACCGCCGCCGGAGCGTCGAGGCCATTGCGCGTCCACACAATGTCACCCGTCGTCGCGCCGGTCATCACGACCTGAGACGATCGCGGTGACACGGCGACCGCGCTGACCAAGCCGCCGCCAAGCGCAAAGGGCCCGACCTTGCTCCACGGCGCGGCGCCTGCGGGTCCCGACCGGTAGAGCGAGACGCCGCCGAGCCACACGCGGTGGGGCGCTGCGGCATCCATGGCAAACGGCGTCACGAACAGGTAGTTGGCGTCGGGACCGAGCGTGTCCGAGACCACCGAATCGAGACCGGTGAGGCTGCGATCGAACGTGGTGCCACCGTTGGTGGTACGACCGAGATTGGCCCATTGATACTCGACCAGCCACGTTGAGACGGCCGAGGGGCTGACGGCACTGAATCCGCCGTCGCCACCAAACACGGTCCGCCACCCGTCAGGGCCGGCCTGGTCGCTGCCGTAGACCGTACCGTTGTCCTGAGTACCCCCGAGGTAACGGGTGCCGTCGGGGAACGGAGTGCCGTGGTAGAACTGCGTCACGCCGTAGCCGCGATTGAGCGACGTCCAAGCGACCGCGACGTTGGTTCCGTTGCAGGCGGCACGCGATCCCGTCGCGGTGTTGCCGCGCGCGTTGGTGGTGCGGTAGATGCCGCCGTCGTTGCCGATCAGAGCGACCTGGTTGCCGGTGCCGTCGTATCCAGGGTGAAACGCGATCGCGTGTTGATCGACGTGCGTTGACGAGGGGAAACCTGATCCACCGTAGGTTGCCAGGCCCCAGTTTCGTCCGCCGTCTTCCGACCGGAACCAATCGACTCCCGCCGCCCACACGCGATTCGGGTCTCGCGGATCGACGGCGATGACGTTGATATACCAACCCATGTTGGTGAACGCATTGGTCGTCGTGGGACTACAGTCATTCGCCGTGGCGCCGTAGACATTGGTCAGCAGCAGCGTGTTCAGGTAGGTCTGGTCCCGGTTGGTCACCCGCGTCTCCCAGGTTCCGGCCAATCCGCCGCGCTCCGACCGGTAGACGGCGAGCAACCCCTGTCGGTAATTGCCGCCCGGGCCCGGCTCATTGCTTGCCGCGAGCGCGTAGATGACGTCGGGACTCGACGGCGCGATCGCAAGCGAGGTGCGCCCCATGCCCGGATCGCGCAGGACCACTTCGACGTCAGCGCGTTCGGCGGCACGGGGGAAGCGATAGACCGTTGCCTGCTCGTACGAGCCGCACGACGCGAACAGCACGTCTTCATCGCGATCGGGCCGCAGCGCCAGGTCGAGGCAGCCGCCGCGAACGCTGGTTTCGAGCAGCCGAGTCCACGTGGCGCCGCTGTCAACCGATCGCCAGACGCCGGTGCGCGTCGCGGCATAGAGCCGGCGGGAGTCGGCCACGCCCAACTCGAGATCGTTCACCCAATGAAAATCTGCGGTGTTGGTCGCGGGCAGCCGCTGCCAGGTGGCGCCACTATTGGCCGAGGCGAAGATGCCGCCGCCGCGCAGCGGCAGGCCGGTGCCGCGAATGTCCTCTCGGAAGTAGCCCTCACCGGTGCCCGCATACATGGTTGACGGCCGCCGCGAATCGATGGCGAGCGAGTTGACCGCGATGTTGGTGAGGCCATCGCCACTTGGCCGCCACGTGTTGCCGTCATCATCGCTTTTCCAGATGCCGCCCGACACCCCGGCTGCGAACAGAGTGGTGGGCACGGTCGGGTGGAAGCGAATGACTCTCGTGCGGCCGCCGATGTTGCCAGGGCCGAGCGGCGTCCACGCATCGAGAACCGCGGTTGGGCCGGTGCGGTCACTCGCGGACACGACACGGCGGTCGTCGAGCCACACCCGCGATCGTGGCTGTGACGCCGGCAGCATGCGGTTGATGGTTGACGAGAAGCGCTCCATGCCAGCCACGCGGATGGCGGCTCGTTCGTAGAGGGCGACAGTGTCGAGCGCGGCGTTCGCCGGCCGCCGGCGATCGCTCTCGAACTGGCCAGCTGAACCGGGCTCATCAAAACGGGGTATGGGTTGTGGCCGGCCGGGCTCAAGCGACACGACTAGCGCCGCCAGCCCGGCGCTCAGAACGGCGGCCCAGGACGAGATGCGACTCATGTGCCGGAGCCAGATTCTGTCATAGGTTGGCCAGGCGCTGTCCAGTGGCTGCAGCACAATCCGTCATCTGCTGAGGGGCGATATACAATGCCGCGGACCCTCAATGATCCGCCAGTACTGCCACATCGGCTCGCGCACGATTGCCTATCTTGACTCGGCTCCTGGCGACACCTCGTTGCGGACCTACGTGCTGTTGCACGCGTTCCCGATCGGCGCCAACCAATGGGAACCGCAGATTCACAGCATCCCCGCCGGCTGGCGGCTGATCACACCCGACCTGCGCGGCTTCGGCGGATCGACCGAACTCGACTCGGCGAGCGCGTGGGCGATGTCCGACTACGCCGACGATGTGTCCGACCTGCTGGACGAGCTGTCGGTGTCGCGCGCCGTCATTGGCGGACTGTCGATGGGGGGCTACGCCGCGCTCGCGTTGCTGCAGAGCGCGCCTGAGGTCATCGAAGGCCTCATTCTCGCTGACACCCGCGCGACCCCAGATACGCCCGAAGGCCGCGCCAATCGCCGCAACATGCTGGCCCTGGTCGATCGGGAAGGACCCTCGGGTGTCGCTCGCGAGATGATGCCCAAGCTGCTGGGCAAAACCACGCTCGAGCTGAACCCAAGCGCCGAGGCCCAAGTGCGCCGGCTCATCAAGCAGCAATCACCGGTCGCAATCCGCGGCGCCATTCACCGCATGATGCACCGCCCCGATTCCACCGCACTGTTGCCGCAGATCAGCGTGCCCACCTTGGTGATCGTTGGCGAGGAAGATGAGCTGACGCCGCCCGCGGATGCCCGTCTCATTGCTGAGGCGGTCCCGGGCGCGACGCTCGTCACCATTCCATCTGCCGGCCACCTCTCGAACCTGGAGCAGCCCGATGCATTCAACGCGGCGTTGAATGAATTCTTGGCTAAGCTCTAAGGGACGATGAAGTTACTCAGCCTGGTTCTCGTTCTGTTACTCACACCCGCCGTGCCGTTCGCGCAGGAACCGGCTGTGTTGGCCGTCGATCCGCTGCACAAGCCGTTCGACGAAATTCTCGACCTTTACGTTCGCGACGGGCTGGTGTATTACCACGCCCTCAAGAGCGAACGCGCCAAGTTCGACCGCTACGTTCTCGCGCTGGGCGAAGTCAGCGCCGACACGATCGCCAAGTGGCCGCAGCCGCGACAGTTGGCCTACTGGATCAACGCCTACAACGCGTTCGTACTGCGCACGGTGTTCGATGGCTATCCCATTCGCGGCAAGGCCGCGGAGTATCCGCCAATCAGCATTCGGCAGATAGCTGGCGCGTTCGAGCGCCGGACCTTCCGCGCCGGCGGACGACAACTGACGCTCGACGCAATCGAACGCGACGTGATCGGCGGCTTCGACGACCCGCGTGCGTTGCTGGCGCTCAGCCGCGGCGCTGTGGGCGGCAGCCGCCTCAAGAGCGAAGCGTTTACTGCCGATCGCCTCGATCAGCAGCTGACCACCATGACGAGCGAACTCGTGACCCGCCGCGTGCTTGTGCAGGTCGATGCCGGCAACAACCGGCTGTCGGTCAACCCGATGTTCTCGTGGCGCGAAGCGCTCTTCACGCGCACGCTCGCCAATCGTGCGCCGGCGGCATATGCCTCGCGAAGCCCGCTCGAGCGCGCCGTGCTGGCGTTGATCGAACCGCTGATCGTACCGAACGAAGCCGAGTTCCTGCGCAAGAACGACTTCAGCATGGTGTTTCACGAGTTCGACTGGAGATTGAACGATCTCACCGGTCGCTGATTTGGTGATGGGGCGATTTGATGAGTTCGTGATGTTGAATCGGGATTTCGGGATCTAGGGGCTTATGGATTTAGGGCTGGCGGGAAAAGTGGCGGTGGTGACGGGCGGTAGCCGTGGCCTGGGCTTCGGCGCGGCGCAGGCGTTGATCGCCGAAGGCGCGCATGTCGTCATTTGCGCGCGCGGCGCCGAGCAGTTGCAGAAGGCCGTCGAGCAATTGCGCGCGACTGCGGCGGGTGGCGCCAGGGCCGAAGGCGTC
>JANMUX010000222.1:0-2631 GCA_031392125.1 Acidobacteriota bacterium | reverse complement strand
CCCGCGCGAAGGAATACCGCCGCATCTATGACATCCCGGATTCGATCGGCACAGCAGTCAACGTGCAGATGATGGTGTTTGGCAACACCGGCGACCGTTCGGGCACCGGCGTCGGCTTCACGCGCAACCCGGCGACCGGCGCCAAGGAGTTCTTCGGCGAGTTCCTGATCAACGCCCAGGGCGAAGACGTGGTGGCCGGCATCCGCACGCCGCAGCCGATCGCGGAGCTCGAGCGCGTGATGCCCAAGGCGTACAAGCAGTTGCGCGACATCACCACGCGGCTCGAACGCAACTACAAGGACATCCAGGACTTCGAGTTCACGATTCAGGACGAGAAGCTCTACATGTTGCAGACCCGCAGCGGCAAGCGGACCGGCTACGCCGCGGTCGTGATTGCCACCGACATGGCGAAAGAGAAGCTCGTCACGCCCAAGGAAGCGATCTTGCTGGTCGATCCCGAAGCGCTGTCACAACTGCTCGCGCCAGGCTTCAACCAGAAGGAATGGAACGCCATCGAAACGGTCACCCGCGGCTTGCCGGCTTCGCCCGGCGCGGCCTGCGGCAAGGCCGTGTTCTCGTCTGAAACCGCGGTGGCATGGTCAGACAAGGGCGAGGCCGTCGTGCTGGTTCGCCGAGAAACCGCTCCCGACGACATTCACGGCATGTGGGTGTCGCAGGGCATTCTCACCGCCACTGGCGGCATGACCTCGCACGCCGCGGTCGTCGGGCGCCAGATGGGCAAGCCCTCCATTGTCGGCGCCGGCGAACTGCGCATCGACGAGCACGGCAAGTCGTTCACGGTGAACGGCCACGCCGTGAAAGAAGGCGATTACATCGCATTCGACGGCCTGACCGGCGAAGTGAAGTTGGCCAAGGTCGCTTCCCAGCCGAGCGAGATCCTGCAGGTGATTGCCGGCAAGATGAAGCCGGCCGATTCGCCAATTTACCAGCGATTTCACACCTTGCTCGAGTGGGCAGACCGGTTCCGCCGGCTGGGCGTGCGTGCCAACGCCGACCAGCCCGACCAGGCCGAGATTGCCTATGCCTTCGGCGCGCGCGGTATCGGTTTGTGCCGCACCGAGCACATGTTCTTCGGCGACGGCCGCATTCCCATCGTGCAGCGCATGATCCTGGCCGAGAACGAAGCCGACCGGCGCGCCGCGCTTGACGAGTTGTTGCCGATGCAGCGCGAAGATTTCTACGGCGTGTTCAAGGCCATGAAGGGCACCGCCGTGACCATCCGCACGATTGACCCGCCGCTGCACGAGTTCTTGCCCAAGCGCGAGGACCTGATGGTGGAGATCGCCATCATGGAGACCAAGGGCACCAAGGGCAAGGCACTCGACGAGAAGAAGGCACTGCTGTCGCGGGTCGAGCAGCTGCACGAGTTCAATCCCATGCTGGGCCATCGCGGCGTGCGCCTGGGCATTACCTATCCCGAGATCACCGAGATGCAGACGCGCGCCATCATGGAAGCCGCCTGCAAGCTGAACAAGGAAGGTCTCTAGGTGGTTCCCGAGATCATGATTCCGCTGGTCGGTGACGTCCGCTAGCTGCGCGATCAGAAGGCGGTCGTCGTTCGCGTCGCCAAGGACGTGATGAGGGAACAAGGCATCAAGATCAAGTTCCTGATCGGGACGATGATCGAAGTGCCGCGCGGCGCTCTGACCGCCGATGAAGTCGCAAAGGAGGCGGAGTTCTTCTCGTTCGGCACCAATGACCTGACGCAGATGACCTTCGGCTTCTCGCGCGATGACGTCGGCAAGTTCCTGCGCGTCTACCAGGACCGCAAGATTCTCGAGCGCGATCCGTTTGCGACCTTTGATGCCGCCGGCACCGGCCAGCTGGTGTCGATGGCTGTCGCCAAGGGCCGGGTAGCCAATCCGAGCCTGAAGCTCGGCATCTGCGGCGAGCACGGCGGCGACCCGTCGTCGATCCACTTCTTTCACAAGGTCGGCCTCGACTACGTGAGCTGCTCGCCGTATCGCGTGCCGGTGGCGCGGCTGGCGGCGGCGCAGGCGGCACTTAGCGTCAAGGTCGGCGATTGATTCGCTACTTCGTACAGAGGGGTGGTCGCACCGAGTTGGTGGACCACCTCGACCAGGCCTGGCTCTCGCCAGGCAGCGAGGTCGTGGTGTGGGCGGATGTCGCCGAACCGACCGAGACCGATGGTGGGATCCTGCGCGAGGCGTTTGGATTACATGAACTGGCGGTCGAAGCGGCGTTGCAGCGCGAGACCAATCCCAAGGTCGAGGCCTACGACGATCACCTGTACATCGTCCTGCACGGCATCAACTTCAACGCGGCCGAACACACCTTTGAAACCAGCGAAACCGATTTTTTCCTTTCGTCACGCTTTCTGGTCACGATCCACGACGGCAAGCGCCGCAGCATCGAGCACGTCAGCCAGTTGTGCACGCGTACTGACCATATCCTGGCAGAGGGCCCAGTCGCCCTGTTGCATCGCATCGTCGACACGATGGTCGATCACTACCGTCCGGAGCTGGACGAGCTCGAGACGCGATTGAGCGAGATCGAGGAACAGGTCATCAAGGAGCCTTCGGATTCGCTGACCGGCGACATCCTGGCCATCAAGCGAGACATCTCCACGCTCCGCCGCATCGTGCTGCC
>JANMUX010000154.1:0-9924 GCA_031392125.1 Acidobacteriota bacterium | reverse complement strand
GCGCCGAGAAGGCTGTCGCGACGCTGATGTATGCGTTCGCCGGCAAGCTTCCTGCTGCTCCAGTAAAGCCGGCGCCGACCAAGACCAACTGATGATCGGCGTTCACGACCTGGCCAAGCAGTATCACGTTGGCGACCACGTGGTGCACGCCCTCAAGGGCGTCACCATGACGGTCGCCGCCGCCGAGTTCCTCACCATCGTCGGGCCGTCCGGATCGGGCAAGTCGACCTTCATGCACATCCTGGGCTGCCTCGATCGGCCGACGACCGGCCGTTACGTGCTGAACGGGCGAGACGTCTCAACCCTGCCCCCCGACGAACTGGCGAGGGTTCGCAACGAGACGATTGGCTTCGTCTTTCAGGGCTTCAACCTGCTGGCCCGGACCTCTGCGCTCGAGAACGTCGAATTACCTCTTCTCTACACCAGGCTGGGGGTGGTCAAGACTGCCGAGAGGCGCGACCGTGCCATGCAAGCGCTGGAGGCGGTCGGGCTGACCGATCGCGCCGACCACCATCCCAACCAGCTGTCCGGCGGCCAGCAACAACGCGTCGCGATTGCCCGCGCGCTGGTCACGCAGCCGTCGCTGCTGCTTGCCGACGAGCCCACTGGAAATCTCGATTCCGCGACCAGCCATGAGGTGATGGAGATTTTTGCCCGCCTTCGCAGCGAGCGAGGCATCACGATCGTGGTGATCACGCACGAACGCGAGATTGCCGCCTATGGCACGCGCACCATCGACTTCAAGGACGGGCTGGTGGTGTCGGACAGGCACAATGCCGCACGCGCTACCGCGCAGGTCGGATAGCAGCCCGTGAGAAAATTTCTCCGCCATCCCGTCGTCGACACCGCGATCAAGGCGCTCAGCCGCAATCGCCTGCAGACGGGCTTGACGATGCTTGGCATAGCCGTCGGCGTCGCTACCGTGTTGGCAATGATGGCCGTGGGCGCCGGCGCCCAGCGATCGATCGAGCAGCAGGTGCGAGCCGCAGGCTTGAACCAGATCACGATTCGCGCCGGCAACTGGCGGCCGAAAATTACCGACAGCGACGAAGCGGTAGCCCACCAGGGAGATGCGCGCGAAGCCCTGCAGCACCCGCTCCATCGCCCTTCGACTTCGCTCAGGGCAAGCCTCCGGGATGACGTGCTGCCGATCGCCTTCCATCCGGAAGACGAACCGATTGAGAAGCACGATCACCCGACCGCGAGTCATCGACTTGGTGACCTGGAAGCAGGCCTCGGCTCGGCGGCCACCATGACGTTTGACGATGCGGAGGCGCTCAGGCAACTGCCGGGGGTTCAATACGTCGCCGGGGGCATCCACGAGAACGTGCGCGTCCACCTGGATCAGAAGCGGTGGTTCACCCGCATGCACGGCACCGACGTCATGATGCCGTCGATTAAGCGGGCGTGGGCGTTTGCCGCCGGACGGTTCTTTACCGAACGCGAACAGCAGCGCGGGTCGCAGGTGGTTGTGCTCGGGCAGGTCGTAGCCGACAAGCTGTTTGGCGCCGGTGCTGCGGCGATCGGCCGAGAAGTGGTGCTCTGGAACCAACCGTTCGAAGTGATTGGGGTCGTGACCAGTGCGACCTGGGTCGTGCAACCGGCGGCCGGTGATGACCAGTTCGACGCGGTCTACATGCCCTACACGACCACCCAGCGGCTGCTGAACCTGTCGAAGCTGAATGACATCACCGTGACCGCTGAATCATCGGGCGACATCTCGCGGCTCTCGCGAGAGATCACGAAACTGCTTCGTGTGCGTCACGGCATCGGCGACAACGAGCCGGACGACTTCACCTTGATCACGCAAGCGACCAAGGCGTTGACCACCGGTGGCCTGCCGCCAAGTGTGGCCCGGGCGGTCGCATCAAACGTTGCCGAGCTCGAGAATGTCACGCTCGAGCAACTGGCGCTCACCATGGAGCGCGCGAGCCGTACCATGACGTGGCTGCTGGCGGCAGTGGCAGCGGTCTCGCTGCTGGTCGGCGGTATTGGCATCATGAACATCACGCTGCTGTCGGTGACTGAACGCACCCGTGAGATTGGCTTACGCATGGCGGTCGGCGCGCGCAGCAAGGACGTGCTGCGCCAGTTCCTGCTCGAGGCCGTGGTCATCAGTGCGGCCGGCGGCCTGGCGGGCATCGTTATCGGCGTGATTGCCTCGACCGCCATTGCCCGCACGCTGCAGTGGGCGACAGTGGTGTCGCCGCTGTCGGTGGTGCTGGCCTTTGGCATTGCTGCCGCGGTCGGCGTGTTCTTCGGCTGGTATCCGGCTCGCCGCGCCTCACAGCTGGACCCGATTGTCGCCCTTCGCCGCGAATGAGCCGCCTTCGCCAAGGGCTTCCGCCTTCGCAAGGGCTTCGGCGGACAAGCCGGCGCGCCAAGCCGGTGACCGCCTCATGATTCGGTTTGTCTATGTCAGCGCCGGGATCGCCGTGCGGGCGCTCGGCCGCAATCGCCTGCGCACGGGCCTGACCATGCTTGGAGTGGTGATTGGTGTCGCCGCGGTCATCGCGATGGTCGCGCTCGGCTCGGGCGCGCGAGGATCGGTGGAGACCTCGCTCAAGTCTGCCGGCACCAACATCATCCAGGTCAGCGCCGGTAACTTCACCCGCGGCGGCGAGAGCATGAACATCGCCAGCGGACTTGGCGCGGCACGCACGCTCACGGTGGAAGATGCCGCCGCGATTCGCGCGATTGCCGGCGTGCAGCACGTGGCCGCCGGGGTTCGCACCCGCGCGTTCGCAAAGTCAGCGCACCGGCAGTTCTTTACGCAGGTTCGTGGCGTGGATCCCGCGCTCGCGGAGATTCACGGTTGGGAATGGCTGGGTGGCCGGTTCGCAACGGGGTCGGGCCAGGCCGTGATGGGCCGCGCCGCCGGTCGCGAGTTGTTTGGCGAAGGGTTCGAACCGGTGGGTGAGCGCGTCACCATCGGCGATCGCGAGTTCGTGGTCGCCGGTTACTTCCGCACCAACGACACCGACATGGACGAAAGCGTGTTCGTGCCGCTCGCTGCGGGACAGGAGATGCTGAAGGTCCAGCACCTGCACACCGTCACGGTCTCGGTGGAGCAGGCAGGCGATGCCAGCCGCGTGGCCGAAGCAATCACCGATTTATTGCGGGCCCGGCATCAACGCGGTAACCAGGCGGCCCGCACCGCGGGTCTTGGCGGCAACCAACTGCCAGGCGTGATGGCCAGTGCGGACGACTTCACCGTGAAGACGCAGGCTGCCGCAAACGTAACGAAGGGACTCTACACATCGGTGGCCGCCTTCGCGCTTGCCAACATGCCGAAGCTCGACGAAGTCACCCTCCAGGAAATGTCCAGCACGCTAAGCCGCGCCGGTTCGACCATGACGGCGCTACTCGGCAGCATCGCGGCCATCTCGCTGATCGTCGGCGGCATCGGCATCATGAACATCATGCTGGTGTCGGTGACCGAGCGGACCAAGGAGATCGGCATTCGCCTCGCCGTGGGCGCCCGCCGCCGTGACGTGCTGGTGCAGTTCCTGGTCGAAGCCACGGTCATGAGCCTGATTGGCGGCGTCATTGGCGTGGCCATCGGCCTGGCAGCGGCCGAAGGCCTGACGGCCGTGCTCGACTGGCCGACCGAGGTGTCGTTGACGACGATGGCGTCAGCGTTTGCGATTGCCGCGCTGGTGGGAATTGTGTTTGGTTACTATCCGGCCCGCCGCGCGTCGCGGCTGGATCCGATCGATTCCCTGCGATATGAATAGCTCCTGGCCGTGCCGGCCAATCGTGCCGTGGTGAGCCCGCGGGTAACGGTCTTGCTCTTCGGGTTGGTCGGGTGTCTCTACCTCGTCGGCCTGGGCGGAGCGCCGGTCTACCTTGGCGGCGATGAAGCGCACTTTGCCGTAGGCGGCCACGCCATTGCCACAACCGGCCGTAACCTGAACGGCGCCCTCCTGCCGCTCTTTTTCGATCTCGTCGACGCACAGGGCGATCCCCAGGCCATGCCGTGGGGCGCCACCTGGTATCACCCGGTGATGTTTTATCTGGTCGCGCTGGTGCTGAAGGTGTTGCCCTTCAGCGAAGCCGCCGTTCGCGTGCCGGCCGCCCTGCTCGGCGGGATGCTGACGCCGGTGCTGACCTACGCGGTCGCCAGACGCATGCGGCTCGACCGCCCTGCGGCGATCGTGGCGGCCCTGGCCATCGCGCTGGCGCCCGCGAATGTGATCCTCAGCCGCCAGGCCCTTGACTACGTTTGCCCGCTGCCGTTCGTGCTGGGTTGGCTGTGGTTTCTGCTGGATTATCTCGAGACGGGGACGCGGCGCTCGGCGGTGCTTGCCGGGCTCACCCTCGGCCTGGGCTGCTACAGCTACATCGCCTCGTGGGCGATGATGCCGGCGCTGCTGGTGGTGTCGTGGGCCGCGTTCTGGCAGCGCAGTGCCGGCTGGCGCCCGCTCCTGTGGTCGGCCGCGGGCTTCACCCCGGCCATTCTGCTGATCGTGCCGTGGCTCTGGACCCACCCGCAGATGATTCACGAGACGGTGGTTCGCTACCAGGTGCTCGATTCTCAGCGCCCGCCGGCGCCAGACGGCGCCCCTCGCATCGGCCGTCTGCAGACCGCCATCCCCGTGTATGCCGGCTATTTTGACCCGGTCTTCCTGTTCCGGCGGGGTGGCCAGAGCATGACGGCCTCGTCCGGCCGCATGGGTGTGGTCCTCATCCCGGTCGTCGTGCTGCTGCCCGTGGGCATCGTTTCGCTCTGGCGACGGCGAGACCGTCGCGTAGTTGGTGGGGTCTTGCTCGCCGGCCTCCTGTTGGCGCCCATTCCAGCCGCCGCCAGCGGTCAGTCGGGAATGATTCAACGCGCGCTGTTGATGCTGCCATTCGTGGCGCTGATCAGCGGCGTCGGCTTTGCCGCGCTGTGGCAGGCACGACACCGCGCCTGGCGCTACGCCGCCGTGGCGATGGTCGTCGTCGCTCCGGTGCAGTTTGCGGTGTTCTATTGGGACTACTTCACCCACTACAAACTACGATCGGCGTTCTACTACGACGCGGTGGCCTTTGCGTCGGTCGCGGATCATCTGATGGCCGACCCTGCCGTGCCAGCTATCTACCTGCGGCGCGACCTCGACGCCGTGGGCGCCAAGTGGCGCTTCTACACGACCAAGGCGCGGAAGGCGCAGCTCCTCGAGCGCACCACCTATGTCAGCGGCGGGCAGGACCTGCAGGGCGCGCGGCCGGGCAGCATGCTGGCGATGTACGTGGAGAACGCTGAAATCGCCGCACTTCAGCAATCGGGCCAATGGACGCTCGTGCAGATCGTCCACGATATCGATTCACGGCCTGCCGCGGCGATCCTTCGCCGGGTCGGCCCCTGACGAATCGACGCCGCGCCGTGGTCTATCATTTCGCCATGTCCTTCCCCAGCCGGCGCGCGATCCTCTTGTGCGCGCTCTACGGTGCACTGAGCGTCGTCTTTTGCGCGCCGCTCTTTGAGCAGCCCGCAGGCCTGGGCGTCAACGACTGGGATCAGCACCTGTTTTACTACGGCGCCGTGCTGAAGAACGTCGTCGAGTACGGACAGGCGCCGTTCTGGAATCCCTGGTATTGCGGTGGCAATGTGCTTTGGCAGAACCCGCAGGTCGCCTTGCTGAGCCCGGTCTACCCGCTGTCGGTGATCTTGCCGCTGCAACTGGCGACGAAGGTCAGCATCCTGCTGCACTACTGGGTTGGCTTCCTGGGCATGCACCTGCTGCTGACGCGGGTGGTGGGGCTGTCGTTTCTCCCAGCCGTGATTTATCTGGCGACGCTGGTCACGGCCGCGGGGGCCCCGGCCATTCATGTCGCGGTTGGACACAGTGTGTTTCTTCCGGGTTTCTATCTGCCCGCGCAGTTGTATTTTCTTTTCCGCGCGTATCAGACCGGCGCGATCAAGGACGCGCTGATCGCCGCCGCGCTGCTGGCGCTCATGGTGTTCAACGGCGGCGTCCACATTCTGCCGATGGCGTTTGCCTCGATCGGTTGCTTCGCAGTCCTGGTGACTGTGATGACTCGCCGGTGGCGCCCGATGGTGATGACGGTGGTGTTCGTGGTTGCCGGACTCGCCTACGCGGCGCCCAAGCTGCTGCCGGTCAGCTTGTTCGTGGCCGGCGAGCGATTCTGGGACACCCGGAACCCGACCGAGCACCCCGATCGCATGACGCTCGACATGGTCGCGCACGCCTACCTGAACCCCAATCAGGACCTGCGCACCAAGCTGGATCACCAGCGGCACGGCTGGCACGAGTACGGCAACTATATTGGTCCGGCTTCTGCGGTCCTGTTGATGGCTGGCTTCCTCGTCGCGGTGTGGGGACGT
The DNA here is from genome assembly GCA_031392125.1 of Acidobacteriota bacterium. Taxonomy (GTDB): domain Bacteria; phylum Acidobacteriota; class Vicinamibacteria; order Vicinamibacterales; family UBA2999; genus 12-FULL-67-14b. The sequence continues at coordinate 3,596 of JANMUX010000154.1, read as the reverse complement.
CGCGCACCCGATGCGTGGTTCGGCCGTGCGCTCGCGCTCACTGCGGGCTTCCTGTTCCTGCTCTCGCTTGGAGAGTTCAGCGCCTGGTCCCCGGCGTCACTGCTGAAGCACGTGCCACTATTTTCGAGTTTCCGCATTCCGAGCCGCTACACGATTCCGTGCCTGCTGTTTGGTGCCATGGCTCTCGCGTGGGTCATGCGTGGTTTCTCGCTGCAGACGCGATCGCGGGCCGTCCAGGCCATCGCCGGTGCCGCCTGCCTGGTGATCGCGGCTCACCTCGTCATGGTCAACCGGGCCCAATTCGTCGGCGTCTTTCGCGTGGTGCCGTTCGACACGGCGTTCCGCTGGCTTGACGGCCCCCGGCAGGGCATCACGACCGACGCCGTCTCGAGCGCCTACACGCACGACTCGCCGATGCTGCGCGCGCTCGTCAGCGATCGGTTCTTCTACTATTGCTACGAATCGCTGCAGCTCGTGAGGGCCTCGAACCCCGAACAGCCGCTGCTGTTCACCGAAGGGGGCGGAGCGACCACCGAGCTCGGGTTCACTCCCAATCGTGTCGACTTCGCGCTGTTTGGCGGCGCCCAGCCGGCGCGGCTCTATTTGAATTACAACTGGGGGCCGGGGTGGACGAGCACCGCCGGCGACATCGACCACCCGCCCGATCGCATTGCGTCGGTGGCCCTGGGGCCGGGGCAGACGGGCCGCTTCTCTTTCTCATTCGTTCCACCCGGCCTATGGCTGGGTACCGCAATCATGCTCGCGGCCCTCGTCTTGTCAGCCGTGCTGTGGCGCCGCTTGCTGCTATTTGGCTGACACGAAAGGCAGCTCCACCTCGAACGGCCGTCCGCCGGCGATGTAGCTAATCTTCACCATCACGTCGTCGCCCACGACCGGCGTGCCAGCAGCGACCCAACTCTCGCCACTGTCGTCGATCGTGAGGGCAAGCGCTTCTGGCGCGAAACCCGGACGCGACACCACGATCACGACACTGGATGCGGTCGAGGCCGGCAGGTCTTCGCGCACGGCGTCGCTGAACCAGACGCGGTGCTTGCCGGCGCGGTCGAGCACCACTTCGTAGTGCATTTCGCCGTTCATCAGCACCAGGCCGCCGTGATGAGCGGAGTGGTCGCCGTGGGGGGTCGTGATCTCCGCGTGCTGCGCGTCCGTGGGCTTCGTGGTCTCATCAGGCGCCGGTGGAACAGGCTGCGAACACCCAAGCACGAGCACCAGGGCACTTGAGCACCCTAGCACCTGAGCACCACAGCACTTCAGCACCCGAGCACCCCAGCACTTCATTTAAAGATGCTTTTCGGAATCTTCACGTGAACGCCCATCGTGCCGTCGACCAGCTGCGTGATGGCAACGTCGCCGGCCATGCTGGTCAGCTGGTAGGCCTGGTGCTTGTCCATCTTCCCGGTCGCAGCCAGGAAGTCCACCATCTCCTGGATTGCGACGCGCGTCGCCTTGGTGAGATCCACGTCGGTGCCCATGCTGATGAAGTGCGTGCTGGTTTCCGCTCGTGGCCAGGCGAGCGTCATGCCCTTGCGGACGGTGAGTTGCACCTTGCCGCGCAGGGAAGTCTCGAGACCGGTCTGATCGACCTCGCCATCGCCCTGGGCGGCGTGACCGTCGCCAATCTCGAACAGCGCGCCGGGCACGTGCACGGGAATCCAGAGGGTGGTGCCCGCGACCAGTTCCTTGTTGTCCAGGTTGCCGGCGTGAATGCCGGGCGGATTGCTGCTGACGCGGCCATGCGCCGGCGGCGGCGCCACGCCCATGCTGCCGAAGAACGGCCGCAGGGGAATCACGATTCCCGGCAGGAAGGTCGCCGTCATGTTCTTGCGGTCCATCTGGATGATGGTTGGCCCGCGTCCCGCAACGCAGTTCTCGCGGATGAAGCCGCTGCAACCGTTGTAGCCGTACGCAATCGGCAGATCGATTGACAGCACCTTGACCTCGAGCGCATCACCCGGCTCGGCGCCGGTGATGAACACCGGCCCGGTGAGAATGTGCCCGCCGGGGCCCCGGTCCTTGACGTTCTCGACAATCGCGCGCAGCGAAGCCTGCACATCGGCCGCCGCTACGCCCGCCTTTTCGAGCCGGTCGGGCACCGACGTGAGCAAGGTATCGACATCGATGATGTCGCCCGAGGCAATAGTCAGCACCGGCTTGGTCTCCGACCAATAATGGCCGTACGCCACCGTCGAGGGCGTGGCTTCGAGGCGATGAGTGCGGGGCGCTTGGGCAGAGACCGTTACGGCCGAGACGACCGTGGCGATGGTGAGCAGGGCAATCGTGCGGTGTCGCATGCGCGCTATCTTAATCCGCCATCAACAGTCCCGCGATCAGTCCTAGCGTGCCGAAGGTCAGGCCGAGCGTCCACCCGAGGATGGCGGCGCGCCGCTCCATCGCCCGCGCCCTGGCCGCCCGCGCCGGATCCTCGAGCGTTTCGAGCACCCGGCGGTCCCGAAGGATGCGCGGCAACCAGAACCCGTGCAGGCCGGCCAATCCGGTGATGAACCCCATGAAGGTGACCACCTGGCTCCAGGCCTCGCGGGTGAGCAGCCACGAGACGGGGAACATCACCGTCGCGAGAAGCACCAGCGTGACGCTGGTGAACTCGAACCGCTTGAGCGCGGCCAGCTCTTCGAGCGATCGCGCCTGCTGCTTCAGCTGACGCGACCCGAACAGGACCCCGGCAATTCCGCCCACCGCGCCGAGCAGTGCGCCGCCACCGAGCGCGAGCATCTTGATCAGCAGTGACGGCGCGGCCACGCTTGATGCTGCCGTGAGCGTCGCCGCCGACGAAGCGGCGGGAGCCCCAACCGCCAGCGCTGCGAGAATAGCGGCAGTGAACCGTCCGTCTGGTGCGCTGTGGCGAGCCACCATGCCGAATCGATCGAGCAGGTTGCTGCGCAGCCGCGTGCGCGCTCGCGACAGGCGCTGGCGAACGTTGGCCTCGCTGAGGCCCAGCAGCCGGGCTACCTGGGCCGTCGACTCGCCTTCGCGGTAATACAAGATCACAACTTCACGCGTCTCGTCGGGCAACTCGTCCAAGACGGTCGCCAGCAACTGGCGTTCCTCGGCAGCCAGCATCTGCGCCCCGGCGTGCGGCTTGGGATCCACGGCGATCGCCATCAGCACCTCGGTGTCTGCGGCCGTGACACGACGTCCCCGCCGCCGCTCGCCGCGCAGCACGTGATAGGCGCGGTGGCGCGTCAGTTGCCGCAGCCAGGGCAGGAAGCTGTTGGGGTCGCGCAGTTCGCCCAGGTCACGCCATGCCGCCAGGAACACGTCCTGTGCGACGTCGCGGCTCAGTTCGGCATCGCGGACGATTGAGAGCGCAATGGCGCTGACGACCGACCGTGTGGCGTCCACCAGCGCCGCGAACGCATCGCGGTCGCCGCGGGCGGCGGCAGGGACATGCACGGCGAGCAAGAGGGCCTGACTGTCCACGATTATCGGTCCGCGCCGGCGCGCCGGGCGGCCAGGAACTGATCCAGCGCTGCGAACAAGAACGATGGATCGTCCAACATGATGAAGTGCCGTGCCTTGTCCGCCATGATGACACGCGCGTCCTTGATGCTCGAGAC
>JANMUX010000085.1:0-4894 GCA_031392125.1 Acidobacteriota bacterium | reverse complement strand
GCGAAGATCGCCAATGTGCTGCTTGGCTGGCCGATGTGGCAAACGCTGTGGGTGTGCGCGGTCATCAACGTTGCGTTCGCGTCGATTGCGGGTTTGTGGGGCGTGCTGATCACCGACGTGTTCCAGTTCGTGATCGCCATGGTGGCGTCGGTCGCAGCGGCTTATTTTGCGCTGCAACAGCCGCAGGTTGGCGGCCTTTCGGGATTGATGGCGCAGATCCCACCATCGACCTTGCAGCTGCTGCCCGATTTCAACGACTGGACGCTGACGCTGTCGGTATTGATCCTGCCGCTGACCATCTCGTGGTGGTCGGTGTGGTATCCCGGCTCTGAACCTGGCGGCGGCAGCTACATCGCCCAGCGCATCCTGGCAGCGAAGAGCGAGAAAGACGCGCTCGGCGGCACGCTGTTCTTCAACGTCGCTCATTACGCTCTTCGACCCTGGCCGTGGATCATCGTCGCGCTCGCCTCGATGCTGGTGTTTCCCGAGCTGTCCGACATCACCAAGGCGTTTCCCTACGTCGAGCCGAGCATGTTCGGCCACGACATGGCTTATCCCGCCATGCTCACGTTCCTGCCGGCCGGCTTTCTCGGCCTGATGGTCGCCGGGCTGCTGGCCGCATACGTATCGACCATCTCCACGCATCTCAACTGGGGCACGTCGTATCTCGTCCACGACCTCTATCGCCGTTTCATCAAGGCCGACGCCACCGAGCATCACTACGTGTGGATGGGACGCCTGGTCACGGCGGTGCTCATGCTGCTGGCCGCGGGGATGACGTTCCTGCTCGAATCCGCGCGCTCGAGTTTCGAGTTGTTGCTGTCGATTGGCGCCGGCTCGGGCCTGTTGTACCTTTTGCGGTGGTACTGGTGGCGCATCAACGCGTGGAGCGAGATCGCGGCAATGGGCGTGTCGTTCTTCGTCGCGGTTGGATTCTTCGTTGCCGGAAAGATGGGCTACGGCGTCGGCGCCAACACCGTGCTGCTCGCCACCGTAGGCGTCACCACGCTGGCGTGGGTTGGCGCCACGCTCGTCACCAGGCCAGAGAGCGACGCGACGCTCGTCAAGTTCTACAAACTCGTGCGGCCCGCAGGTCCTGGCTGGGCAGACATTTCACGCAAGGCCGGCGTCGGCCCCTCGCCCGACAGTTTGCCGCAGCAACTTCTCGGCTGGGTGCTCGGCTGCGCGTTCGTCTACGCCACGCTGTTCGGCGCCGGCAGCGCGCTCTACGGCCTGACCGCGCAAGCGACCGTGTGGGGAGTGGTGTGGCTGGTGAGCGGGGTGTGGCTGCTGCGAATGCTGAATACCCTCTGGAAGGCGTAACGCGTAACAGCCGCGAGGGGCGTGCTCCTGCAGAAAGCGGCGACGCTTACGGTGCGCTTCATGAGCTCATCTCCTCGTCTTTTGGCAGTAGCATGCCCCTCGCGGCGTTTCAGCGCGACGGCCGCTCGCCATCTGCTTCCGCACTCGCTCCAGACGGCTGACAACTCGCAGCTCGGTCTGAAAGAGAGCAACCCTCGCTGCGAGGTTGTTTGTAAGTGACCTGCCCGTCGGGGCGCTCTTGATTCCCATCGGTCCAAACAGAGATCGGTCGCCCCGACTCCCGCCGACTTCCGCTCGTGCTCCAGCAGACGGCGATCGGCCGTCTCGTGGGGATGCTTGACGCCGGCCTGGCCTGTAACGCCGCGAGGGGCGTGCTCCTGCAAAAAGCGGCGACGCTTACGGTGCGTGTCATGAGCTCATCTCCTCGTCTTTTTGCAGGAGCATGCCCCTCGCGGCGTCTAAGCGCGAGACCGACTGACCGTCAATCGAACCGCTCGCGCATCGCCTGATCCACGCGCGCCAGCTGACCGTCCAGGGTGACCAGCTCAAGGTCACGGGAGTGCGCCAGCCACAGATACGCTGCGTCGTACGCGGTCAGGCCGGTTCGCGTCGCGAGCGCCACGACGTCCGCAGCCTGGACAGAAACTCGCGTGATCGAAAACCGGTCAACGCGGGCCAGCATGCCAAGGACCGCCGCTTGCGTGGCCGGCTCCCGGCGGATGCGTTTCCAGCAGGCGTTGGCGAGTTCGTAATCAATCAGTTGCGGGGCAATCAGTGTTTCGCCGCGCACGTGCGCCTGGATCGTCGCGCCTTCGGCCTCTCCGAACATGACTGCCGTGACCGCCGAGGCATCAACGACGAGGGTCATCGCGATCCTCCCGGATCATCCGGACCGATTCACCAGCGGTGCCCTTGAGGCCCAACTTGCTCGCCAATGCGGCGACGTCGTCGAGCGTCAGCGTGTGGCCGGCCTGTTCGAGAATCGACTGGAGTTCACCCTGCAACGACCGATTGTTTCGGGCGGCGCGTTCCTTCAGCCGCTTGGCGACCGCCACGGGCACGTTTTTCACAGACAAAGTGACGGTCTTAGCCATGGCGCCATTATGGATCCATTCTGGAACCGCTGCAGCCGTCCGGCTGAACCTCTTCCGTAGTAACCTCACTGCGGAGGCCTTCCCGTGAACCGATCAACCGTCGTTCTTGCGTCCGTCGTGCTATGCATGGCCGTCACCGCTCCCGCGCTCGCGCAGTCGAACACCTACAAGATTCTCGCGACCAGCAAGACGTCGACCATGCAGAAGGAAATGCAGGAAGCAGGCGACGCCGGTTACCGCTATGTGGCGGTGATGGGTGGCGAGACCGCCGTCGGCGGCAAAGAGGTGGTGGTGCTGGTCGAGAAGTCCACTGGCGACACCAACACCTATAGCTACCGGCTGTTGGCGACCAGTAAGACATCAACTTTGCAGAAAGAGCTGCAAGAAGCCGGCGACGCCGGATTCCACGCCGTCGGCCAAACCGTGTTCGAGAGCACGTTCGGCGGCAAGGAAACCGCGGCGATTGTTGAGAAAAGCTCTGGCGAGCCGAACACCAAGCGGTGGGAATACAAGCTGATCGCCACATCGAAGACGTCGACGCTCGAGAAAGAGTTGAAAGAGATCGCCGAAGCCGGTTTCCAGGCCATCGACTTGACGGTCGGCAAGACAGCTCTCGGTGGCAGTGAGCTGGTGGTCATTACCCGCCGGCCCGTGAAATGAAGATTGTCGCGGCCGCCGCGTTCGCCGGGATTCTCGCGCTGGCACAGGCCGACGACGAGTCGTGGTTGAAATGGGATGCCGCACGCGCACAGGCGGTCGGCAAGGCTGCTTACGTTCAAGGGCGCGTGGGCGGCATTTTCGACACGCGATTCCTGAAGACCGAACGTTCCTACAACTACAAGCTCGCCGCGACGTGGATGACCGGCGACATCATCCGCGCCACGGCCAGAACGCTGCAACTTACGCAGCGGCTCTCCGACGCCGATACCAAGGCGCTGGTTGCCGAGGCGTCTGCTGCCGGCGACACAGTTGTGATGGTGGAGATTGATCCTCGCGAGGGCTCGGGAGTAATTCCGACCGACTGGTCGGCGTTCTTGCAGCCGGCAGCGGCGAAGGGCGAAGAGCCGCGCACCGTTAGTGGCGAGATCCGACCGCGGCTGAGGGAAATGAAGGCTCTGTCCGGAGTCCTGCGCCGCAACTACGACTACGACCGTTTTTGGATGGTGTTCCCCTTGCAGCATACCGATGGCACGCCGCTCTTCGGCGCGGGTGCGACCCAAGCGGAGTTGGTGGTCAGGATCGCGGATCGCGAGGGGCGCGTGAGGTGGCCCATACCCGCGTCTCTAAAGTCGCGCTGAGCCTAGGCCGGGCGGCCTGATTCCAATTCCTTTAGTCGGATGTTGTGATCGGCGAGGACCGACCGGGTCAGCCGCCGATCGGCGCCGTGTCGCCGCCGAATGGCTTTCGTGGACCGCTCCATTTGCTGGCTCATGCCATCGATGCGTTCGAGGATCGTTTTCATCGCGTCGAGTACGGTGTCGGTGAGAATGTCGAACTTCTCCTCGAGTGCGGTCATCCGAACTTCGAGCCTGTCCATCCGGCTTTCGAGCCTGTCCACCCGGCCGCTGAGACCAGAGATGCTTTTACCCTGCTCAAAAAAGCCCAGGGCTACGGTCTGTTCAAGTTTTCCAATTCGCTCGTCCAGTTTCACCGCTTCGCTCTCGGTCATCGTAGCATCGTCCTTTTGACGACGATCCTGCGAACGCGATGCCGCGATCAATTAGGGGAATTGCCGAACGATCTTGCGGTTGGTGGATTGGTTCGTCGCAGTAATTGCGTACGAACGGCGAGACCACGAAGGCAGAAAATCAACTGCCGCAAATGGCGAGAGCGTGAGGCCCGCTTAATGGAGGGGATGCGACGCGAGAGTGATGCTCTTGCAAAAAGCGGCGACGCTTACGGTGCGCTTCATGAGCTCATCTCCTCGTCTTTTTGCAAGAGCATTACTCTCGTGGCGCGTCCTTAACTAGATCGACGAAGTCTTCCCGCCCAGAACGGCAACCGTGCGATCGATGTCCTCGTGCGTGTTGAACACCGACACCGCCAGGCGGATGCGGTTCTCGTTGGCGATCACCGTGCCGGCGACCTTGCCCGCCTGCAGCATCTTGGTGGTCACCGCGGCGTCCTTCAGCTCGAACGCGACAATCGGCGTCTCGGTGCCCATCGGGGTCAGCGGCTTGTAGCCAAGCGGCGGCAGTTCCTTCTGCAGGCGATCGGTCAGCTGCTTCGCATGGGCGCGGATGTTCGTGATGTTCAGCTTGTTGACGTAGTTGATGCCGGCGTCCACGCACGCGGCCATCATCACCGGGATGCCGCCGGTTTCGTATCGCGCTGCGCCCGGCATGGGCTCCCACGACAGCGCCGCGCGATTGAAGTTCGACACCTGCCGGTGTCCATACCTGGTCGTCGGCAAGACGGTGCCCTGCAGATCCTCGCGCACGTACAGGAAGCCGATGCCGCGTTCGCCCATCAGCCAC
>JANMUX010000058.1:0-3419 GCA_031392125.1 Acidobacteriota bacterium | reverse complement strand
GCCCGCGGTTCGGGAAGATGATCAGGTCGAAGTCCTTGTTCTCCTTGATCAACGAATCGACCACCAGCAAGGTGCTATAGAACGGAACGTTGGCGTCCATCGAGCCATGCGCCAGCAGCAGCTTGCCCTTCAGGAACTTCGCGAAGTTCTGGTTGGCCTGGCTGTCGTAGTTGGTGGTGCCGTCGGAGCGCTTCTCGAGCAGCCCCTGCCACTTCTCGGCCCAGTCATCCTCGTAGACCCGGTTGTCGTGGTTGCCCGCCTGTGACACGCCCACTTTGAAGAAGTCTGGATACTTGAACATTGCCGCCGCCGTCGCGAAGCCACCGCCAGAGTGGCCGTAGATGCCGGCGCGGTCGATGTCGATCCACGAATAGCGGGTGGCCAATTCCTTCATGCCCGCCACCTGATCGGGCAACGTGTTGTCGCCCATGTCGCCGTAGTAGGCCGCGTGGAAGCGCTTCGAGCGCCACGGCGTACCCATGCCGTCAATCTGAACGACGATGAAGCCGAGTTCGGCGAGGGCTTGCGTGTCACCGCGCGCGGCCGAGAAGCTGCGGCTGCCGACGCTGCCCGTCTGCGGCCCGGGATAGATGTTGTTGATGATCGGATATTTCTTCGTGGCGTCGAAGTTGGTCGGCCGATAGAGCAGGCCGTAGAGTTCGCCGACCCCGCCGCGATCCTTCACCGTGATGGGCATGGGCGGCTTCCAGCCGGTTGCCACCAGGCGCGAGATGTCGGCCTTTTCGAGCGGCAGCACCAGCTTGCCGGCGGCGTCTCGCAACACCGAGGTCGAGGGCACATCCGGCTTGGAATAATTATCAACGAAGTACTTGCCCGAGGGCGACAGTGACACGGCGTGGTCGGCGTCCTCGGGTGTCAACAGCTGAGGGTTCTTGCCGTCCATGCTCACGCGATAGAAGTGACGGAAGTACGGATCGCGGCCGCGTTCGCGTCCGACGCCTTGGAAGAACAGCGTGCGGCTGCCTTCGTCTACGCGCGTAAGCTGGGTGACGTTGCCATCGCCGCTGGTAATCGGATACTTCTGCTTGCCCGTTTGCAAGTCGTGCATGTAGAGGTGGCCCCAGTTGTCGCGCTGCGAGAACCAGATCGCCTCGTTCGAGCCGGGCAGGTACTTCCAGTTCACCTTCCCGTTGCCCGACTCGAGGAACGTCTCGCCCTTTTCCTCGAGAACTTCCCGGATGGCGCCGGTCGTGGCGTCGGCCACCCGCAGGTTGGCCTGCTGATGATTGCGCGAGGTCGAGACGAACGATACCTGGCTGCCATCCGGGTTCCACTGCACGTCCACCCACTCGCCGCCGCACTTGACATCGTCACAAAGCGACGAGCGATGCTGGTCCTGTCCCATCTGCAGGCGGATGACCTTGGGCCCCTCCAGCTCGATCACCACGCGTTCGATCATGGTGACGAACTCGTCGCCCGGCAGCGGGTATTTCCAGGCCGAGAGGGTCGGATGCCCGGCTACCGTGTTGACCAGGTACATGTCGCCGGTCCGGCGCTGATCCTGCTGGAAGGTGGCGATCTTCTTCGAGTCGGGCGACCACACCAGCACGGGGCTGTCGCTGCGAATCCACCCGGCATTGTCGGTGGCGTAGCCGTAGTCCTTGATGCCGTCGGTGGTGAGCTGCTTGTCAGTGCCGGTGGCGAGATCGCGAACCCACAGGTTGTAGTCGCGGATGAAGGCGGCGAGCTTGCCATCGGGCGAGGTCACGCTGCTGGCAAGGCGCGCCGGCCGATCGGCGCTGGTGCATGCGGTGCCCTGCACGTTACAGGTCCACCGCTTGAGGTCGCTGTCGAACGAGAACGACTGGCTGTCGGCGGCGAACGTGAGCTGCACGAAAGGCAGCCGGCCGGCCGATACTGGCTTGCCCATCGCGGTGGTGAGCGTCGCTGCGAGGGTGGCATGGTTGAACGCAGGCGCTTTCGTCGCGCGGGCCGCGTCAACGAGCACGAACTCGCTGCCGGCGGCGGTGACGTTGCGGTACCAGAAGCGGTCGTCGGCCAACCAGTTGGCTTGGACCGGCCCGTTCGAGACGAGTGGCGTGGTGTTGTAGCCAAGATACTGCTCGGCACGGGCGTAATCGGCGGCAGTAACTGTAGTGCGCGACTGGGCGGCGCCGGGCAGGGTCATGGCGGCGATCAACGCGCCGGTCGTCACGGTCAGAAGGGTCAGCTTACGCATGGTGAAAAGTATATATATTCTCGACATGCGGTCACGTCCCGAACCTGTGCTGCCATCTCGAGCTGAGTGGGAGAAAAAAAGAAGGCCGGGCCCAGATAGCCCAGCCTTCAACGGGGAAACGAGACTACTTGCCTGAGCCGAACAGGATGCAGGCGATGTAGCAGAACTCTGACAGGGGCGGCGAGATCGTCCGGCTGGCAATGATGCCCATGCTGGCGCTCGTCGCTTTCGCGAAGGGCAGTTCCGTGTCAGGCACCTTGCGACCGGTTGCTTCTGGGCAGGTCGCGACAATCGGCTTGGCATCGACCAAGTAGTCGAACAGCACCTCCGAATGTTCGAGCATCGTCGGCTCGATGCCACCGTTGGGCTCGGCGGCGCTGAAAACCCACAGCTCGGTGGATTCGCCCGCGCGCGCCGTGAACGAGCGAACGTCAACGGCGCTGGTGAGGCGAATAGTCGTGGCCGCGCCGGGGGCGTTCTTGAAATTCACCGCATCCGTCAGCCGCTGCCGGTAGTTCCCGAAGGCCCAGACCTTGCCGGCATCTGGATGGCCCGAGGAGTCTTCGATGCGGCCGCCACGGAGCGAAACCGTAGAGGCGGCCCACTTCTCAACATTTCCGCGAACCCGCTTGCCCGGCGCGATCTGATTCAGCATGGCCATCTCGCGGGAGTCGTTGGTCACCGCGGTGTCGAGACCTGACACGATGTCCATCGCCGTGTTGTCCATGTTGAGGAAGACGAACTCCGCCGGATTCGATCCGATGAGGCTGGTATCGAACGCTGCAGGGATAACGCCGGGCACGGCGATCATGCCCAGCGCCTTGGCAACGGCAGACCCCTTACGCGCCATCAGGAACGGCGTGTGGGTCATGTGGTGGAACGCGTGGTGACCGGGTGTCGCGACCAGGAAAGATCGGTCGGCGCGCTCCATGAAGGTCATCATGCCGACAAACCGGACGTTAACGAGTCCAGCCGGCGCGGCGGTGAGTGACGAGTGGGCGAGTGGGGTACAAGCGGCGGCGGCACCGAGGGACACCCGGCTGACAAACTGGCGACGGTTCATTTGCTGCTCCTGACGTGGGGGGCTATCGACCGGAGCTGTACAGCACCAACGCACTCCAAGCGCCGAGTCGACGGCCGTTGCTCTGCAGTACGTTGCGTTGGAGTCGATTGAGGGCGTCGTCGGCCGAGATGCCTGTGGACATCAGCCGGTGGAAGC
>JANMUX010000053.1:0-2986 GCA_031392125.1 Acidobacteriota bacterium | reverse complement strand
GCGGCTCGAATCGCGGTCGTCCAGGCCGATCGTGACCGAGAAAGGCGCGCCGGCGCCCAGGCGAACCAGCCGGCCGAACGTGGCTGCGAGTTGCTGGCGGTCGGTGACCGCGCGGATCGCGGCGAGCTCGGCGGCCAGCGGCTTCAGGCCGCGCTTGTCGAGCGTGGCCTCGTCCATGAAGCTGGCGTAGAGGTCGTCGATCCGGGCCGCGTCGGCGTCGGTGCCGCGGCTCGCCGCGGCCTGCTCGATCAGCACACGCAGCTGGCCCTGCGTGCGCTCGTGCGTTTCCGACAGGCCGCCGATGTAGGCGCGCTCGGGAGGCATCGGCGTGCTCTTCAGCCAACGCCCGTTGGCGTGGCGAAACAGGTCGTCCTGCGGGCGCACGGCCGGGTCCATGCCGCTGCGCTCGATGCCGCTGGCGAGCGTGGCAGGCTGCGCCGTCGCCGGGCCGGGCGCTGCAGACCACAACGCCGCGAGCAGCACGAACAGGCCGGTGGATCGGTGCAGCGTCAATCGAGTCTCCTGAGTGGCCCGGGAGGGCGCGTTCAGCAATGGCCGGGCCATGTGGGTGCGACGCGAGACTGTAGCGGCTGGGCGGGGTGGTTTGGGCGTGCCGGCGCAGCAGTCACCATTCCCGCACCGATCCGTGCGCGGCCACCAGACTGGGCAACGTGCTTGAGTGCAACAAGCTGCGGGCACAATAACTGATACGACACACTGGTAGTCACCATCTCCAACAGCATTCCACGCGAGTGTGGTGACCGAGCTGCGGGGCACATTGCTGTTGTCGCAATGCACCGGCTTCCACATAGATTGTGAGCATCACCGATGGTGGCAAAGATGATTGATCTACCTGCCTCCCAAGCCGTCACCAGCCTCACGTCCCTGCTGCAATCGTCCGAATCCAAAACACTTGATTTCAAGCGCCTCGGTGCGGGCAAAGTCGCCAAGATGCTGGAAACTCTCTGCGCCTTTGCCAACACCGAAGGCGGCCTCTTAGTGGTGGGCATCGGCGACCCGAAGGAACAGAAGCCCGGCGACAAGCCGCTGCAACGGTTGTGGGGCCTGCAAGAGAACCCCGAGGCCTTCGACGACTTGCAACGCAAGTGCCGGACGCAGTTCAACCCTCCAATCGACACCATCGGCTTCTTTCGTCTGTCGTGCACGCTTCGCGACGGCGCGGCTGGTCATGTGGCGCTGGTACGCGTGGGCAAAAGCGAGCATGTGCATTCGGTGGTCGACGGCGGCACCTGGTCTCGCGGGGATGCGAGTAACCGCCAGCTCGGCGCGCCCGAAATAACAGACCTGTCGTACCAACGCGGCGAGCGCAGCGCCGAAAGCGAGACGGTGGCCGTGCCGATGAACTTGCTGGAGACCGCCACCTGGCACAGCTTCGTGAGCAGTCGCGGCATGCGCGCAGGCAGCATGGCCGAACGCTTGACGCGCATCGGTTTGGCCGACTCGGTGAAGGGAGCGACGGGCGACGAGGTTCAGCCGCGCCGCGCGGCGGTGCTGCTGTTTGCCGAGGAGCCGGGCAGCTTGCTGGCGGCGTTTGGTACACGGGCCGACATCCGCTTGATGGTCTACGCCGGCAAGGAGGTGGGCTCGGGCGCCACGCCCAACCTGCGCAAGCCACCGAAGACGATTCGCGGCCCGCTGATCGAGCAGATCGACGCGGCAGTGCGTGCGGTGCTGGAGGAATTGGCGCAAGGGCTCACGCTGGCCAGCAGTGGCTTCAAGACGCGCCATAAGTACCCCGAACGCGTGGTGAAAGAAGCGATCGTCAACGCGGTGATCCACCGTGACTACCGGCTCAACCGTGACATCGTGATCCGCATCTTCGATGACCGAATCACGGTCGAAAGCCCGGGCGCGCTGCCGGGGACGATCACGCCAGCCAACATCGAGCGGGCACGCTCGAAGTCACGCAACCCGCTGGTGGCGCAGAACCTGCGCGAGTTTCCTGTGCCGCCGAACATCGACGACGGCGAAGGTGTGCGGATGATGTTCGGCGAGATGGCGGCGGCGCACCTGTACCCACCGCAGTACCGGCAAACGCTGGAGACTGCGGTAGAAGGTGTGGCCGTCACGCTGCTCAACGAAGAGCGCCCGCCGGCCTGGGTAGAGGTGAGTGACTGGATCGACCGCAACGGCCCGATCGCGAATGCCGACGTGTGCGGCATTGCGAGGACCGACACACTTAGGGCATCAAAGATGCTCAGGGGCTGGGTGGACCGTGGTTTGCTGGAGCCGTTGGCGGGGCGAGCACGAAGCAACGCGGCTTATCGGAAGCCGACCGTGGCGGACGAACAGCCAAGCCTGTTGCAAGACCCAGACGACAGGACGACCGCTTAAGCCGCCAAGAAACGGGTTGTTTTCCTTTATCCAAACAAGGTGGATAAAGAAATCACAAATCCTGCAAAACTCAAAGAGATCAACAACTTGGGTGAAAGTTGATTTTCCACTCTCAGTTTTTGACGCCTTTGAGCGCGTTGCGGAACCGAGCCGTAATTCCTTCTTCATTTTCCGGCGCGCTGGAAAAACGATTACAAAGTGTAAAGAAGTCTTTCTAAATCAGGCACTTGGGCGATTCCTCATTATCCGGACCCTGCCCGAGACGGAAAACGTGGCAAGCCCCACGCCGCCGAGTGCTCTCGTTGCCGGCGTGAGCCGTTCCGGCTTCAACGGACTCGTTCAGCCCGCCGCCTTCACCTTCAGCCGCCACGCGTGCAGCAGCGGTTCGGTGTAGCCGCTCGGTTGTGCCAAGCCCTTGAACACCAGATCGCTCGCCGCCTGAAACGCGGCAGAGTTTTCGAAGTTGCCGCCCATTTTCTTGTAGAGCGGATCACCGGCGTTCTGCTGGTCGACCACCTTGGCCATGCGCTTGAGCGTGGCTTTGACCTGGCTCTTCTTCACCACGCCATGGTGCAGCCAGTTCGCCATGTGCTGGCTGCTGATGCGCAGCGTGGCGCGGTCTTCCATCAGG